>NZ_SPVF01000257.1 GCF_004614185.1 Zemynaea arenosa | reverse complement strand
CCGAGGCGCGAAGCGCCACGGCGGGCCAGGTCGTCGCCGGCCAGCTTGAAGATCGAGACCGCGGCGGTCAGCTTCTGCGCCTGGTCCTTCATGCTTTCGGCAGCGGCGGCGGCTTCCTCGACCAGCGCGGCATTCTGCTGGGTCATCTCGTCCATCTGGGTGATGGCGGTGTTGACGCCTTCGATGCCCGAGCTCTGCTCCGCGGTGGCGGCGGTGATCTCGCCCATGATGTCGGCCACCTGGCGGATCGAGGTCACGATCAGCTCCATGGTCTGGCCGGCTTCGTCCACCAGCTTGCCGCCGTTGTCGACCTTCTCGACCGAGTCCGAGATGAGTTCCTTGATCTCCTTGGCCGCCGAGGCGGAACGCTGCGCCAGGTTGCGCACTTCGCTCGCAACCACGGCGAAGCCGCGGCCCTGCTCACCGGCGCGCGCCGCTTCCACGGCCGCATTCAGCGCCAGGATGTTGGTCTGGAAGGCGATGCCGTCGATGACGCCGATGATGTCGACAATCTTGCGGCTCGATTCCTTGATGGAGCCCATGGTGTCCACCACCTGCGAGACCACCATGCCGCCCTTCTCTGCCACCGACGATGCCGACACGGCCAGCTGGTTGGCCTGGCGCGCGTTGTCCGCGTTCTGCTTGACGGTGGAGGTCAGGGTCTCCATCGAACCCGAGGTCTCGCCCAGCGAGCTGGCTTGCGATTCGGTGCGGGCCGACAGGTCGGCATTACCGCGCGCGATTTCTTCCGACGCCACCGAGATGGTCTCGGTGCCGGTGCGCACGTCGGCCACGGTGCGGGCCAGGGAATCGTGCATGTGCTTGAAGGCATCCAGCAGTTCGCTGGTCTCGTCCTTGCCTTCCACGTGGATCACCGAGGTCAGTTCGCCCTCGGCGACCTTCTTGGCCACTTCCACCGCGCCTTGCAGGGGCTGGGTGATCGACTTGGTGATGATGACCGAGGACACCGCGCCCAGGGCCACGGCGGCCAGGCCGATGCAGAGCAGGATCAGCATCAGACGCTTGTCGTCGGCATCCGACTCTGCCAGCAGCGCCTTGGCCGACGCCTGCTCCAGCTCCACCAGCTTGTTCAGCGCGGCCAGCGACTGGGTGTTGAGGGGGTCGATCTTCCCTGCCAGGATCTTGACCGCGCCCTCGGGATTGAATGCCATGATGGAATCGCTGGCTTCCTTGAACGCTGCGCCCACCTCTTTTTCCACAGCCTCCGCGTTAGCGAGGGCCTTCTTTTCCTGCTCGTCGAGGCCCATGGCCTTCAGCCTCGCGATGCTGTCGTCGTAGCGCTTGCGCAGGGCGCTCACGCGCTCCTGCTCCTTCTGCATGGCCGCGACTTCCGACTGCAGCCCGATGTTGCGCATCGCAATGCCGCCTTCCAGCATCAGCGACTTCATCGACGCGACCTGCTGGCTCTTGGCAGTCGCCAGCTCCAGCCCCTTCCGCAGCTCCGTCTTGTTATTGTGGTTGAGGGTGTTGGCCAACACCACCATTGCCATCATGATGAAGAGGATCACGCCAAAGCCGATGGCCAGCCTGGTGCCGATCTTGAAGTCGCGGAGATTCATTTTGGTTCTCTTGTTAACTCGTGTTTTCCGTGTGTGCTGCAGGTGCTGCTGCTCTTGTTCCCGGACCGGCTCTATGTGTATCAGGCGGCCAGCTTTTCCAGGAGGCCCATGTCGGGCGATGCCATCAGGCGGTCGATGTCGATCAGGATCAGCATGCGGTCGTCGATGGTGCCCAGGCCGACCATGTACTGGGTGTCGAACGAGGCGCCCATGTCCGGCGCGGGGCGGATCTGGTCGGCGGTCAGGGTAGTCACGTCGGACACGCTGTCCACCACCATGCCGACCACGCGGCCACTGATGTTCAGGATGATCACGACGGTGAACTGGTCGTAGGTCGGGGTGCCGAGCTTGAACTTGATGCGCATGTCGACCACGGGGATGATGATGCCCCGCAGGTTGATCACGCCCTTGATGAATTCCGGCGCGCTGGCGATGCGGGTCACGGCCTCATAGCCGCGGATCTCCTGCACCTTCAGGATGTCGATTCCGTATTCTTCGGCGCCCAGTTTGAAGGCCAGGAATTCCTTGCCGGCGTCGAGCGCTTCGGCGTGGTCTTTATCGGAGGTGGACATGAGAGTCTCCTATGAGTAAATGGATTCGTCGGCCAGCTGGCGCGAGGAGCGGATCAGCGCCGACACGTCGAGAATGAGGGACACGCCGCCATCGCCCAGGATGGTGGCTCCGGAAATGCCGGCCACCTTGCGGTAGTTCGATTCCAGGTTCTTGACCACCACCTGCTGCTGGCCCACCAGTTCGTCCACGAACAGGCCCGCGCGGCGGCCGTCCGATTCGACGATCACCACGATGCCTTCGGCCGGGTTGGTGTAGCGCGGTTCGATGTCGAACATCTGGTACAGCGGCACCAGCGGCAGGTAGTCGCCGCGCACCTTGAGCACGCGGCCGCGGCCTGCGATCTCCTTGATGTCGTCCGGCGCCGGCTGCAGCGATTCGGCCACGTAGCCCAGCGGGAGGATGTAGATCTCTTCGCCGCAGCGGATCGTCATGCCGTCCAGGATCGCCAGCGTGAGCGGCAGCGAGATGGTGATGGTGGTGCCGAAGCCCTTGGCCGAGCGGATGTCGACAGTGCCGCCCAGCGCCTGGATATTGCGCTTGACGACATCCATGCCCACGCCGCGGCCGGAGACGTCGGTCACCGTTTCGGCGGTCGAGAAGCCGGGCGCGAAGATCAGCTGCCAGACGTCGGCATCGCTCATGCTGTCCGAGACCGCGAGCCCGTTCTGCGCGGCCTTGGCGAGGATCCGTTCGCGGTTCAGACCACCGCCGTCGTCCGACACTTCGATGACGATATGGCCGCCCTGGTGGGAGGCGGACAGGAACAGGCGCCCGGTCTCGGTCTTGCCGGCCGCGCGGCGCGCTTCCGGCATCTCGATGCCGTGGTCGATGGAGTTGCGCACCAGGTGCGTCAAAGGATCGACGATGCGCTCGATCAGGCCCTTGTCCAGTTCCGTGGCGGCGCCGTTGGTGATGAAATCGACCTTCTTCCCGAGCTTGTGCGCCAGGTCGCGCACCATGCGCGGGAAGCGGGAGAACACGAAGTCCATCGGCATCATGCGGATCGACATCACGGCTTCCTGCAGATCGCGCGTGTTGCGGGTCAGCTGGCTGACGGAGTTCAGCAGGCGCTCGTGCAGCACCGGGTCCAGGTTGTTGGAGCGCTGCTCGATCATGGCCTGGGTGATCACCAGTTCGCCCACGAGGTTGATCAGCTGGTCCACCTTTTCGATGGAGACGCGGATCGAGCTCGATTCGGAGGACGGGTTCAGGTGCGAGGTTCCCTTCTCGCCCGGCTTGGCGGCGGCCTTCTTCTCGGCGCCAGTCTCGGTGATCTCCAGCGGCGGCGGGGCCTTGCTGGCCGGCGCCGGCGGCGGAGTGTCCTTGATGCCGGCTTCGGCGCGGATCACGTCGATCGGCTGGAAGAAGCCGTAGCCACGCTCGTCGTCGCTCTTTTCCGGCTCGGCCTCGGGCTCGATCGGATCGAAGAAGCCGTAGCCCAGTTCATCCTCGGCCTTGGCGCGTTCCGCCTTTTCGAGCGCCATCTGCTGGGGCGTGAGCGGCGGCGCTTCGAAGATCTTCAGCTCATCGACATTGAAGATGAAGGAGCAGATCGCGATGATGTCGTCCAGCGACTCGTGCGTGGTGACGGTGACGGCATTGCGCTCGCCCGGCAGCGGCGAGACCGTCACGTGGCCCAGCAGGCCCAGTTCCGCGGCCAGCGCGTTGACGTCGCGGTCCGCCACCTTGGGCAGCTCGATGCGGTAGCGGTGGCCGCCATCGGCGTGCGCCACCACGGGCTTTTCCACCTGCACGAACGATGGGGTCACGTGCTGGGGCGCGTGCACCACGTCTTCCGACAGTTCCTGCAGCATCATGCGCACGTTGGCCACATGGTCCTGGTCCACGGTGCCGTTGCCGCGGTGGCCCTCGAGCTGCATCTTGAGGCTGTCCTTGGCGGCCAGGAAGGCATCGACATGCTGCGCCGTGAGCGCCATCTCGCCCTTGCGGATGCGGTCCAGCAGCGACTCCAGCACGTGGGTCACTTCCGTCATGTCGGTCAGGCCGAACGTGCCCGCGCCGCCCTTCACCGAATGGGCGGTGCGGAAGATCGCGTTCAGGTCTTCCGGGTCGGGCGCTTCCACGTTCACGGCCAGCAGCAGCCGCTCCATTTCAGCCAGCAGTTCCTCGGCCTCGTCGAAGAAGACCTGGTAGAACTGGCTAATGTCGATGCTCATGATGAGACTCCAAGCTCTTTCGTCTGCGCGATGCCTTAGCCGATGACTTTCTTCACGACTTCGATCAGGCGTTGCGGGTCGAACGGCTTGACCAGCCAGCCGTTGGCGCCGGCGGCGCGGCCCTTCTGCTTCATCTCGTCCGAGGACTCGGTGGTCAGCATCAGGATGGGCACCTTCTGGTATGTCGGCAGCGTGCGCAGATTCTTGATCAGCGAGAGGCCGTCCATGCGCGGCATGTTCTGGTCGGTGAGGACCAGGTCCACGGTCTGTACCTTGGCTTTTTCCAGGCCGTCCTGGCCGTCGACCGCCTCGACGACCTGGTAACCCGCTGCCTTGAGGCTGAACGCCACCATCTGGCGCAGGGAACTGGAATCGTCAACCGCGAGAATTGTTTTTGCCATCTGCTTTGCTCCTGCTGTTATGGAATGGGCTTCCTGCGAAGCCCTGCAAAATTTAAAAGAGTTCTACGTCGCCGCTTTCGAGGTGCTGCTGATTCACTGCCTTGCGCAGCACGCTGCGCAGTTCCAGGGACTGGATCGCCAGTGCCATGCTCACCTTCCCCAGCAGATCGACGATCTGTTCGTTGTCGCTTTCATGCGCCAGGTCGTTGCTGTGCGCGCCCAGGGTGCCGAGGAATTCGCGCAGGCCCGTGACGCGCTTGAGCGTGCGGTCGATCAGCTGGCTGGTCATGTCCTGGAACTGCATGCTGGTGATGGCCGCATTTACATGCGTGGTCACCTCGCCGGACATGTCCTCCAGCCGCGCGCACTGCTCGGGCGTGGGCTGTCCGCCCTTCAGCAGCAGGGCAATCGTCTCCTGCTGCGACACCACCGCGGCATTGATCGCCATGAAGGCGGCGGTCAGCTTCTCGACCGCTTCCTCGAGCAGCAATTCGGTTTGCACGAGGTCCGTTTCGACCTCGGTCAGGTGCCTGCGGCCATGGTCCGACACTCCCGACAGCAGCCGCTTGACATGGGAGCCCAGGATCTTCTTTCTGTTCATGTGCCTTCTCCAGTCCTCAACGCCCTGTCATTTCACGGCCGGGGCAGCAGCGGCCGAGGTTTGCGTGGCAGCCGGCGCGTCATCCGGCGCCTGCTCGGCGGCGATGCCATCGCGCGCAACCGCTTCCTCGGTCTTCTTGTTCATTACGATGATGCTGATGCGGCGGTTGACCGGATTGAAAGGATCCTTCCGGTCCAGGTGCGCGGCCGAGGCCAGGCCCACCACGCGCATGATCTTGTTCTCCGCCATCCCGCCGCGCATCAGCTCCCGGCGCGACGCGTTGGCGCGGTCGCTGGACAGCTCCCAGTTGCTGTAGCCCGTATCGGTGGGGTACGGCGTGGAGTCGGTGTGGCCCGAGATGCTGATCTTGTTCGGCACCTCGTTGAGCACCTTGCCGATTTCCTGCAGGATGATGCGGGTGTACGGCTGCAGCTCGGCCTTCGCCAGCGAGAACATCGGCCGGTTCTGTTCATCGACGATCTGCACGCGCAGGCCTTCGCTGGTGATGTCGAGCAGCAGCTGGTTCTTGAATTTCATGAGCAGCGGGTTGGAGTCGATGGTCTGTTCCATCTTCTGCTTGAGCTGCTGGAGGCGCTGCTGCTCTTCCTTCTCCACCAGCGCCTTGGCCGCGCGCAGGTCATAGGTCTTCTTCTGGGGCGTCATGTCGCCCTTCTTCACCTGGCCGGTGCGGCGCGTCAGGTCGGTGCCGCCGCCCTGGATCACCGAGGAGCTGTCACCCGAGCCGGAGCCGCCGGACATCGCCACCTTCAGCGGCGTCTTGAAGAATTCGGAGATGCCGTTCAGGTCCCCCTTGGTGGTCGAACCGAGGAGCCACATGAGCAGGAAGAACGCCATCATCGCCGTCACGAAGTCGGCGTATGCGATCTTCCACGCGCCGCCGTGGTGGCCGCCGCCACCCTTCTTGATGCGTTTGACGATAATCGGTCGCAAGCCCTCGTCGGCCATGGGTCACCCGCTTGTTATTGTGTCAGTGTCGTCGCGCTGGAACGGTTGGGCGCAGGCTTACTTCGCCTTGGCCTTCTTGATGTGCTCTTCCAGCTCCATGAAGGTCGGGCGCTCGGTCGAGTACAGCACCTTGCGGCCGAATTCCACGGCCAGGGCCGGCGCGTAGCCGTTCAGGCTCGCCAGCAGCGTCACCTTCACGCACTGATACATCTTGGCCTCTTCTTCCAGCTTCTGTTCCAGCAGGCTGGCGAGCGGACCGACGAAACCGTAGGCCAGCAGGATGCCGAGGAAGGTACCGACCAGCGCGTGCGCGATCAGCATGCCCAGCTCGGACGGGGGAATGCCGACCGATTCCATGGTGTGCACCACGCCCATCACCGCAGCCACGATACCGAAGGCCGGCAGGCCGTCACCCAGCTTGGCGATGCAGTGCGCGGGCACGGCGCCTTCGTGGTGATGGGTCTCGATCTCGTTGTCCATCAGGTTCTCGATCTGGAACGCGTCCATGTTCCCCGAGACCATCAGGCGCAGGTAGTCGGTCATGAATTCGACGATGTGGTGGTCCTGCAGCACCGCCGGGTACTTCGAGAACAGGGGCGACTCCTCGGGCTTCTCGATGTCGCCTTCGATCGACATCAGGCCTTCCTTGCGGACCTTGGAGAGCACGTCGAACAGCAGCGACATGAGCTCCATGTAGAGATCCTTGGTGAAGCGCGAGCCTTTGAACAGCTTGGGCAGCGCGCCCAGGGTCGCCTTGATGGCCTTGCCGTTGTTGCCGACCAGAAAAGCCCCGGCCGCCGCCCCGCCGATCATGAGCAGTTCCAGCGGTTGGAACAAGGCGGCCAGGTGGCCGCCCGCCATGGCGAAGCCGCCGAACACGGCGCCGCAGACGATCAGATAACCGAGGATGACTAGCAAGGTCTTACCCTATTGTGAAATTTAATTCCGATGGGTAACTACGATAGCGTGACTGCGCATTCGGGGCAAGTAAAACCGCCCGTTCTCATAGGAAAAACAGCGGGGTTGTGGCCTAAAAGTGCCAGACGTGGAGCGCGGGTCCGCGGCCTTTTGGCAGGATGGTAAGAGAAGGTGCTTTTTCAGCTATGTTGAATTCATAACTCAGCAAGATAGCGCCAGATCGCATTTCTTGGGACGCCTTGATCCAGAGCCTGGACATGGCCGCCGGGGACAGATAGGCGAACACCACGTCATAGTGCGCGAAGTTCAGGTGCTCGTAATCGCCGCGGATGAATTTCACATGGCCGCGGGCCGTGACGGCGCGCAGGCGGCTGATGAACCACGGCAGTGGCGCCAGCTCGATGCCGGTGACTGCGCAATCGGGGCGCTGGCGGGCCAGGTGCAGCGCGAGGCCGCCGAGGCCGGAGCCGATGTCGATCACGCGGGCCGGGCGATCGGGGGGCAGCAGCTTCTCAACCTCTTCCCACACGCGCGGGCCAGACGGGTAATACGGCACTTGGGTCCGGAACGTGGACCAGTACAGTACCAGCATGAATAAGAAACACCCCAAGTACAGCCAGGGAGACAGTTCCACCCACTGTGCGCACAGCACCAGTACAGGGAACAGGAACTGGATCGGCCACCACCAGGCGGCCAGGCGGATGCGCCAGGTCAGCGCGGCCGCGAGCACACCCTGGATCAGGGCGGCGGCCGGGTAGCCGGGCGCCAGGCCGGCGCGCGCCAGGGCGAACACCAGCGCCAGCGTCAGCGGGAAGCAGACGGCCTGCACCAGCGCCGCGCGGATCGCGGGGGCGGTCCAGAAACGGCGAAGGGCAGAGCTCATGCCCTGCCCTTCAGGTATCGGGGAGAGAAATCCACGCAGCGAATCAAGCGGCGAGCGCCTCGGCGGCATCCTTGGCGCGCTTGGTCTTGCCCGCGCGGGACGGCATGTGGCACAGGCCGCAGGCGTAGGAGTCGTTCAGGTCCATCGTATTGACGACGAACTTGCCCTGGCATTTGGAGCACGGAGCCACGGTCAGCATCTTGCTCTGGAAGAAGCGCACCAGGGTCCAGGCGCGGGTCAGCGAGAGCAGCGGCTCTTCGCCGGCTTCCGGCGGCATCTGTTCCAGGTACAGCTTGTACGCTTTCATGACCGCCTGGATGCCGGTGGCGCCGGCGTAGTCGACCAGGAATTTGTAGATATTGATGAACAGCGAGGAATGGATGTTCGGCTGCCAGGTCAGGAACCAGTCGGCCGAAAAAGGCAGCATGCCTTTCGGAGGAGAGACGCCCTTCAGTTCCTTGTACAGCTTCAGCAGACGTTCGCGCGACAGCGAGACTTCCGTTTCGAGCAGCTGGAGGCGGGCCCCCAGTTGAATCAGTTCGATGGCCAGCTGGATTTCCTGGGCTTCCGAAACAACGCTCTTCTTGGTCATGATTCGCTCTCCGCTTACGTTACCTGAACACTGACTGCTGACTACCACACCCGGTACTACGAGGATCGTTTAAGCGATCTCTTCGACTGCCTGGCCGGCCATCAGGATGGCGGCGTGCGACTGAGCCAGGGTGCGGTCCTTGCTGTGGCTGGTCAGCATGGAGAGAATTGCGGTGTCATCGAATCGAAATCGGGCCAGCATCATGTTGCCCCCGGCCAGTTTCAGGATCTGGGCGTTGCTCATGCCCTCGATCAGGTCGGCGATCTCTTCGGAGATGCCCAGGCGGAAGATCGCGGTCACTTTGTCGGCGCGGATCATCTGCTGGGCCAGCATCAGGTAGCTCAGGTTCGCGTCGCGGATCTCAGCCATCATGTCATTTGCGGTCATTTTCTCTCTCTCCTCTGTGGATCAACGCCTGAATGCGTTGCCGATGAGAAGCATTGTGACCGTGGGGAAATTTTAGGTGAATAGGTGGACCGCTGTATTTTGGGTCCGCCAATAGATGACGCGACCTGTCGGCGTTTGTCTGACAAACGCTTCCAGATCGCTCTGCCTCCCCTATGAAAACAGGGGTTCCGAGGGTGCCCGCGGAGGGCGCAGATTGTAGGACAACTGCTCCATCAAACTATCTCAAGCTGTCGTCGCATGTACCCTTTACGGCACACTTTTGGGGAACTTTAGGGTTCCGACGAACTTTTTTTTGCTGCTTTTGAATTCGTCTTCGATAAGCTTTACGGCGCCGTTTTCGAGAACTTTAGGGTTCCGGACAAAAATTCTCGATTTTTTTTGGGGCGGAGTACTGCGCTATCGAGAAGGGTAACGGCGGGGTTTTCGAGAACTTTAGGGTCTGGCGAAAAAATTTTTGAAAAAAACCTAAAAAAGTTCTCCCGGCTGTAAACTGCGCCTCTCGTCGCTCAAGACGCATAGACAAGCTTGCTCATCATGCAACGTAAAATCCTCTGGGATATCAGCCCCACGATCTCGGCTGGCATACCGGTCTGGCCCGGCGACACCCCTTTCCAGGCGGCGGCCACCTGGGAAATCAAGGATGGCTGCCCGGTTCACGTCAGCCGCATGACGATGACCACCCACCTCGGCGCGCACACCGACGCCCCCTGTCATTACGATCCCAGCGGCGCGGCGATCGACCAGGTCGATCTGTACCGGTACATCGGGCCGTGCCGTGTGGTCCACTGTATTGGGACTGCACTGGTCCAGCCGGAGCACTTCACCGGCAAACTGGATGGCGTGCCGGCTCGCGTGATCGTACGTACTTACGAGCGCGCACCGCAGCAGGACTGGGACGCGGCCTTCCCCGCCATCGCCCCTGCCACCATCGCCCTTTTGGCCTCCCGCGGCGTCCAGCTGATCGGCACTGACGCCGCCTCGCTGGATCCACAGGACTCCAAGACCCTGGACGCCCACCACGCCGTCCGTACACACGGCATGTCCATCTTGGAGGGCGTGGTGCTGGACGACGTGCCCGAAGGCGACTACGAACTGGTCGCCCTCCCCCTCAAACTGGCCGGCCTGGATGCCAGCCCGGTGCGCGCCATCCTGCGCGCCCTGTCCGCATCCAACGCCGGCCCCGCCGCCAAGGACTCCGCATGAAGGATCACCCATGACTATGCGCCAGGACTGCCTCGCCCTCGATGCCGCCGATCCGCTGGCGCCTCTGCGCCGCGAATTCGCCCTGCCGGAAGGCGTCATCTACCTGGACGGCAACTCGCTCGGCGCCCGCCCGGTCAAGTCGCTCGAACGCGCCCAGGCCGTGATCGCGGCCGAATGGGGCCGGGACCTGATCACCAGCTGGAACACCGCCGGCTGGTTCGAAATGCCGCGCCGCCTCGGCAACCTGCTCGCCCCCCTCGTCGGCGCCCAGGAGAACGAGGTCGTGGTGACGGACACCACCTCGATCAACCTGTTCAAGGCCCTCGCCGCCGCCCTCTATCTCCAGAAGAACACGCCGCGCAAGGTCATCGTCACGGAACGCAGCAACTTCCCGACCGATATCTATATGGCGGAAGGCCTGACCTCCTGGCTGGACCGCGGCTACAGCCTGCGCCTGGTGGACAGCGTGGACGAACTGCCCGCCGCCATCGGCGAAGACTGCGCGGTGCTCATGCTCACCCACGTGAACTACCGGACCGGCTACCAGCACGACATGGCCGCCGTGACCGCGCTGGCCCATGCGCGCGGCGCGGTCACCGTATGGGACCTCGCGCATTCAGCCGGCGCCGTCCCGGTCGACCTGCACGCGGCGCAGGCCGACTTCGCGGTGGGCTGTACCTATAAATATCTCAACGGCGGGCCCGGATCGCCGGCTTTCATCTGGGTCCCGTGCCGCCACCAGGAAGCGTTCCGCCATCCGCTCTCCGGCTGGTGGAGCCACGCATCCCCGTTCGACATGGCGCCCGCGTTCGCGCCCTGCTCCGGCATCGGCCGCGCGCTGTGCGGCACCCAGCCCGTAGTGTCGCTGGCCCTGGTCGAATGCGGCCTGGAGATATTCTCGCGCACCAGCATGGAAGCCATTCGCCGGAAGTCGCTGGCATTGACCGACCTGTTCATCGCACTGCTGGAACAGCGCTGCGCGCACCACCCACTGGGCCTCGTCACGCCGCGCGAACACGCGCGCCGCGGCAGCCAGGTGAGCGTCACGCACCCGCATGGCTATGCTGTCATGCAGGCCCTGATCGCGCGCGGCGTGATCGGCGATTACCGCGAACCGCAGATCATGCGCTTTGGCTTTACGCCGCTGTACACCAGCTATGCCGATGTGTGGGACGCGGTGGAGATCCTGCGCCAGATCCTCGACGACCAGGCGTATGACGTAAACGCTCAGCGCAGTGCAGTCACCTGATATATAGAGAACAGCATGAATGACAATGACAAGAAGGACGGCAGCTCCTGGCACGGAGCGCAAATGGACTTCAGCAAAGCCATGAGCTATGGCGACTACCTGGGCCTGAACCAGATCCTCAACGCCCAGCACCCGCTCTCGCCGAACCATAACGAGATGCTCTTCATCATCCAGCACCAGACCTCGGAGCTGTGGATGAAGCTCATGCTGCATGAGATGCAGGCGGTGCGCGCGCATATCCGCAGCGGCGAGCTGGAACCGGCCTTCAAGATGCTGGCCCGGGTCGCGCGCATCATGGATCAGCTGGTGCATGCGTGGGACGTGCTGGCGACCATGACGCCGCCCGAGTACACGGCCATCCGCCCCTACCTCGGCGCCTCGTCCGGGTTCCAGTCCTACCAGTACCGCGAGCTGGAATTCATCCTCGGGAACAAGAACGCCAAGCTGCTGTCCGTGCACGAGACGCTGCCGCAGGCGCACGAAATCCTCAAGCGCGAACTGCACACGCCTTCGGTGTACGATGAATCGGTGATGCTGCTGGCCCGCAGCGGCTTCGCCATCGCGCCCGCGCGCCTGAACGCCGACTGGACTTTGCCGACCCAGGCCGACGAATCGGTCAAGACCGCGTGGCTGGGCGTGTACCAGGACCCCGAGAAGCACTGGGCTCTCTACGAGCTGGCCGAGAAGCTGGTGGACCTGGAAACAGCTTTCCGCTTCTGGCGCTTCCGCCATGTGACCACGGTGGAGCGCATCATCGGTTTCAAGACCGGCACTGGCGGCACGGCTGGCGTCAGCTACCTGCGCAAGATGCTGGACGTGGTGCTGTTCCCCGAACTGTTCGCCCTGCGCACCGAACTCTGACACGCTTCCCGCGCTGCGGCACGCATGGACGGTGCGCGCAGCAGCGCTTGCGGCATGACGCGGCGCGCCGCGCACGGCATACGCCGGCCCGGCACTAGGCCGTGCGCCGGAAATCCGCCGTCCATTCTCCCGCCGCGCGGGCCTCGGCTTCGTGCGGCTCGTCGCGTGCCGTCTCTTGCAGCGCGGCGGCATACCATTCCTGCATCGGCACCAGCTCGCGCAGACGCGCCGCATACGCGAGCGCGCGCCCGGATAGCGGAATACCGTAGGTCTGCACGCGGAATGCCACCGGTGCAAAGAACGCATCGACCGCGCTGAAGGTCTCACCCGCCAGGAACGGACCGCCGAAACACTCCAGCCCTTCGGTCCAGAGTTCATCGAGGCGATCGAACTCGCGCCGCAGCGCCGGCGAAATCGCCTTGAGCGCCACGCGGATCCCGCAATTCATGGTGCACACATCGCGCAAGGTGAAGAAGCCAGAGTGCATCTCGGCCGCCGCACTGCGCGCCCAGGCCCGCGCCGCACGCTCCCGTGGCCAGACTTGCGGATAGTCCTCGGCCACGTATTCGACGATGGCCAGCGAGTCCCACACCAGCGTGTCCTCGTCCCGCAGGCACGGCACCTTGGCCGCACCCGACACCGCGCGCAGCTGCACCTGCGTGTCCTGCTGGCCGAACAGGATGGTGTGCTCAGTGAACGGAATGCCCAGCTCCCGCAGCAGCACCCATGGCCGCAGCGACCAGGACGAGTAGTTCTTGTTGGCGATGTACAGTTCCAGCATGGCGCGCTCCGATCAAGGTGGGCAGGAGCCGGACAGGATACAAAAAAATCCGGCACCGCGTTGCCACGGGCCGGATTTTTAAGGAGAAGCGGAAAAGGGTTACTTCGCCAGCAGCATCTCGTTCAGGCGCTTGACGAAGGCCGCCGGGTCGCTCAGCGAACCGCCTTCGGCCAGCATCGCCTGGTCGAACAGGATATGAGACCAATCCGCGAACTGCGGGCTGTCCGCGTTCTCGTACTTCAGGCGCGTCACCAGCGGGTGCGACGGGTTGATCTCCAGGATCGGCTTCGACTCCGGTGCATTCTGGCCCGCAGCCTTCAGCATGCGCACCAGGTGGCCCGACAGCTCGTTCTCGTCCGCCACCAGGCAGGCCGGCGAATCGGTCAGGCGGAAGGTCACGCGCACGTCCTTGGCTTTGTCGGCCAGCGCCGTCTTCATCTTCTCGACCAGGTCCTTGTAGTCGGATTCGGTCTTCTCGTGCTCCTGCTTCTCGGCTTCGTCTTCCAGCTTGCCGAGATCCAGGCCACCCTTGGCGATCGAGACCAGCTCCTTGCCTTCGAACTCGGTCAGGAAGGACACCATCCACTCGTCCACGCGGTCCGTCAGCAGCAGGACTTCCACGCCCTTCTTGCGGAAGATCTCCAGGTGCGGGCTGTTCTTCGCAGCCTGGAAGGTGTCGGCGGTGACGTAGTAGATCTTGTCCTGGCCTTCCTTCATGCGGCCCATGTAGTCGGCCAGCGAGACGGTCTGCGCGTCGCTGTCACCGTGGGTCGACGCAAAGCGCAGCAGCTTGGCGATCCGGTCCTTGTTGGTCGCGTCCTCGCCGATGCCTTCCTTCAGCACCTGGCCGAACTCCTGCCAGAAGGTAGTGTACTTATCCTTCTTGTCCTGCTCCTCGGCGTTCGCCAGGTCTTCCAGCATCCCCAGCACGCGCTTGGTCGAGCCTTCGCGGATGGCGCGCACGTCACGCGACTCCTGCAGGATCTCGCGCGAGACGTTCAGCGGCAGGTCGTTCGAATCGATCACGCCCTTGATGAAGCGGAGGTAGGTCGGCATCAGCTGCTCGGCATCGTCCATGATGAAGACGCGCTTCACATACAGCTTGATGCCACCGCGCTTGTTGCGGTCCCACAGGTCGAACGGCGCGTGCGACGGCACGTACAGCAGCTGGGTGTACTCGCTGCGGCCTTCCACCCGGTTGTGGGTGTAGGTCAGCGGCGCGCTGAAGTCGTGCGAGACGTGCTTGTAGAACTCTTCATACTGCTCCGGCGTGATCTCGGACTTGGAACGGGCCCACAGCGCGCTGGCCTGGTTGATGGTCTCCCATTCGTCCTTGACCACGGTTTCCTTCTTCTCTTCGTCCCACTCTTCCTTCTGCATCTGGATCGGGATGGAGATGTGGTCCGAGTACTTGCGAATGATGGACTTGAGCTTCCAGGACGAGAGGAATTCATCCTCGCCTTCGCGCAGGTGCAGGATGATGTCGGTGCCGCGGTTCGGCTTGTCGATCTGCTCGACGCTGAAATCGCCCTCGCCGGCCGACTCCCAGCGCACGCCTTCGGCTGCGTCCAGGCCCGCGCGGCGGGTCTCGACGGTGATGCGGTCGGCCACGATGAAGCCCGAGTAGAAGCCCACGCCGAACTGGCCGATGAGAGCCGCGTCGGCCTGCTGGTCACCCGAGAGCTTGCCGAAGAATTCCTTGGTGCCCGACTTGGCGATGGTGCCGAGGTGGGACACTGCCTCGTCCCGGCTCATGCCGATGCCGTTGTCCGAGATGGTGATGGTGCGCGCGGCCTTGTCGAAGGTGACCTTGATCTTCAGTTCATGGTCGTTGCCGTACAGGGCGTCGTTATTGATTGCTTCGAAGCGCAGCTTGTCCGAGGCGTCGGACGCATTCGAGATCAGCTCGCGCAGGAAAATCTCCTTGTTGGAGTACAAGGAGTGAATCATCAGCTGGAGCAGCTGTTTGACTTCAGCCTGAAAGCCAAGGGTTTCTTTTTCGGCGACTGCCATGTTATTCCTCGTTTTAAAACTGGTGGGGGTTTATGGAACCGTTCCCCGATATGGGGCTTACAAAACGGATTTCAAGACCTGCATCTGCGCGTGGCGCTCACCCAGCTCCCGCTCCAGGAAGCGCCACGGGGCGGCGTCCTGCATCGCGGCCACGTTCAGGCGCATCATGGTGGACGGCAGCTGGTGGGGCGAGAACAGCGAGCCGGGAGCCAGCAGCAAGCCCTCGGCCATGGCGCGCTCGGTGAGGGCATTGGTGTCGCGGCCCGTGTCCACCCACAGGAACATGCCGGCGGGCGGCGCTACCTCGACCCGCATGCCGAGGCGCTCGACCTGGCGGATCGTACGTACACGCACCTCATCCAGGCGCGCGCGGATGCGGTCCGCGTGCTTGCGGTACAGACCCTCCGACAGGATCTTGTAGACCACCCGCTCGCCGATCTCGCTGGTGGTGAGCGTGGCCAGCATCTTGCGGTCGGCGAGGCGGCGCGCCCATTCAGCCGAGGTGGCGATGAAGCCGACCCGCAGGTTGGCGGACAGGGACTTGGAAAAGCCGCTCAGGTAGATCACGCGGCGCAGCTGGTCCAGCGCAGCCAGGCGGGTCGCCGCCTGCACGGCGCCGCCGGGGTGCAGGTCGCAGTAAATATCGTCTTCCACGATGGTAAAGCCGTGTTCCTCCGCCAGCCGCAGGACCTGAAACGCCTTGGCCGCGGAGAGCGACGACGACGTTGGGTTGTGCAGCACCGAGTTGATGATGAAGAGGCGCGGCTTGTGCACCGCCGCCAGCTGGGCGAGGCGGTCGATGTCAGGGCCGTCCGGCAGGCGCGGAATGCCAACCACGTTCAGGCCCATGGCGGCGAAGGACCCAAACATCAGGAACCAGGCCGGGTCGTCCACGAACACGGTGTCGCCCGGCCGGGTGAACTCGCGCGCGACCAGGTCCAGCGCCTGGGTCACGCCGACGGTGGTGACGATGTTCTCGGGTGGCGCATCGATCTCCAGTTCCGCGAGCTTGAGCTGGAGCTGCTGGCGCAGGGGCAGGAAGCCTTGCGGGGCGCCGTAGTTCAGCAGCACCGAGGGGTTCTGGCGGCTGACGGCGCGCAGCGCATTGGCGACGGCCGGGCCATCGAGCCATTCGGCGGGCAGCACGCCCGATCCCGGCGCGGCCTGCAGCGGGGATTGGCGGAACATGTTCCGCACCAGCCAGACCACGTCCAGCTTCTGGTGGGCCGCCGCTCCGGTCTCCGCCAGCGCGACGCCGGCATCGGCATTGAGCCGCCCGTGGCCGTTCAGCGGCGAGCGTTCGCGCACGAAGAAGCCTGCGCCGCGGCGCGATTCCAGGTAGCCCTGTGCGACCAGCTTGTCGTAGCTGGCGACCACCGTGAAGCAGGACACGCCATGGGTGGTGGCGAACTGCCGGATCGACGGCATGCGCGCGCCGCTGCGCAGCAGCTTGTCGTCGATGCGCATGGCGACCGAGCGCACGATCTGGTCGATCAGCGATTCGCCGGTTTCACGAGACAGCAAAGGCGCCATCGGCGCGGGCGTGGCCTTGCCGCGCCCGGCGCGGCGGACTGCGGGGTGGGGGCGTGTATTGGTCATTTTACCGGCACAGTATTCAAAACTGTTTGAAAAAGTGTACTGGGACTGTACTGGGCTTTTTGTCTAGGATACACCGTGACACCATGCAAAGGAACAGCCCATGTATTTGCCCACCCTGGAAGAACTGGAAAGCGCTGCCGAGATCGTCTACCGCGCCATGCCGCCGACGCCGCAGTACCAATGGCCGCTGCTGAATGCGGCGCTGGGGGCGCGCGCCTGGGTCAAGCATGAAAATCACACGCCGCTGGGGGCGTTCAAGGCGCGCGGCGGCCCAGTCTATATGGAGCGTTTGCTCAAGCGCTTGCCTTCGCTCAAAGGGGTGATCGCGGCGACACGGGGCAATCACGGGCAGTCGGTGGCGTTCTCGGCGCGCCAGTACGGGCTGCCGGCGACCATCGTGGTCCCGCACGGGAACAGCGTGGAGAAGAACGCGGCCATGCAGGCCCTGGGGGCGACGCTGATCGAGCAGGGGACGGAGTTCCAGGAGGCCCGGGAGCACGCACGAATGCTGGCAGAGCGGGATGGGCTGCACATGGTGCCGTCGTGGCACCCGGACCTGGTGGCCGGGGTGGCCAGCGGGTGGCTGGAGCTGTTCCGCGCCCAGCCGGAGCTGGATCTGGTGCTGGTGCCGATTGGGCAAGGGTCGGGGATCTGTGCGGCCATCGCGGCGCGCCATGCGCTGGGGCTCAGGACGCGCATCGTGGGCGTGGTATCCGCGCATGCGCCCGCGTACCGGCTGTCGTTCGAGGCCGGGCATGCGGTGGAGGCGCCGGTCAGCACCGTGCTGGCCGACGGGGTGGCGTGCCGGGTGCCGGATGCGCAATCGCTGCCGATGATTCTCGAATGCGTGGACGACATTGTGACGGTGACGGACGACGAGGTGGCGCGGGCCATGCGCATGTACTTCCGCGCGACGCACAATGTGGCCGAAGGCGCGGGCGCGGCGGCGCTGGCGGCGGCCATGAAGCTGCGCGCGACCCCGCTGATCGCCGGCCGCACCATCGGCCTGCCACTCAGCGGCGGCAACGTCGATGCGCCTCTCTTCCGCCGCGTGCTGGAGGGCGACTGATATGCCGCGCCTGCAGAACGATGTCCGCAGTGAGACAACCGGACGGACCGGCCCGCACGGCACGCCATCCCTCGCCCCGACGGAGGCGGCTGGCGCCATGGCATGCCGCGCGCCGGCGGCCGCTGGCAGCGCGCGCCGCGCGGAGAACCGCGGCATGCTGCTCGGCTTCGTCGGCGTGGCCATGTTCAGCCTCACTCTTCCGTTCACCCGCATGGCCGTCGCCGACCTCGACCCCGTGTTTGTGGCCCTCGGCCGCGCCCTGGTGGCCGCTGTGCTGGGCGCGCTCTGGCTGCTCTGGCAGCGCGCGCCACTGCCGAAACGGGATGACATCAAACCGCTGGCCTGGGTCGCGGGCGGCTGCATCCTTGGCTTCCCCCTGCTGACGTCGATCGCCCTGCGCCACGTCCCCGCCTCGCACGGCGCGGTCCTGATCGGCATCCTGCCGCTGGCCACCGCCGCCATCTCCGCCCTGCGCGGCAACGACAAGCCCTCGCCCGGCTTCTGGCTGGCCGCCTGCACCGGCTCGGCCATCGTCATTGGCTATGCCCTGCGCCAGAGCGGCGGTCACTTTGCGCTCGCCGACCTGATGCTGCTGGCCGCCGTGCTCTGCGCCGCCGCTGGCTACGCGGAAGGCGGCAAGCTTTCGCAAACGATGGGCGGCGAAGCCACCATCTGCTGGGCCCTGTTGCTGGCCGTACCGGTACTGTTGCCCCTACTGTACTGGTACACCTTCACGCACAGTACCGGTACAGCCACCGCTGGTGGACCGGCCTGGATCGGCTTTGCCTACGTCTCCGCGATCTCGATGTTCATCGGCTTCTTCTTCTGGTACCGCGGCCTGGCCCTGGGCGGGATTGCGCGGGTCGGCCAGGTCCAGCTGCTGCAGCCCGTGCTCACCCTGTTCGGCGCTGCCGCCCTGCTGGGCGAGCCCCTGCGCCTCTCCAACCTGCTGTTCGCCGGCGCCGTGATCGCCGTGGTGGCCGTCGGCCGCCGCATGCGCGTGGCCCGCCCGGCCGCCCCACCGGCAGCGGAGGAACGCGACCCTCACGCGGAAATGTACGCGCCAGAAAGCTTTGCGGGACAGGTAAAATAGCGGTCTGACCATATACCCATCCAACCAACCTGGAACCAGACCATGTCCGTCTACGACAAACTGAAAGCCCTGAACATCACCCTGGCCGCGCCGGCCACCCCGGCCGCCGCCTACGTCATGTATGTCCAGACCGGGAACCTCGTGTTCATCTCGGGCCACATCGCCAAGAAGCCGGACGGCCAGCCGTGGACGGGCCAGCTGGGCAAGAACATCAGCCTGGAAGAAGGCCAGCAGGCCGCGCGCTCGATCGCCATCGACCTGATCGGCACCCTGCAGGAAGCCGCCGGCGGCGACCTGAATAAAGTGAAGCGCATCGTCAAGGTCATGAGTTTGGTGAACTCCACCCCGGACTTCACCGACCAGCACCTGGTGACCAACGGCTGCTCGGAACTGATCGGCGAAGTGTTCGGCGCCGCCGGCAAGCACGCGCGCTCGGCCTTCGGAGTGGCGCAGATCCCGCGCGGCGCCTGCGTCGAGATCGAACTGATCGCCGAACTGGCCTAATATAGAAGAACCCAAGCATTCGGGCGCAGCCTACCCGGCGGCGCCTCCCACGGCCCGCCACAAGCGGACTGCGAACCAACGGCCCGCCGCCTAGAGACCACAGCGGACCCACACAGTGAGACAGCAATGAAAATCGAAAATCCCAATCCCATCGAGTGGCGCTTCTCGGAGCGCGCCCAGCAGCTGCAAAGCTCGTTCATCCGCGAGATCCTGAAGATCACCCAGCGTCCCGAGATCATCTCGTTCGCGGGCGGCCTGCCGTCGCCGGCCACCTTCCCGGTCGAGCGCATGAAGCAGGCCTACGACACCGTGCTGACCAGCGCTGGCAAGGTCGCCCTGCAGTACGGCCCGACCGACGGCTTCCCGCCGCTGCGCGAATGGATTGCGAACCAGCTGTCGCAGAACGGCGCCAAGATCGTGCCCGAGCAGATCCTGATGACCTCCGGTTCGCAGCAAGCCCTGGACCTGCTGGGCAAGGTGCTGATCGATGAAGGCAGCCGCGTGCTGGTGGAGACCCCGTCTTACCTGGGCGCGCTGCAGGCGTTCTCGGTGTACCGCCCCGAATTCAAATCCGTGCAGACCGACGACCATGGCTTGGTGCCGAAGTCGATCGATGCCGTGGCCGAAGGCGCGCGCCTGCTGTACTCCCTGCCGAACTTCCAGAACCCGACCGGCCGCTCGTTGTCCGTCGAGCGCCGCGTGGAGCTGGTCGAGACCTGCGCCCGCCTCGGCCTGCCGCTGATCGAGGACGATCCGTACGGCGCCCTGAGCTACAAGGGCGAGCCGATGCCGAAGATGGTCGCCATGAACCCGGACGGTGTGATCTACATGGGCTCCTTCTCCAAGGTGCTGACCCCGGGCATCCGCCTCGGTTACGTGTGCGCGCCGCTGCCGCTGGTGCGCCGCCTGGAGCTGGCCAAGCAGGCCGCCGACCTGCACACCGCACAGCTGACCCAGATGGTGGTGCACGACGTGGTCAAGGACGGCTTCCTGGACCAGCACATCCCGACCATCCGCGAGCTGTATGGCAACCAGTGCCAGGCGATGCTGGACGCGCTGACCGAGCACTTCCCGAGCGAAGCCCACTGGACCCGTCCGGAAGGCGGCATGTTCATCTGGGTTACGCTGCCAAAGCAGATCAATGCCATGACGCTGCTGGACCAGGCGATTGCCGCCAAGGTCGCCTTTGTCCCGGGCGCGCCGTTCTACGCCAACGAGGCGGAAACCAACACCCTGCGCCTGTCCTTTGTGACGGTGCCACCGGAGCGTATTCGTGAAGGCATTGCGATTCTTGGTCAACTGATCAAGGCGATGCTGTAAGACCCGTCCTACATCCTCCGAAAAGCCGGCCACCGCAAGGTGCGCCGGCTTTTTTATTTCCAAGTGACATTTCCACGTCGCAACGTGTTGTTTCCCAACGGATTTTTCTCACCAATTTCCACACGGTTTCACAAAAATAATTTAAAATTACGTGTAGAAACATTAATTACTGCTAAAAAATACACAATAGTCGAAGCAGTCAGTTCTTTCACAATGTAGGCCATGTCCCACGGAGACGTCACGGCCGACCCCGACCAGGTATGACCATGATGCTCGAATCGCCCGGCACCTCCACGCCGGACCTGCTGCGCCAGCTGTCCCAGATTAACCCCAAGCTTGCCGTCCCCCCGATGGATATGGCCGACCTGCTGGTCGCCTACCTCGAACAGATGGGTGTCGAATATGTGTTCGGCATTCCGGGCGGCGCCATCGAACCGCTGTACAACGCCCTCGCCCGCAGCGAACGCCGGGGCAGCATCCGCCACGTACTGGCGCGCCACGAAGCCGGCGCCGCCTCGATGGCCGACGGCTACGCCCGCGAGACCGGCAAGATCGGCGTGTGCATCGCCACCTCCGGCCCCGGCGCGACCAATCTGATCACCGCCGCCGCCACCGCCTACGACAACAACGTCCCGCTGCTGATGGTGACCGGCCAGCCCGCGCTGCCGCACTTCGGCCGCCACCCGCTGCAGGAGTCGTCCTGCACCGGCATCAACGTGCTGGGCATGTTCCGCCACTGCACCCGCTACAACTCCCTGGTCTCCCACGCCAAGCAGTTCGAACCGAAGCTGGTGCAGGCGCTCCAGCACGCGACCCGCACTCCGCGCGGCCCGGTGCACCTGGCCGTACCGGTGGACGTGTTCCGCCAGCCCGCCATGGTCGAAACGCCGTCGTACGACCTCTCCAACCTGCTGCGCCCCTCCTCGCTGGTCGATGATGATGCGGTGGAAGCGCTGCGCGACAAGCTGGCCCAGGCCCGCAAGGTGGTCCTGCTGGTCGGCGGCGGCTGCGGCGAAGCGATTCATTCGATCCTGCAGTTCGCGGGCCTGAAGGGCGCGACCTTCGTCACCACGCCGGACGGCAAAGGCCTCGTCAGCCCGCAGCACCCGCTGTTTCGCGGCGTGTTCGGCTTCGGCGGCCACCAGAGCGCGGACGATGCGCTCACCGATCCGTCGGTCGACATGATCCTGGCCATCGGCGCCAGCATGGGCGAGTGGAACACCGGCGGCTGGTCGAACAGCCTGATGAACGCGCGCATGGTCCACATCGACGAGTCCGAGGACAACCTCGCGCGCACGCCGATGGCCAGCCTGCACATGCGCGGTTCGATCCGCGCCATCTTCAACCGCCTGGTCGAACGCATCCACGACATCCGCATCGGCACCGAAGTCCCGGTCGAGAAGCGCAGCGCGACGCGCGACCTGGCTGCGATCAAGTTCGATCCGGACAGCATCCTGGCCGCGCCGCACGCCTTCACCAGCGACGCCGCACCGATCAAGCCGCAGCGCCTGATGCGCGAACTCTCCAAGATGTTCCCGCCCACCACCCGCTTCCTTGCCGACACCGGCAACAGCGTGGCCTGGGCCACCCACTACCTGCAGCCGCAGGACCGCCGCATGGGCGAGCGCCGCCTCGGCGGCGGCGAGCGCAAACGCGTGCCGGGCCAGCGCACCTCGCATGGCGGCTGGCTGCGCGTGACGATGAACTTCGCGGCCATGGGCTGGGCGATCGGCGGCGCGGTCGGTACCGCGATGGCCAATCCCTCGGTGCCAGTGGTGTGCATCACCGGCGACGGCTCCCTGCTGATGAACGGGCAGGAGATCTCCGTGGCCGTGGCCGAACGCCTGAACTGCATCTTCGTGGTGCTGAACGACCGCGCCCTCGGCATGGTCAAGCACGGCCAGCGCCTGGCCGGTGCGGAGCGCGTCGGCTGCGACATGCCGCCGACCGATTTCGCCATGCTGGCGCGCGCCCTTGGTGCGGACGGCTACACCATCAAGAGCCCGGCCGACCTGGAAGCGCTGGACATGGACGCCATCCTGACCCGCAACGGCCCCACGCTGCTGGACGTGCACATCGACGGCGACGAAGTCCCCCCGATGAACGCCCGCATGCGCGTGCTCGCCGCAAATCAATAACCCCACAACTTGAGCGCTGTCTCCCTCGCCCGGGGAGGCGCATCCTATTCATGAGCGATATCGACAAAGCCGATGTGGTCCACACCCGCATCTGGCGTGAAGAGCCTGAACCCGGCAACGACTTTGCCACCCGCGCCGCCTATGTGCGCGGCTACGACGTGTACGGCCAGATGCTGGGCCGCGCCAGCTGGATCCAGATGCTGGTCCTGCTGCTGCGCGACGAGCTGCCCTCGTCCGAACAGCTGCAAGCCCTCGAAACCCTGGCCGTCGGCCTGGCCAACCCAGGCCCGCGCGACCCATCCGTGCACGCCGCCATGTGCGGCGGCGTGGGCGGCTCCGCCGCTGCCGCCTCGCTGATGGCCGCCCTGGCCGTAGGCGCCGGACGCACCGGCGGCGCGCGCGACGTGCTGGACGCCATCCGCATGTGGTCCGACTGCGGCATGAGCGTGGACGCCTGGCAGGCCAACGGCGGCCCGCGTGCCAGCGACCCGGTGGAAGCCTTCCCCGACCGCGAACATACCCCCGGCTTCGACCCGAACGGCACCGTCACCCCGACCGTCGTGCGCCAGCTGCTGGCCGCCGTGGCCAGCGGCGCGCAAACGCCGCGCACCACCTGGCTGCACGCCAACCTGGACGCGCTCACCCACGCTATCGGCAAGCCGCTGGCCATGAGTGGCGTGGCTGCCGCCCTGTTCGCGGACCTCGGCTTCACCGGCCCGGAAGGCGAGATGCTGTTCCTGCTCCTGCGCTTGCCCGGCGCCGCCGCCCACGCGCTGGAGCAGCAGCACCACGGCTACCGCCGCTTCCCCTTCTACCAGATCGACCTGCAATCGGAGCAAGCGCCATGAGCGGCCCGGACATCCTCCAACAGAACACCGGCCGCCTGCAAACGGCCATGGGCCAGTGCTTCCCCGGCACCCACACCATCTTCCGCGGCCACGACCTGCATCAGGAGTTGCTGGACATGGACTGGGTGGGCCTGTACGTATTCTCCATCACCGGCCGCAAGCTGAGCGACGCCCAGGTGCGGATGCTGCACGCGATCTGGGTCTGCACCAGCTACCCGGACACCCGCCTGTGGAATAACCGCGTGGCCTCGCTGGCCGCCTCCAACCGCAGCAGCGCGAACCTCGGCATCGTGGCCGGGCTGGCCCTGTCCGAAGCCACCACCTATGGCGGCCAAGCGGGCCTGCGCTCGATCACCTTCATCACCCAAGCGATGCAGAAAGTCGAGCAAGGCGCCAGCATCGAGGACGTGGTCCTGGCCGAAAAAGCCGCGCGCCGCATCTACGGCTACGGGCGCCCGATCAACTCCATCGACGAACGCAACCCCTTCATCATGCAGGTGGCGCGCGAGAATGGGCTGGACCAGGGCAAGCACGTGCTGCTGGCCCACGAGATCGAAAAGGTGCTGGTCCCGCGCTTTCCCAAGCTGAAGATGAACTACGCCGCCCTGCACGCGGCCCTCATCGCCGACATGGGACTCACCCCGCGCGACTACCAGATGGTGCGGGTGCCGACCTTCCTGGCCGGGATGCCGCCCTGCGTGGCCGATGCCGCCGCCAAGCCCGAAGGCACCCTGTTCCCGACGCCCTGCTCCGGCATCGCCTACGAAGGCGTGGCCGGGCGAGTGTGGCCGCCCAGCCGCTAGGGCAAACTGCCCCTTTCGAAAAATGTATCCCTCAGGCTACAATGGCCTGAGCATTACATAAGAGGGGATCGCCAATGACGTCGAGCGCTGCCATGCGCCTGGCCCTGATGGCGGTGCTGGTCACCCAGGCCTGCACCGCAATGGGACGCCAGGTTACTCAAGACACGCCTCAACGCAGCTCACCGCTGGCCCAGGCCAGCGAGGAAGAAGAACTGAGCCAGATCTACGGCGACAAGGAGACCGTCTCCATCGCCACCGGCAGCGCGCAGTCGTTGCGGCGTGCGCCAGCGGTGGCCACCGTGATCACGGCCCAGGACATCGCCGCCATGGGCGCCACGGACCTGGACCAGGTGCTGGAATCGGTGCCGGGCGTGCACGTGGCCCGCGCTGCCTCCATGTACGCGCCGCTGTACGTGGTGCGCGGCATCGTCACGCAGTACACCCCGCAGCTGCTGGTCCTCCAGAACGGCATCCCCGTCACCACCCTGTTCCAGGGGAACAAGGGCAACCTGTGGGGCGGCTACCCGGTCGAACATATCGCCCGTATCGAGATCATTCGCGGCCCCGGCTCGGCGCTGTACGGATCGGACGCCTTCTCGGGCGTCATCAAAATCATCACCAAGTCCGCGGCGGATGCCCAAGGCACCGACATCGGTGGCCGCATCGGCTCCTTCAACTCGCGTGACGCCTGGGTCCAGCATGGCGGCAAGGCCGGTCCGGCGGACTACTCGGCCTATATCCGCGTCGGCGAGACCGATGGTTTCGACTCCACCATTGACGCCGACGCCCAGACCCGCAACGACGCGCTGTTCGGCACCCACGCCAGCCTCGCGCCCGGCCAGGTGCAGACCGGCGGCAAGGCCATCGACGCCAACTTCGACGCCACCTGGGGCAACTGGCGCCTGCGCGCCGGCTACAAGGAACGGCATGACCTGGGCAGCGGCGCGGGCGTGGCCTATGCGCTGGACCCGGTCGGTAAATCGAAGAGCGAACGGATCACCTCGGACCTCTCGTGGACGGACAACCAGTTCGCCAAGGACTGGGCGCTGGGCGTGTCACTGAGCTCCTTGCAGTACATGCAGCTGATCCCGACCGACTACCAGCTGCTGCCGCCGGGCGCGCGCCTGCCGACTGGCCCCTTCCCGCTCGGGATGTTCGGTGCGCCGGAAACGTGGGAGCGCCAGTTCCGCCTGGGCGGCTTTGCCAGCTACACCGGCATCGACGATCACCACATCCGCATCGGCATCGGCCACGATGACCTGGACCTGTACCGCACGCGCGAGCGCCGCAACTTCAGCTACAGCACTTCCGGGACGCCGATTCCGCTGGCCGGCGGCCAGGCGGTGGAAATCGCACCGGAACTGAGCTTCCTGCTGCCGCACCGCCGCCGCATCGACTACGTGTACCTGCAGGACGAATGGCGCCTCGCCAACGACTGGTCGGTCACGGCCGGTGTGCGGCATGACCGCTACTCCGACTTCGGCGGCACCACCAATCCGCGCGTGGCCGTGGTGTGGGACGCGGCGCTGAATCTCACGGCCAAGCTGCTGTACGGCCGCGCGTTCCGCGCCCCGGCTTTCATCGAGAGCTACGGCATGAGCAATCCGGTCGCCCTGGGCAACCCGAACCTCAAGCCGGAGACCAACAACACGATCGAAGGCTCGGTCAACTGGCAGGTCAGCTCGGACGCGCTGCTCAACGTGACCGTGTACCATTACGCGATGAACGACATCATCCGCGCGGTGCCTAACACGGTCCCGAACACCGGATCGACCTATGCCAACAGGGGTGCGCAGAACGGCAAGGGCCTGGAAGTGGAAGGCACCTGGGACGTCACGCGCGACCTGCGCCTGACCGGCAGCCTCGCGCTGCAGCGCTCGATCGACGAGACCACGCACACCGACGCCGGCTACGCGCCGCGCAAGCACCTGTTCGCGCGCGCGGACTGGCACTTTGCGGGCGACTATCAGGCCAGCCTGCAGGCCAACTGGGTGGCGGACCGCCGCCGTCCTGCGGGCGATGCGCGTACCGCCATCCCCGACTACACCACGGTGGACCTGGCCCTGCGCACCAAGCGTGGCTGGCGCAATGTCGACTTCACGCTGGCCCTGCGCAATGTGTTCAACGCGGACGTGCGTGAACCGAGCCTGGCCCCCGGCCTGGCCCTGCCGCACGACCTGCCGATGGCGCCGCGCACCGCGTCGTTGCAGGCGGTCTACCACTTCTGATAACGGTTGGTTGCACGAGTACAACAGCCGTATCCTGTGTTCAAGGGACACGGCTGTAAGGCCTAAGATTTTTCCCACCGTCACTACAGCGGCGGTATGATCAGCGCTGGGACATATTGAACACCAGCATGATTCCGTACCGTACGCATACACAGGACACGCCCCGCGAAGCCGCGATTTTGATCGTCGACGACGCACCCACCAACCTGAGCGTCCTGCGCAAGATGATGGTCCAGCAGGGCTATCAGACTTTCGTCGCCAACTCCGGCGAACGCGCGCTCAAGATCGCGCGCCGCGTACATCCGGACCTGATCCTGCTGGACGTTGTCATGCCGGGCATGGATGGCATCGAAACCTGCCGCCAGCTCAAGGCGCACGCGGTCACCGAGCGCATTCCGGTGATCTTCATGAGCGCGCGCGACGAGACCGATGACGTGGTCGCGGGCTTCGACATCGGCGGCGTGGACTACATCACCAAGCCCTATCGCATGGCCGAAGTATGTGCGCGCGTGCGCACCCAGCTCCAGATCCGCAGCCAGGCCGAGACCCAGCAGCAGCAGGCCGACCGCCTGCGCACCATCGTCAACAGCATGGGCGAAGGGCTGATGATCATCGAGGCCGATGGCCGCATCCAGTACACCAATCCCGCCTGCGACCAGTACCTGGGCTACCGCGACGGGGAGCTGGCGGGCAGCTCGATCCGCGAGCTGTTCCCCGCGTCGGTGGCGGATGAATACCTGACCTGGTTCCACATGTACGCCAAGCAGCCGGCCGAGACGCGCCAGCAGGCCGCGCGCGAAGTGCCGGTGCGGCTGCACGATGGCAGCGTCAAGTCGATGGATGTGTCGATCACGCCGATGTTTGTGCGCGAGCCGCTGTTCATTGGGCTGTTCCACGACATCACGCACCACAAGCAGTCCGCCACCGCGCTGCAGCGCGCCGCGCTGGCCGACCCGCTGACCAAGATCGCCAACCGGCGCCACTTCGACAGCTTCCTTGACAAGGAATGGCAGCGCGCGGTGCGCAGCGGCGCGCCCTTGTCGCTGGTGGTGCTGGATGTGGACCACTTCAAGCTCTATAACGACACGCTGGGGCACCAGCAGGGCGACCTCTGTCTGCAGAGGGTGGCGGAGGCGGTGCAGGCCCACGCCATGCGCGCCACCGACCTCGCGGCGCGCTACGGCGGCGAGGAGTTCGTGCTGCTGTTTGCCGATACGCCACCCGCTGCGGCGGCCCAGCTGGCGGAGACCATCCGCCAGCACATCGAGGGGCTGCGGATCCCGCATCCGAAGTCGCCCACGTCGCCGTGGATCACGGTCAGCATCGGCGTGGCCACGCTCGCGCCCACGCAGCTCGACAGCGTCGAACGCCTGTTCGTCGCCGCCGACCGCGCCATGTACACCGCCAAGGAAAGCGGCCGCAATCGCGTGGAGGCCGTCGGTTCGGCCACTACCGCGTGGGAGGCGGTGAAGGCGTTGTCGGCGATCTGAGACACCCTCCGGTTCCTTCCGCTCAGCTCGGTTTTCGTTTGCGATAGCGCAAACGTCCACGTTTTGGCATGGCAATAATTGATCCTCATCAGTGCCATGCCATGAGGTGGGTCGGTGCAGGAACTTCTCCGGTATTACGAACGTGAGCTCGCCCAGAACGAGGTTCTAAGGGAGGAGTTCGCGCGGCGGTACCCGGCGCTGGCTTCCCATCTTGGCGTGAACGCGGCCGGGGCGGAACAGGATCCGCACATCCGGAGGCTACTGCAGGGTGTGGCCCTGATGAACGCTCACACGGCGATGCGGATCGACCGCAATTACGACCGGTTCACGGAAGCGCTCCTGAACGTCAACTATCCGCATTATCTGCGGCCTTTCCCCTCCTGCACCATCGTCCAGTTCGACGCCGCCCGGCGGGCCGGCCGCGCCAAAGCCGAGAATGTGACCAGCGTCCCTCGCGGTTCGATGCTGCACGGCCCCGTCATGGATGGGGTGCGCTACCAGTTCCAGACTGTGTTTCCAGTCGAGATAGCCCCGGTATCGCTGGCGGCCGCGCGATTCGGCCCCGTGCCGCGCGATCTGGCGGGCCTGGGGATCCCGCCTGGCGTCACCCACTGCATTGGCCTGACATTCGAAAACCAGTCGTCCCGCACAGGGATTGCATCCGTCCTCCCGGATCACTTGAACCTGTTCCTGGACGCCGACGCTGCCCTGTCCTCCTGCCTGCGCGACACGCTCTCCATGAGTGTGTCTTCGATCTGGACCGAGTGCGACGGCAATGCGATCGCGATACGGGAATCCATTCTCGACACGCCCGGTTTCGCAGACGAGGAAGCATTGCTGCCCTACCCTTCGCGCTCCCATCAAGCCTACCGCCTCCTGCTGGAATTCGGCTGCTTCCCGGAGAAGTTCAACTTCCTCAGGCTGGATATGCGGGCGGTGAAACGCTCAGTTTCGCCTTCGGCCGAGCAGTTCAGCATTTACTTCGCCGTTCGCCTGTCGCGGCACGACGCGGCCATTGGAGATATGCTCGCGCAGCTCACGCCGGATCATCTGCGCCTCGGCTGCACTCCGGCGGTCAACCTCTTTCCCAAAGCGGCGTGCCCGGTGAGCCTGGATCACACCAAGGCCGAATACTCCTTGCCATCCGACTCCGTCAATCCGCGCTGTTTCGACATTTACAGCGTCGATTCGGTCACCGCCATCGAAGGAAACGGCGACGACTCCCGCCTCATGGAGTACCACCCCTATTACTCGCTGCGTCATGGCGAATCGGGACCGTCAGGCCGCTATTGGCTCATGCGCCGGGATCCTCACTTGGCGCACATCAGCCCCGGCCACGAGCATTTCATCTCCTTCGTCGATCTGGAATTCGATCCCCTGTCTGCACATGAGGCCAGCGTTTCCATAGGACTGACCTGCACCAACGGCCATCTGCCCACCCAGATGCGGTTCGGCGCACCCGACGGCGATTTCAGCATGGCGAATACCACGGGCGGCGTACCGATTCGGATGCTGCGCAAGCCAACACCGCCCTACCGTTTGCCCTCAAGCGATCAATGGAGGCTGGTGTCTCACCTGTCCTTGAATAACAGCTCGCTGATGGGCCATGACACGGCCCCGCTCTCCGAACTCCTCACGCTGTACAACCTGCCCCGTTCAGCCGCGATGCAAAAGCAGATCGACGGGATCGCAGCAATGACAAGCAGGCAGGCGCGCATTCCCTGGCAGGACCGGCACTACTCCGGCTTTCTGCACGGCGTTGAAATCAGCTTGTCGATGAACGAGGAGGCGTACGCCGGTACTGGGCTGCACGCCTTCACGCAGCTGCTCGATCATTTTTTCGGCTTATACGTTCACCTCAACAGCTTCGTGCAGTTGGTCGTGGTCTCGGCCCAGACCGGAAAGGAGATTCTGCGATGCGCCCCCCGCAGCGGAAGCCAAACTTCTCTCTGACGCAAAAACTGCTGCGAGAGCCCTTCAAGTTCCAACTCTCGCAGGCGGCGAAGGTCGCCCAGGCGCGGGTGGACCGGCCCGCGCAAGCAGGCGGAGAAACGAGGCGCATGCGCATCCGGTACCAGAATCACGCGGGCCTGCATTCCCCTACGGCTGGCATAGAAGCCTTCCGGGCCGACATCCCGGAGACTGGTGAAGGCCTGCCAAAGAACGTGACCCTCACCCCATCCACCGGCGGACTGCTCGGAACCGGAGGCACCCTTCCCTATCACTACACAGAAGCGCTACTGGCGGCTGGGAACCGGGGCGCCGCCATTCTGGGGTTCTTCGATTTCGTCGCGCAGCGTGCGCACGCCTTGGGGGTTCAAGCCCACACCTCGGAGCAGGCGGAGCTGCCTGATTTGCGCACGATCGGGTGCAGTTTGGCGGGCTTCCCGGGGCAATCTTCGAATGCCCAGCAGGCTCGATCCGAAGAATACCTGCCAGCGGATTTCGCAGCATTTTATGCGGTGATCCTGCGGCATCCAACGGTCTCCGCCAGCACGCTCGGGCAGGTTCTCAGTGAATTTTTCTGCGTACCAGTGCAAGTTGAGGAATTTGTCCCTGAAATGCTGGACTTTGAACCCGGAGAGCAGGTCTGCCTGGGGAAGCACGGGACTCTGGGCGGCGGGTTCGCATTGGGTGCCCGCGCCATGTGCAAGCAAAAGCGAGTGCGTCTCAGGATTGGCCCGCTTTCATTGAACTCATATCAGCAGTTCCTGCCACGCGGTCCGGCGGCCGCCGCCCTTGCGGCTGTGTTGAGACTATTTCGTGTCGCCGCATTGTCATTTGAAGTGCAGCTTGTCCTCAAGGCCGACGCTATCGAAGCACCTCAGCTCCGCTCCGATGCAAACTGGCGCCTGGGACACTCCTCATTTCTGACTTCCGCCGTCAACACCGTTGATCGCGAAGGAGTCTGTTACCAGCTTGATCTCCATGGGTGATCGAATGGCCGAAAATTCGCTTTCATTTTCTGCGTTGCTGGAATACGCCCTTCAGGCGCAGAACCGCCCCCTGTCGCTCGTTCTGTCGCGGCAGGACGGCAGCGGTGAGGACGAGCTCCTGCCCCAAAAGGTCATCGGACGAGAACAGGTTTGCGGGGGATTTGAATACAGAATCCTGTGCCTATCCTCCAGCGCCACTTCACCGCTGAAATCCTTTATTGGTGTACCGGCGGAACTCAGAATCGTCACGGACCGCGGCGATCTCCGGCGGGTCTGCGGCATCATTCGCCAAGCCTCATCTGGACAAAGCGATGGCGCCCTGGCGACTTACCAGATCGTCATCACGGATGCCTTGGCGATCATGGAAGCCAGGACCAACACGCGAGTCTTCCGCAATATGAACGAACTCGACGTGGTGCGCGTGTTGACATCGGAATGGCGCGAGCGCAATACGGTCCTGCGACGCTCTTTCGAACTCGACATCGACGCCGCTCTCGCGGCCCGTCAAATCCCCAAGCGCGAGTTCATCATGCAGCACAATGAATCGGACGCCGGCTTTATCCGCCGACTGCTTCAACGCCGCGGCATCTCGTGGTTCTTCCGTTCTGGCTTGCCAGAGCGCGCTGGCCAGCGATCCAACGATCAGGCTGTGGGCCATGCGCTCGTCCTATTCCAGGACACGAGCCGGCTGCGAGCAAATGCCGCGGGTACCGTGCGCTTTCACCGCGACGCCGCCACCGAGCAGCGCGACTCCGTCACCGCCTGGAGCGCCGTACGCTCACTGCAGCCGGGGAATATCGCCCTGCAGAGCTGGGACTACAAAAAACCGGCCAGCACGGATTTCATGGCAACGAGTTCGCCCGTCCGGCATGACCAGGGCGATGGCGGCAATTCCCTTGCAGGTTTGCTGGAAAATTATGAGGTCGCCCCGCCTCATTTCGCCGACAGTGCCCTCGATCTGACCGACCTTGGGAATGTTCATGCCTCGCACTTTGCCTACGAAGCGAAAGTCTTCCAGGGAGAGGGCGGAGTGCGCGATCTCGCCGTCGGCGAGTGGATTGGCCTGAGCGGACAACCTGAGATCGATACCCATCCACAGGTTGAACGTGAATTCGTCATCACGTCGCTGCTGTTGGCGGCACAGAACAACCTGCCGAAGGAAGTCACCGCGCGGGTTCACCGGCTCTTTAACCACAGTGGATGGGGCGAGGGCGACTACCGGATGTTCGAGAACATCGATGGCGAACCGATTCGGTTCAAGAGCCGGTTTACCTGCGTGCGGCGCGGCAGCCGTATCGTTCCGCCGCAGCCCGTCTTACCACGCACGCAACTGCAAAGCGCCATTGTCGTCGGCCCGCCGAATGAAGAAATCTGGTGCGACGAGCTCGGGCGGGTGAAAGTACGCTTCCCAGCGACGCGCCCGGAAGATCACGCGCACGCCGCCGGCGCTGGAGCCTCAAACTCAGACATCGATTCAGCCTGGGTACGCGTTGCCACAAGCTGGGCCGGAAATGGCCCGGGGAGTACCGAACAATGTGGCACCCGGTATTTGCCACGGATTGGCTCCGAAGTCCTGATCGACTTTTCTGGGGGCGACCCAGACAAGCCGGTCATCATCGGCCAGCTCTATAACGGGAGTGGTGTCCCGCCTGCGTTCCATCGCGAATCGCCTTTGCCAGGAACGAAATATCAGTCCGGTTTGCGCAGCCGCGAGATCCGCGGGGCACGCGGCAGTCAGCTTCGGTTTGATGACACGACGGGCCAGATCAGTGCGCAGCTGGCGAGCGACCACGCCTCCAGTGAGCTCAACCTTGGCTTTATGACCGAACCGCGCGCCGATGGTTCATCCAACCCCAGAGGTGAAGGCGCAGAACTGCGCACCAGTGAGGCCATCGCTTTGCACGCAGCACGAGGCATATTTTTGAGCGCTTGGAAGCTTCTCGGTACGGGGACCACGAAAGGCAGCCAGCTGGAGCGCGAGGAGTTCCTCAGCTTGATGCGCGAGTGTGGCGAGCTGTTCGCATCGCTCGGGAATTATGCGGGCAGCCATAACGGCCTGCCGATCGACGCCAAGGACCAGGACGACCTGCTCGGCCGCTTCGAGAAGTGGGAGGACGGGAGTAACACCAAGCCCAAGGCGCCGGAGCCGCGGGAACCGGTCATTGGGGTGACCTCACCGGCTGGCATCGGATTCGCAAGCTCCCAGGCGATCGTCAGCTACTCGGCCAGGAACATCGACACAGTCGCGCAGCAACACCTTCAAATGGTGGCCGGGCAGCGCGTGAATCTGAATGCTGGCAATGGCCTGTCTCTGTTCGCGCAGAGCGGCGGGATGCACGCCATTGCGCACAACGGCAAGTTGATTCTTCAAAGCCAGCACGGGGATACCGAACTCGCCGCGAGCGACAACGTAAAGATCACTGCCACGAAAGGCACCGTCACTATCGCGGCGGATAAGCTCCTTTTCGTGACAACCGACGGCTCATTCATCAAATTAGGTGACGGTCCACCGGTCATCGGCAGCAAGCATCAGCTCAAATTCCACGCACCGCAATTCACTTGGGACGGCCCGGAGACGATGAGCTCACAACTTCCAAGATTCGACGACGGCGGCACAGACCTTCAGTTCGCTCCTCACTACTACCCGTACCTCGACGGTGGAGTACCGGCAAGCGGTCTCCACTACGAACTCGAATCCGCAGCCGCGGCGAGCAGCAACGGGGTCACGGACGGGGGCGGGAAGACCACGACATTGACGCACGGACAGATGCAATTTGCGACAATCAATCTCGTCAGGAAGGACGAACAGTCATGACCAAGCAAAAAAGCGCAGGACTGTACAAGAAGCTTCCATTCAGCGTCGGAACCGCAGACGGCGTGACACTTCCCGGCCAGGGCAACGAAAGGATCCTCGCGGCCAAGCACAATCTGCCCGGTTCCATCATTCTCGTGCATGGCGTCAACGATGTGGGCACAGGCTACGACGCGGTGGAATCGGGCCTATGCGAAGGCTTGACGACGCGCTTGTGCGGCGACATCCGACCCGCGACGTATCGAATGCCGCAAGCCGCCGATCGCGAGAAGCTGGAGGAGGATCCGGACGCGGTGTTCTACAAGCGCCACATCACCAACACTGCGTACAGTCCAGTGATCCCGTTCTACTGGGGCTTTCGCGAAGAACTGGACAAAGTCGGCGACTGGAAAAAGACCCCGCATGGACAAGCAGTTGACCGTTACGGGAACCGTCTGGACAGGGACTATTCGAAGGGTGGCGGGCCGTTTTCGAATGCGACCAACTCGCTCCCAGAGATGTGGAATCGCGGGAAGAGCGACGCCCACGGAGCGCTTGACTGGATGGCGCACGATGCAACTCGTCCCATCCTAAGAAATCCGGGCCGACTCTACATGATCTTGGCGGCCCGACGGCTAGCGGCGCTCATCACGATGATCCGTGACTACGATGAAGACGAAACGGTCTCGATCGTCGCGCACAGCCAGGGCTGTATGCTCAGCCTGTTGGCGCAGGCTTTTCTCCTGGATCCCAAAATGAAGGACATCCAGCCCAATGCACGTCCCGCGGACACGCTGATCTTGTGCAACCCACCGTACAGCTTGGTCGATGAGGTACCGAAACTGGCTGGAATGGTTGACGGTTATTCAGGCGAAGACGCGCAAATGAGGGAAGACGACCGCTACCGGCACATTACCGGCGGCCAAACACTTCATGCGCGATTGACCACGTTGGCAAACATTGTCAAAGGCGTGGCTGCGCAAAAGCACGAGTCGCCTCCGCTCGCGGAACTCACGGACACGCGAAAACACTTCGGCACTGTTGGACCCAAGTGGACGGCCAGCGCTGACCGCGACAACCGAGGCAAGGTCTACCTCTATTTTTCGCCTGAGGACATGACCGTGGCGCTCGCCAATGTGCAAGGGATCGGGTGGCAGGGGGTGCCTGACTACCAGCGGGGCCATCGACTCCAGTCTGGGCAAGCCAACGTTGGTGCAGGTTTCAAAGACAATGCGCCGATCCGCAAGACGACACAAGTACCGCGCCCGTTCGTATGTAGGCCTCTCGCGGAACTGGGCGGAACGTTTCTTCAACGCATATTCACATTGAAGCGTCGACCCGATCCACAGAACGGCAGATTCGTCATGCTCGGACAAGGCACCCATGACTTCATACTTCGGTTACCTGGTGAGGACGATCACGCGCATACAGCTGACAGTGATAAATGGACGAGCAATCACATCGCCCGCGCTCACCTGCCGACCCACGGCGACGCGCCGGCCGACGCGTCACCCGATGAGCGCACACGCCACGCTGTCCGACGTATCACCGGTGAACCGCTGCCAAAGCCCATTTGCGCCAGCATGGCCGAAGGCGCTTTCACGGATGCGCAGTACCGGTACGGTGCGAGCGAACACGTCGATCAAGTCGACGCCTCGACCGCTGTTACCAGTGATTACGGCATAAACAAACATTGGGAATGCCTCACGGATCCCACCGGGCCCTGGAATAACTTGCACGGCTATGTATCGATGCGAAGCCCAAATCCCGAGCTGTACGATGGAAAAGTCGCGAAGGTCAACGAGCACTCTCCGGCACTCGCTGAGCGTCTCAATCGGAGCAAGGACAATGCTGACAAGCGTGAGATTAAGAACTTGTACTTGTGCCTGGACAGCGGATACAGACCGCGCCCGCTTAACCCGCCCAAGCTATTGATCGAGCGGAACGAGACGGCCAACGAGGCTCGCAAGCGCTGGCAAAAGACGGACGCGCCCCGCTCATTTCACAGCGCCATATATGGCGGCCGCAAGAATCACAGCCACGTGACGGCCTATGACGTCGCCATCGGCGGAGGACATGCGCCGACCCACCCGCTGTTCTACCTGTACCTGTGCGCGGTGGCTGATTGGCGGTTAAAGCAACCGGATGTGCGTGAAACCATACGTCTTGGAATACTCACAAGGGACAATTTCATTAGTCAGTTCGCGTGCTATTGGAGCGCTGAACCAAAATGGCGCACGGAGCTGATTGAAGCCAACATAACATATTACTCAACCGGCCAACTTCCGAAGAATCTCCCATTGCCCCCGGAATTACCACCGGCCCTGACCGTTGAATCGATGTCACCATTCACTACGAACGCGAAGCGGGTGACTTCATGAATATCAACAGAAAAACGCGGCATGGCAATGGTAGACCAAGAATTCACAGAATTGCTCTCGCACTAGTTCTCGCATTTGCTTCTTTCATTGCCTTCGCACGCGATGGATTGGCGGCACACAACCAACCGGAGACGAGCATGAACAAAGTGTGGTGGTTCTTTGCGGTCGCATTAGGGATTGGAGCGCTACTTGGCGGACGTTGGCTGCTGGCCGCCCGCGAGACCAGTACGAGGCAGGCGCAGGCTGCTGCTGCCGCAGAGGCGATGCGGTTGCAGCGGTCGCTAGCACACACTGAAAATGGCCGCCGTGAATACGTATTGGAGGTCATCAGCCTAGGAGTCACGCTGGACAAGTACAGGCAGGGAAAGTTGTGGGATGTTCTGCAAACCGCCACACCCTACACATCGATTCGAGAACAGGATCCGAAAAAATATCCTTGGTTGAACAACGACAAGCTCGGCACAAGTGGCAGTCGCAGTGGCGACACCTTGGAAAATGGAGCGGCATACACGCTATCGGAGTGGGGGGTTCCGGTATTCAATGCCAGGCCACCAAGTATGAGTGATGATCAGGATGGGCCACAGTCGCCTGACATGGGTTTGGCGAACTCGGCCGTGTCGTCTGGCATGGCAAGTCTCCTGTTCGTGGCTGGTCCGCGTCGATTTGCGGAGCGGCCGGACCGAATCCTCGAAGATGTATTCGATTTTTTCGACACTCATCCAGACATCCCGTATGTCGTGTTGAACTCGGATGACGACCTAGCCCTACGAGAACTGTCACAGGCATCTGGATCACCGCCCCTCGTCAAGACCGGCTACTACGTCCCAGAAATGCCAGACTCCTCGGCCCTATTGGTACTGGCCCGGCGCGAAAGGGTAGATCCTGTCCGGCCCTTCGCTTATGACGATATCGATGACTTGCGCCTCGGCGTGGAGGTGCTGAATCGCGATGGGGTAGCGCGCCGACTGTATCTGGGATACTTGGACTTGAAGAAGACAGTACCGAGGCCGAAGGAACCCGCATGGCGGACCGAACGCACCGTCACGGTCGCCGAATGGCTGGACTTCGCCGCCAAATTCGCCGTGCGTCCAGACATCCGGGGGACCGGACCGACCAGCTTTTTGGACCGGGAATTCAAAGCCAAGCATTTGCCACCGCTGGACTGGAAATCAACGCCCTGGTTCCCCGTTCCCTGGAGCAAAACCCAACTGGCTGATTTCGACAAGCTGCCCACGCTGGGTTTCGTCCATCGGCCCGTGTTCATCAAGATGACCGACGAACACGGCAAGCCGCTCGCCCGACGCGATGCCCGCGAAAAGGCGCTATTTAAAGGATTACAAGAAGCGCTCCATACCCTGCCGGAAGGTGAACGCGCGAAGGGCCCAGCGCGGGTCATCGCCGCCACCAACAACCAAACCGAGCAGTTGATTGCACTCGAACGCGTGCTGCACGAGTACGCCGCACAGGGTGGTCCTGAGATCGACAGCGGCAAGCTAGACCAATTCATCAATATCGACCGCCGCTTGGGCAATACTGGCGCCGCCACCCTGTTTATGGAGATGGCGATTGGCGTCATGGGCAGCTACCGCGCCGGCGGTCCGAGCCTTGCGATCAACTTACGCGATCCGCACGAGGCCAGCCTTGTTTTCATAAGCCCGCCCTCGGAAGAGAAGCGCAAGTCCCAGGAACACGCACGAGGCGGTGACGTGTTCCGCAGTATCAAATCGATGGCCATCGACCCGGCAAATTACGCTGAGTCGACCCATTAAGCGGTCACGCGCTGACAAGAAAATTGCAACCTGAGGAGAAAGCGCATGCGCAAAGTCATCAGACTGGGCGACCCGACCTCCCATGGAGGCAAGGTGATTTCGGCAGACGCGGGGCACTTCAAAGTAGCGGGGATTCCTGTCGCATGTGTCGGCGACACATGCAGCTGCCCGCTTCCAGGACACAGCGGCTGCAAAATTGCGACAGGCTCGGAGCACCACCGCATCAACGGCAAGGCAGTCGCCTTTGAAGGCGACTTGACCAGCTGCGGGGCGAAGCTCATTTCGACTGCGCCAAACTTCCAGACCAACCTCTGACTAGCCCCGCTTCGGATACCCCGTGATCTCCGCGATCTGCGCGTAGAGGGGCTGCAGCTGGCGGTACATACCGCGGTAGACCTTGTGGTACAGGCGGTCGTAGGTGGCGTGGTTCGCGGCGATCGGCTCGAAGACGCGGCCGATGCGGGTCATGCCTTGGATGGCGGCGCTGAAGTCGGGGTACATCTTCAGACCGACAGCGGCGTCGATGGCGGCGCCGAGGCCGGAGGTCTCGTAGATATGCGGCCGCGCCGTCGGCAAGCCAAAGATGTCGGCGGTAAGCTGCATGGCCGCGTCGCTCTGCGACCCGCCACCCGAGATGCGCAGCTCCGTGATCGGTACGCCCGAGCGCTTCTCAGTGCGCTCCTTCCCTTCCCTCAGCGCGTACGCCAAGCCTTCCAGGATCGCGCGGTACACGTGCGCCCGCGTGTGCACGTCGCCGAAGCCGATGATGGCGCCCTTCGCCTCCGGCCCCGGCACGCGGATGCCGGGACTCCAATACGGCTGCAGCATCAAACCCATAGAGCCAGGCGGCACCGCATTGACCAGTTCATCGAACAGTACCTCCGGCGCCACCCCACGCTCCGCGGCCAGCGCCTGTTCGTGGTGCCCGAACTCGTTCTTGAACCAGTTGACCATCCAGTACCCGCGCGGGATCTGCACCTCGGTGCTGTACGCTCCCGGGATCGCAGCGGGGTAAGGCGGCAGGAACGGCGTCACCTCGACATACTTGGTGGTCGTCGTGTTGATGGTTGCGGTGGTGCCGTAAGACAGACAGCCGATGTGCGGCTGCTGGCATCCCGCACCAATCACCTCGCAGGCTTTGTCCGCAGCAGCGGCGATGATCGGCGTGCCGACGGGAATGCCCGTCGCCTGTTCGATGTGTGCCTCGACCTGGCCGATGACCGTCCCCGGTTCTACCAGCTCCGGCAGCATGTGCTCCTCGACCTTCAGCGCCTGCCACTTCCAGTCCCGTTTCGAAGCCCACGCCTGCCGCTTGTAGTCGAACGGGATATAGGCCACCTGTGACCCTGTCGAATCCACATACCGCCCCGTCATCTTGAAATTCAGGTACCCGGACAGCAGAAGATACTTGTGCGTGCGATTCCACACGTCCCGCTGGTGCACATGCAGCCAGTTGATCTCCGCCTCGCGCTGAAAGTACGTGATGGTGTCGTGCACGCGGGCCAAGCGAAAAGCCGCAGTCCACAATGGCCCGATGCGCGGGATGGTCTCGACGCGCCGCTGGTCCAGCCACGTGATCGCGGGCCGCAGCGGCACGCCATCCTTGTCCACATTGACCACCGTGCCGCGCTGCGTGGTGACGGCCACACCGCGCACGTTCGCTGGCACGGCGCCCGGCTGCTGCCACAGCGCGCGGCAGGCCTCGCATACTGCCCCCCAGTATCCATCGGCATCATGCTCCGCCCACCCGGGGTGCGTCGAAAAGTACGGCTGCAAATGGATCTGCGATTTGGCGACGATGTTCCCATCCAGGTCGAACAGGATGGCGCGGACGGACTGGGTGCCGTTGTCGATGGCGAGGATGTGGTCAGGCATATTCCCGTGGCAGGGCGTAGTGAGCGTTCCATAATGCCAGATACGCGGTCACTTCCGCATCCCAGCGTTCGTCGGTCCAGCCCAGCGCGGACTGGCACAGTTGGCGGATGCGCGGCAGATGATCAATGCCGCCCAGCCGAAGCTGCAGGCCGAGACGGGTCCGGCGCAGCACCAGGTCTTCAAGATGGGCCACCGCTTCGGCACGCGCGCACCAGGCCAGTTCGGCCCACAGTGTTTCGGTACCGGGGATACGCTCGTAGAGGTCATATCCGCCGAGTTCGAGCACCTGCGCCGCGTGCGTGCCATACCGCCCCTGCAAGCGTGCGGCCCAGGTGGCGGGCAGGCGCCGCGCGTCGGGCATGGGCGGAGGCGCAAACACCGGCCGTGCATCCATCGGCGCGGACCAATCAGGCAGCAGCGCCGCCACAGCCTTCAAGGTATCGAGTGCGATGACGCGGAAGGTAGTCAGCTTGCCGCCGGTGACTGTGACCATGCCGTGGTCCGTCCACACTGCGTGCTCGCGCGGCTCCTTGGAGGGATCGGACTGGCCGCTGTCGATCACGGGACGGACTCCGGCGTAGGTGGCGATGACGTCGTGCGGCGTGAGGCCCAACTGAGGGAACTGGAAGACCAGCGCCTCCATGAGATAGTCGAATTCGCCCTTGGTGATGGCCGCTTCCTGCACCAGGTCTTCGGCATGGTCCACATCCGTCGTACCGACCAGCGTGACGCCCTCCCACGGGAACGCGAATACGGGGCGGCCATCCAGCGGATGCATGAGGCTCACGGCCTGCGCGAGCGGCAAGCGCCATGCGGGCAGGACCAGGTGGCTGCCGCGCAGGGGCCGTAGTTTGCGCTCGGCGCCAGCCTGGCCGCGCAGGCCATCGGCCCAGGCGCCGGTGGCGTTGACGACCACACGTGCCCGGACCTCGTATGAAGAACCACTCGGCGCATCGGCAATCACGGCCCCGGCTACGCGCCCGTCCGCGTCGCGCAGCAGCGATTTGGCACCCGCATAGTTGACGGCCACACCACCTGCCGCCAGCGCCTCCTGCAGTACGCGCAGCACCAGCCGCGCATCGTCCGTCTTCGCATCCGTGTACTTGATGCCACCTTCGAGCCGGTCCTGCGAGATGTTCGGCGCCAGCATCAGGAATTCATCCGGCGGCAAATAGTGCCGCTCACGGTGCCCGGCCAGCATGTCGTACACAGTGAGGCCGAGCAGGAAAGAATGCCGGCCAGGCTTGTGGTTCGCATAGTCCGCAAACGCAAAGCTTTGCCGCTCGACCAAGCCCGGGGCCTCGCGCAACAGCCGTTCGCGCTCGTGCACCGATTCGCGGGTCAGCGCAATGCGCCCCTCCTTCAGGTAGCGCAAGCCGCCGTGCACCAGCTTCGATGAACGAGAAGACGTCCCCCACGCAAAGTCGCGCTGTTCCACCAGCAGCGCCTTCAAGCCTCGCCGCGCCGCCTCCAGCAGGGTACCCGCCCCCGTGATGCCGCCGCCGATGACGAGAACATCCCACTCCTGCCCGAACAGCTCAGGCAAACGCTCGCGCCATCCGGCGTGCCAGAGCGCAGTCATGGCTGCACCAGCTTCCCGGGATTCATGCGTCCATCCGGGTCGAAGTGCGCGAACAGGGCGCGCAGCGCCGCCACGCCCGCCTCGCCCTTCTCGGCCGCGAGGTACGGTGCATGGTCGCTGCCGACGCCATGCTGGTGGCTGATGGTGCCGCCCTGCGCAACGATCGCCTGCGACACCGCCGCCTTCAAAGTCCGCCAGCGCGCAAGATCGACCTCGTACCGGCCCGCGAGCCGGAAAACGAAGGTCGTGTACACGCTGGCCCCTTGCGCGTAAAGGTGCGACAGGTGCGTGTACGTGTGTACGCGTTCACCGTACTGGGCGAAGGCCGCCACAGCCGCCTGCTCGACCGCCTGCATCATTGGTTTCACGCGCGGCCAGTCGACCGCCGTCTCCACCGTGTCAATGGCATAGCCTTGCTCCCATGCCGCGTTGCGCAGGTAGACAGTACGGAAGCGGTTCTGCTTCCACTTCTCGCCCATCCTGGTGCCGACATGAACGCCGCCGCGCGCGCGCGAGATGCGCAGGGCCGCGCGGACGGCATGCCGATAGTCGGAATGCGTGCCGCTGAAGCCGAACATCAGCATGCATTTGCCCTCGCCGCAGCCGCGCAGGACCAGGTATCGCTCCAGCAGACCGATGAGGCGTGCGTGCCCGGCCAGCGTGAGCATGGTCACCGTCTCCAGCGCGTTCGAGAGGCGCAGCATCGACAGTGGCAGGCGTGCCTGCGCCAGCTCACGCACCGCCGCCTCGGCTGCGTCCCAGTTGGGAAAGAACACGGCGTGGAACGCCTCCCGCTCCGGCAGCCGCGAGACGCGTACCGTCGCCTCGGTGAGGATACCGATGCGGCCCTCCGACCCGAGCACCAGCTCGCGCAAGTCCGTCCCCGCTGCCGACGCGGGGAATGTGGGGATGGCGAGCGCCCCGCGCGGTGTCTGTACGCGGCCGCCCGCATACATCTGCTCGATCCGCCCATACCTGAGCGATTGCTGGCCCGAGGACCGCGTGACGATCCACCCGCCCAGCGTCGAATACTCAAACGACTGAGGAAAATGGCCCAGCGTGTAGCCGTGCGCTCGCAGCTGCGCTTCCAGGTCCGGCCCGTACACGCCCGCGCCGAATGTCGCGAGCTGCGACTGCCGGTCGAGATTCAACAAGGCGCGCATCCGCGTGAGGTTGATCGACAGGACCGGCCGTTCCCCCGCAGGCACGGCCAGGTGCCCCGCCACGCTGGTCCCGCCCCCGTGCGGAATGACGATGGCGTCAACCGACCGCGCAAAGTCCAGCAGCACCCGCACCTCCCCATCGCTCTCCGGGAAAGCCACGCCATCCGGCACCGGGCCGATGTCGCCATAGCGCAGGCGCAGCCAGTCCGGCAGGCTCTGGCCGAGCGCATTGAGCACACGGGTTTGCGGCGTGCGGTCCACGGAACCAAACGACGGCAGGCGCGATGGCGGCGCTGCCGCACAGACGGCCTCGAAACCTGCATCCTCCACCCGCGCACCCTCGCCGACGCGCGCGCGCAGGAACGCCAGCGCGTCCGCGTGCAGACCGTATTCCACCGCCGAGTCACCCCAGCCATTCCATCGCCGCATACCCAATTCCCGCTATACTTTTGATCACAGCAGGTTACGTTCACGCGCGCCATCCGGTCTTGCTCTTTCATGCCACTTGAATTGCTCAAACATGACACCCGCCGCGTCACCGGCAGCTATCTCCAGCCCCTGCTGGAGGCGGCCGAGGCGCGCGGCATCGACGCCCGCACCCTGGCCCGCGCTGCCGGGCTGCCGGACGATGCGCTCGCCCCGCTGCCCGATTCCTTCAACGCGGCGGACTACGTTCGCCTGCTCGGCATCGCCGCCAAGGTCACGGACGATCCGCACTTCGGCCTGCACGTGGGAGAACGCGTCAAGCTGGGTACCTACAGCGTCTATGGCCTGATCCTGCTGTCCTGCCGCGACTTCGGCCAGGTATTCGAGCAAACGCGTCGTTACGAGGAGCTGGCCCACGACCTGGGCCGCTCAGTGCTGCACCTGGATGGCCCGGTGGCGCAGTACGAATGGGTGACCAACTATCCAGACGGCCCGCGCCATCTGGCCGAAAGCGTGTTCGCGGGCATCCGTGTCTTCAGCACGTGGCTGGCCGGGATGGAGCTGCCCGGCGCGCGCCTGCGCTTCCGCCATCAACAGGATGCGGACGGCGCCGAGTACGAGCGGATTTTCGGCACGCTGCCAGAGTTCGGGGCGACGACGGACGCGGTGACCTTTCCCGCCCAGCTGCTCCAATGGCCGGTGCCGAATGCGGATGTCGGCCTCTACCCCGTGCTCCAGCAGCACGCGGAGCAGCTGCTGCGCCAGCGAACCAGCGCCAGCCCCCACGCCAGCGCCGCCGAGCCGCGCACCGCCGAGCAGGTCTACGCCGCCATCATCCGCAACCTCGCGCACGACCGTGTGCGACTGGCCAGCATCGCGGAAGAGCTCAGCCTCTCGCCGCGCACCCTGCAGCGCAAGCTGGCCGACGAAGGCGCCAGCTTCCAGCAGGTGCTGGACCGCGCCCGCTACGATCTGGCCGTCGACTACCTGCGCCAGCCCAACCTGTCGCTGGTGGACATCGCCTTCCTGCTCGGCTACCAGGAGCAGAGCGCCTTCACGCATGCGTTCAAGGAGTGGTCGGGCATAAACCCGGGCGCCTGGCGCGACCGCCAGCTGACAAAGCTATAATAAGAATCGCCCAAAGACACGCAGCGGCCACCCGGCCGCTTCACCGCCCGACAGCACGTGAACCCCAATCTCGACCAGCTCCACCCCTACCCTTTCGAAAAGCTGCGCCAGTTGTTCGCGGGCGTGACGCCCAATGCCGAGTACAGCGCGATCAGCCTGGGGATCGGCGAGCCAAAACACGCCACGCCCGCGTTCATCCAGAAAGCGCTGGTCAACGCGATGAGTGGGCTGGCCAACTACCCCAGCACCATCGGCACGGACGCGCTGCGCGCCGCCATCGCGGGCTGGCTGCAGCGCCGCTACGGCATTCCGGCGCTGGATCCGGCCACCCAGGTGCTGCCGGTGAACGGCTCGCGCGAAGCGCTGTTCGCGTTCGCGCAGGCAGTGATCGACCCGGCGTCCAGGGCGCTGGTGGTCTGCCCCAACCCGTTCTACCAAATCTACGAAGGCGCGGCCTTCCTGGCGGGCGCCGAGCCGTATTACGTGAATTCGGTCCCGGCCCTCAACTTCGCCTGCGACTACGCCACCGTCCCCGGCGAGGTGTGGGAACGCGCGCAGCTGCTCTACCTCTGCTCCCCCGGCAACCCGACCGGTGCCACCGTCTCGCTGGATGACTGGAAGGAGCTGTTCGCGCGGTCCGACCGCTATGGCTTCATCATCGCGGCGGACGAATGCTATTCCGAGATCTACCACGGCAGCCAGCCCCCGCTCGGCGCGCTGGAAGCGGCGCACCAGCTGGGCCGTGCGGACTACCGCAACCTGGTGGTGTTCTCCAGCCTCTCCAAGCGCTCCAACGTGCCGGGCATGCGTTCCGGCTTCGTCGCGGGCGATGCCGCCATCGTCAAGAAGTTCCTCCTGTACCGCACCTACAGCGGCGGCGCGATGTCGCCGCCGGTGCAGACTGCGTCCATCGCGGCCTGGAACGACGAGACGCACGTGGTCGAGAACCGCAACAAATACCGCGAGAAGTTCGCGCTCATCACGCCCCTGCTCAAGAGCGTGATGGACGTGGACCTGCCCGACGCCGGCTTCTACCTGTGGGCCGACGTCGCCCGTACTGGCCTGACGGACGAGGAATTCGCCCGCCGCCTGTACGCGGACTATCACGTCACCGTCCTGCCGGGTACCTACCTGGCGCGCGACGCGCACGGCTCCAACCCGGGCCGCAACCGCATTCGCATGGCGCTCGTGGCCGAAATCGACGAGGGACTGGAAGCCGCGCAGCGGATCGTCCAGTTCTGCACCGAACTGAAACAACCACCCTATCTGAACCCGAACTCCAAATGACCCAACAACTGCAAGCCATCATCGACACCGCCTGGGACCAGCGCGCCGACCTTTCGCCGACCAGCGCCAGCGCCGAAGTGCGCGACGCCGTGGCCCACGTGCTCGCGGGCCTGGACGACGGCAGCCTGCGCGTGGCGCAAAAGGACACCGGCGAGTGGGTCGTCAACCAGTGGATCAAGAAGGCCGTACTGCTGTCCTTCCGCCTTGAGAACAACGTGCAGGTCCCTGCGGGCGGCGGCATGCAGTTCTATGACAAGGTGCCGACCAAGTTCGCCAGCTACACCGCCGAGGACTTTGCCAAGGGCGGCTTCCGCGTGGTGCCGCCTGCCGTGGCGCGGCGCGGCTCCTTCATCGGCAAGAACGTGGTGCTGATGCCGTCCTACGTGAACATCGGTGCCTACGTCGACGAAGGCGCGATGGTCGACACCTGGGCCACCGTGGGCTCGTGCGCGCAGATCGGCAAGAACGTGCACCTGTCGGGCGGCGTGGGCATCGGCGGCGTGCTGGAACCGATGCAGGCCAACCCCACTATCATCGAGGACAACTGCTTCATCGGCGCGCGCTCCGAGATCGTGGAAGGCGTGATCGTCGAGGAGAACTCGGTGATCTCGATGGGCGTGTACATCGGCCAGTCCACCAAGATCTTCAACCGCGAGACCGGTGAAGTGACCTACGGCCGCGTGCCCGCAGGCTCGGTGGTCGTCTCGGGCAACCTGCCCTCGGCGGATGGCACCTACTCGCTGTACTGCGCGGTGATCGTCAAGCGTGTGGACGCCAAGACCCGCGCCAAGACCGGCATCAACGAGCTGCTGCGCGGGATCTAATCTCAAAGGAGACGCATCATGGCGATGATGGAGCGGCTGTTCCAGCTGATGAAAGAGAAGAGCGCGTCGGACATGTTCTTCGCGGTGAATTCACCGGTACATATCAAGATCAACGGGAACCTCATTCCGATCAACCAGCAGAAGCTGGAGGCGGAGAACATCATCGCCCTCCTCGCCGAAGTCTGCTCGGCTGAGGAGATGAAGACGCTCGAAGACGAGCATGAGCTGAACATGGCGGTCTCGGTGCCCAACCTGGGGCGCTTCCGCCTGTCGGCCTTCGTGCAGCGTGGGACCGTATCTGCCGTCTTCCGCTTCGTCCCGGTCGATATCCCGCCTTTGGATTCGCTGGACCTGCCTCCGGTACTGGCGGAGCTGATCATGGAAAAGCGCGGGCTGCTGCTGCTCGTGGGCGCGACCGGCTCCGGCAAATCCACCACCATCGCGGCCATGCTGGACCACCGCAACGAGCAGAAGCCGGGGCACATCCTGACGCTGGAAGATCCGGTCGAATACCTATTCAAGAACAAGAAGTCGATTGTCAACCAGCGCGAGATCGGCAGCGATGCCAAGAACTTCCACACAGCGCTGAAGAACGCGATGCGGCAGGCGCCGGACTGCATTCTGATCGGCGAGATCCGCGACCAGGAGAGCATGGCGGCGGCGCTGGCGTATGCGCAGTCGGGCCACCTGGTGCTGGCGACCCTGCACGCCAATAACAGCTACAACGCGCTCAATCGCATCATCAGCTTCTATCCGATCGAGAACCGTCCGGCGCTGCTGCAGGATTTGTCGGCGGCGGTGAAGGCAATCGTGTCGCAACGGCTGGTGCGCGCGGCCGAAGGCGGCAAGCGGCACGCGGCCGTCGAGGTACTGGTCAACACCCGCTACACGGCGGACCTGATTGAAAAGGGCGAGATCGGCCAGATCAAGGAGGCGATGGAGAAGTCGCTGACGCCTGGCTCGCAGACTTTCGAGGCGGCGCTGTACAAGCTGGTGAAGGAAGGCATGGTCACGCAGGAAGAAGCGCTGGCCAACGCCGATTCGGCCACCAACCTGCTCTGGCTCCTCAACAATGGCCCGGACAGCGCGCTCGCCAAGTCGGAGGCGGAGCCGGACAAACCCGCCGAACCTTCCGCCTCGTTCACCGAGTTCACCCTCAACACCTAACAAAATATTCGACTAACGTTGGGTACGCGGTCAGTTTTTTTACTCGAAGTTAGCTCGAGGTGAGCAGCCGATCAATAGCTTCCACAATATTTCGGACCGTAGACCTCACACTATCAATCTCGGAAAGCAGGGAATCTAGCTCTGCGACCACACGACGTTTCGAGGCGTTTAACTCTTTGCTCATCCGGGGAAGGCCCGCCGCAGCGTCCCTCATCCCTTGCATCCCTTCCCGCGCAGATTCTGCGCTGTTAATCGTTTCGCGAAGGGTCTTCCGTAGCACCGTGAGGTCTTCAGGTGAATTTTCGCCTGTTCCTGCAAACGTTAAAAGTTTTGATAACGAATCGAACGCTTGGACCCGAGCATTCCCTAACACTCTGACTTGACCTGAAAGAGTGTCAGCATAGTTATTCATGTATTGCGCGGTGCGATTGACAATAGTTCGTGCTATACGAACATCATGTTTGCCATTCGCGCCCATTTCAACACTTTGCCCCTCGATTTGTTCCCCAATCAGAACAGTCGCCCGACTAATCGCGGTCATTGAGGCATTCATCACCTCGATTTGTGATTGATGAATGTCGATGTAGTCGAAGTATCCAAGCTCGTCGTCATCCTCTTCTGAACCACGATCTGGTGACAATGGATGTTCTACACTATTTAATCCGGCACGGTCGGCGGAGCGCCTTGCGGCCAGCTTCTGAGCGACAGCAGCTAAGTGTGCCCTTAACGATGATTCGAAGTCGCTCAAAGATTCGAACTCAAAATAGAGTCCTCCCAGATCACCGATGCTGGCTTGGAACTGTTGAACCGCAGCCAATTGCGAGATGTCAACTTTTGGCGAGATCTGAGCTGTCTTGAAATAAAGCATCACTTCGGGTACGCCGCCAGTATCTTTTCTTCTTTTAAGCGCGCGCTCTATTTCTTCAACTGTTCCGGAACGTGCCTGTGGCGTCGGAGACCCTATTCTCGTCCAAAAAATGCCGACAAGGATATCGAAATCGTCGCCAATTTGCTCATTAATTACGGCCTGGGGGTATTCACCAAATTCCGGATGAGTCGAATTTTCCCATTTAACGGTATCGATCCGAAGGCCTAGCGACCGACTCCATTGAGAGTTCAACTGAGACACAACATCCTCGACCACGCGTCGCTCCTCTCCCACGTCTGAGGGCGACGCAACTAGCAACTGATAGGACTTGATTGAACCAGCCATAACGGTCTCCAGTAGGAATATTTACCAATTGTAACGGTTTCCGACTCAGCAGTGTGGCACTCACCTTTGGCGATTCCCCACGTTCGTTGCCGAACAGACCGGCTGGCGGCCGGGGGCTAAGCTGGGCTCACCGAGCAGTTTCAGGAGCCCATGTGATTCGCCAGTTTATTTTCTGCGTTGTCGTCGCCATTGGCGCCCCCGTCTTCGCGGCGCCGCAGCCCAACTTGTCCATTGACACTGTCAACGCCAGCGACAAGACGCCCGCCGTCAGCGCCAAGTCCCGTGGCCCGGCCGTGCTGCGCGCGCAAATCCTGCTGGATCGCGCCCACTATGGCGTCGGCGAGATCGATGGCGGCTTCGGGTCCAACATGCGCGCCGCGATCACCGGCTTCCAGCGCAAGCGCGGCCTCGAACAGACGGGCGCCATCGGCAAGCAGACCTGGGCCGCGCTGAACGAAGACCAGGCCCCGGCCCTGATCAACTACACCATCCAGGACGCCGACGTGGCCGGCCCCTTCGAGCCCATCCCCACAGACATGATGGAGAAGGCCAACCTGCAGGCCCTGAGTTTCGCCACCCCGCTGGAAGGCCTGGCCGAGAAATTCCATGCCAGCCCGGCCCTGCTCAAGCGCCTCAACCCCGGCAAGGACTTCACCCGTGCCGGTGAACAGATCGTGGTGCCCAATGTGCTGGACACCGAACCGCTGCCCAAGGCCGGCCGCGTGGTGGTGAGCAAAGCCCAGCACACACTCACGCTGTTCGACACCACCGGCCAGGAGATCGCGCAATTCCCCGCCTCCACCGGCAGCGAACATGACCCGCTTCCCATCGGCACCTGGGCCATCAAACTGATCTCGGAGCGCCCCGTTTTCTTCTACAACCCCCAGCTGTTCTGGGACGCCACGCCCGGCCACCAGAAGGCCAGGATCGCCGCGGGTCCAAACAATCCGGTCGGCCTGGCCTGGCTGGAGCTGACCAAGCCGCACTACGGCATTCACGGCACGCCGGAGCCCTCGGGCATCGGCAAGACGCAATCGCACGGCTGCATCCGCGTCACCAACTGGGACGTGACGGCGCTGCTGAAGTCCGTCCCCACCGGGACCGAGGTGGTGCTGGAGGAATAGCCGGGGCATTATCGACAAGGAGGCTCACATGAGAAGCATCTGGACGTTCATCCTCGGCGCCATCCTGGGCGCCGTTGCCCTCTTCATCTTCCTCAGCCGCTACCCGGCGGGTGACACCACGCGCACCGCGACCGTCACCTCCACCGAACCCGGCATCGTGCAGGCGACGCCGAGCCCACCGCCCGGCGTGCAGGTGGCGCTGCCGGAAAGCGCCCTGCCTCCGCTACCGCAACCGCCGCTCCCCGGAGCCGGCGGCGGAGACGCGCAGGTCGGCTCCAGCGGGACGGAAGGCAGCGTCCATACGGGCGGCGGCAATGACTCGGCCACGCTGCTGGTGCCGGTGGAGGGCGTCACCGCCGCGCAGCTCTCCGACACCTTCGACCAGCCGCGCGACGGCCAGCGCCGCCACGAGGCGATCGACATCCTCGCGCCGAAGGGTACGAAAGTGGTGGCCGCGGCGGACGGCAAGGTGGTCAAGCTCTTCAACAGCAAGCCCGGTGGCCTGACCGTCTACCAGTTCGACCCGAGTGGCACGCTCTCCTACTATTACGCGCACCTGGATCGCTATGCCGAAGGCCTGAAGGAAGGCCAGGAGCTCAAGAAGGGAGACCTGATCGGCTACGTCGGCACCAGCGGCAACGCGGACCCGAACACCCCGCACCTGCACTTTGCCGTGTTCCAGCTGACGCCCGAGAAGCAGTGGTGGAAAGGCACGCCGCAGGACCCCTACCCCCTGCTGGCCGGTGCCGGCGCAAAAACGGGCGCGGGGATTGGCACGCCCCATTGACAGCGGCGGTGCACCATGTTTGACATGGACCTGCCCTGGTGGGAATTTATCGTGCGCGGGGTGGTGGTCTACCTCGCCCTGCTGGCCATGGTGCGCCTGTCCGGGCACCGCACGGTGGGCCAGTTCACGCCTTTCGACCTGCTGGTCGTGATGCTGCTGAGCGAAGCGGTGTCCAACTCACTGTCCGGCGGCGACGATTCCCTGGCCGGTGGCCTGATCATCGCAGCCACTCTTCTCGCGCTCAACGCCATCGTGGCCACGCTGGCGGCGCGGAGCAAGAAGATGTCCCATTTGCTGGATGGCGAGGCGATCATGATCGGCCGCGATGGCCGCTTCTTCGACAAGACCGTGCGGCGCTGCCGCCTGACCCAGGAAGACCTGAAGGAATCGCTGCGCGAGGCCGATTGCGAACAGCAAGACATGAAGTTTGCCTTCCTGGAAGTGGACGGTGGGATCACCATCCTCAAGAAGTGAGGCGGGCTCCGGCCGGGTGCCGAACAGTATAATGTCGGCCTGCGTTCGCAACCCACTCACTCGACAGTGCAATGAAACTCTACGGCATCCCCAACTGCGACACCGTCAAGAAGGCCCGCACCTGGCTGGCCGACCACGGCCACGCCTTCGACTTCCACGACTTCAAGAAGCAGGGGCTGGACCGCGCCACTGTCGCGGGCTGGCTGCAGAAAGTGGACTGGGAGACGCTGGTTAACCGCAAGGGCACCACCTGGCGCGGCCTGCCGGACGAGCGCAAGGCGCAGGTCACGGACCAAGACAGCGCGCTGGAACTGATGCTGGAATACCCATCGGTGATCAAGCGCCCCGTGCTGCAAGGCGCCGGGCCGCAGGTACACGTCGGCTTCTCGGATGCCACCTACCAGCAGATCTTCCAGGGCTGAACCATGGTCGCCGCCCCGTCCCGCACCCTGCTGCTCACCGAAGAACTGATCGCACTCGACTCGGTCACGCCGCACGACAAGGGCTGCCAGCAGCGCCTCATCAAGCTGCTGGAACCGCTGGGCTTTCGGTGTGAAACCATCGAATCCAACGGCGTAACCAACCTGTGGGCGCGGCGCGGGACCACGGCGCCCGTGTTCGTGTTTGCGGGCCACACCGACGTGGTGCCGAGCGGCCCGCCCAGCCAGTGGACCAGTGCCCCCTTCCAGCCCACGGTCCGCGACGGCAAGCTGTATGGCCGCGGCGCCGCCGACATGAAGACCTCCATCGCGGCCATGGTGGTCGCTGTCGAAGAATTCGTGAAAGATCATGCGGACCATGAAGGCTCGATCGCCTTCCTGATCACCAGCGACGAGGAAGGCCCGGCCGTCGACGGCACCAAGGTTGTCGTCGATATGCTGGAAGAACGCGGCGAAACGCTGGACTACTGCCTGGTGGGCGAGCCGACCTCCGCCCACATCCTCGGTGACATGATCAAGAACGGGCGGCGCGGTTCGCTGTCGGGGCACCTCATCATCAAAGGCATCCAGGGCCACGTGGCCTACCCTCAGAACGCGCGCAACCCGATCCACCAGTCCGCGGCCGCCCTGGCCGAACTGGCCGCCGAGCAGTGGGACGAAGGGAACGAGTACTACATGCCCACTTCCTTCCAGATCTCCAACATGAAGGCGGGGACCGGGGCGACCAACGTGATCCCGGGTGAGCTGTGCATCGACTTCAACTTCCGCTTCTCGACCGCGTCCACCGCGGACGGGCTGGAAGCACGCGTGCACGCGATCCTCGACAAACACTGCCTCGAATACGACCTGGAATGGACCCTGAGCGGCAAACCGTTCCTCACGCCCAAAGGCACGCTGTCGGACGCGGTGTGCCAGTCGATCTGCGACGAAACGGGCGTCAAGACCGAGCTCTCGACCACGGGCGGCACCTCGGACGGGCGTTTCATCGCCGCGATCTGCCCGCAGGTGGTGGAATTCGGGCCACCCAATGCCAGCATCCACCGCATCGATGAACACGTGGAACTGCGCCACATCGATCCCCTCAAGAACATCTACCGCCGCACGCTGTGCAAGCTGCTGGCCAAGGACGCGCCATGAACCATATGAACAATGCACCTTTCACCACCCTGCGCGACCTGCTGCGCTATGCCGTCACGCGCTTCAACACGGCGCAGCTGTTCTTTGGGCACGGCAGCGCCGAGGCCTTCGACGAGGCGGCCTACCTGATCCTGCACACCCTGCGCCTGCCGCTGGACCGGCTGGAGCCCTTCCTCGATGCGCGCCTGCTGCCGGACGAAGTGGCGCAGGTAATCAAGGTGATCGACCGCCGCGTCAACGAGCGCGTGCCGGCGGCCTACATTACCAACGAGGCCTGGCTGGGCGAGTACAAGTTCTACGTGGACGAGCGCACCATCGTGCCGCGCTCCTTCATCGCGGAGCTGATTCCGTCGTACTTCGAGCCGTGGGTGGCTGATCCGGGCAGCGTGTCGAACGTGCTGGAGCTGTGCACCGGGTCCGGCTGCCTGGCGATCATGCTGGCCGATGCCTTCCCGGATGCGCTGGTGGACGCGGTCGACATTTCAAAGGACGCGCTGGAAGTCGCGCGCCGCAATGTGCAGGACTACAAGCTCGATGGTCGCGTGAACCTGATCGAGTCCGACCTGTATGCGGATGTGCCCTTCAAGAAGTACGACCTGATTGTGACCAATCCGCCGTACGTGAACGCGGAGTCCATGAAGCGTCTGCCGCAGGAGTACCTGCGCGAGCCGCAGCTTGCCCTGGCGGGCGGGCAGGATGGCATGGACCTGGTACGGCAGATCGTCGCCGGTGCGGGTGAACGTTTGACGCCGGAGGGTGTGCTGATCGTTGAAATCGGCAATGAGCGCGAGTTTGCGGAGGCGGCGTTTGCCGACCTCGAACTCACCTGGCTGTCCACCAGCGCGGGTGACGATGCCGTCTTCCTCGTCACGGCTGAACAGCTTCAGAATAAATAGACGTTGTTCCGCCCCGGCGGGATAACAAGAATCTTCGATGATCAAACTCACCAATGTAAGCCTGATGCGCGGCGTGAAGCCGCTGCTCGAGTCGGTCGACCTGACCATTAACCCCGGCGAAAAGGTCGGCCTGATCGGCGCCAACGGCGCAGGCAAATCCAGCCTGTTCGCCATGCTGCGCAATGAAATTCACCCCGACCAGGGTTCCATCGACTACCCCTCCAAGTGGCGCATGGCCTATGTGGCGCAGGAGACCCCGCCGCTGCCGCGCGCCGCGCTGGACTACGCCATCGACGGCGACGTCCACCTGCGCCACCTGCAGGCCGAACTCGAACGCGTGGAAGCCCTGCCCCACACCACCGAGAACGGCATCAGGCTGGGCGAGATCCACAGCGCGCTGGCCGATGCCGACGCCTACACCGTGCAGTCGCGCGGCGAACAGCTGCTGCTGGGCCTCGGCTTCACGCTGGACCAGATGCGCCAGCCCGTGGCCAGCTTCTCCGGCGGCTGGCGCATGCGATTGAACCTCGCGCAGGCGCTGATGTGCCCTTCCGACCTGCTGCTGCTGGACGAACCGACCAACCACCTGGACCTGGACGCGATCATCTGGCTGGAGGACTGGCTCAAGCGCTACCCCGGCACCCTGATCATCATCTCGCACGACCGCGACTTCCTCGACGAGATCGTGAATGTGGTGGTGCACATCGACGAGCGCAAGCTGAAACGCTACTCGGGCAACTACAGCGCCTTCGAGCGCCAGCGCGCCGCCCAGATGGTGCTGCAGGCAGCGGCCCTCGAAAAGCAGCAGCGCGCCCGCGCGCACCTGGAATCCTTCATCAACCGCTTCAAGGCCAAGGCCACCAAGGCGCGCCAGGCCCAGAGCCGGATGAAGGCCCTGGCGCGGATGGAGGAAATCGCACCGCTGCGCGCCGCCACCGAGTTCTCGTTCGAGTTCCGCGAGCCGCTGTCCGCACCCAATCCGCTGCTGGTGATGGAGGATGTGAACGCGGGCTATCACACCGACGACGGCGACAAGGTCATCGTGCGGCGCGTGAACTTCTCGCTGCAGATCGGCCAGCGCATTGGCCTGCTGGGCGTGAACGGCGCGGGCAAATCGACCCTGATCAAGACCATCGCGGGCGATCTCAAGCCGCTGGAGGGCAAGTCCACGCTGGGCAAGGGCCTTTCGATCGGCTACTTCGCGCAGCACCAGGTCGAGATGCTGCGGCACGACGAATCGCCGCTGTGGCATCTTCAAAAAATCGCACCTACTACGCGCGAGCAGGAGCTGCGCAACTTCCTGGGCAGCTTCAACTTCCCCGGCGATATGGTGACCTCGTCGATCGCACCGTTCTCCGGCGGCGAGAAGGCGCGCCTGGCGCTGGCCCTGATCGTGTGGCAGCGCCCCAACCTCCTGCTGCTGGACGAACCGACCAACCACCTGGACCTGGAAACGCGCGAGGCGCTGACGCTCGCGCTGGCGCAGTTCGAGGGCACGCTGGTGGTGGTGTCGCACGACCGGCACCTGCTGCGCGCGACCACCGACCAGTTCCTGATCGTGGCCGACCACAAGCTGCAGCCGTTCGACGGCGACCTGGATGACTACAAGGACTGGCTGTTCCAGACCAAGCTGGCCAAGCCGGCACCCGGTACCGCACCGGCGGTGAGCGCGTCGCCTGCCGCTGCCGCGCCCATGTCCGCCGCGCCGGTCGACCGCAAGGAGCAGCGCCGCGCCGAGGCCGAGGAGCGCCAGCGCCTGTCCTCCCTGCGCAAGCCGCTGGAGAACAAGATCAAGAAGCTGGAGCAGAAGATCGCCGAGCGCAATGCGCAGAAGGCCGGCATCGACGAACAGCTGGGCGGCACCGACATTTACGAGCCGGCGCGCAAGGAAGACCTCAAGAAGCTGCTGGCCGAACAGACCGTATGCGTGAAGGACCTGGAGCTGCTGGAGAACGAGTGGCTGGAGCTGCAGGAGCAGCTGGAGCAGATCGCGGCCTGAGGCCGCGGCCAGCATCGGCGCATGCCCCAGTGGCGTCGCGCGCGGCCATCGCGGCACCGGGCCGCGCGGCGGTGCGGGCGGCTACTTCGCCGTCTCGGTTGACCGGCGCCGGATCGACATCAGCCGGTCGATGTCCACCAGGATCAGGCGGCGCCCGTCCGCCTGCCCCATTCCCAGCAGGTAGTCCGCCTGCACGCCCGGCAGCGGCGCGATCTGGTCCGGCCGCAGCGCCACCACGTCCGTGACGCCATCGACCAGCATCCCCATGATGGTGTCGTCCAGCTGCAGCACGATCACGTCCGTCAGCGGATCCGGCTCGCCCGCCGCGCCGCCGAAGGCTGCCCGCATGTCCACCAGCGGCATGATCACGCCGCGCGACATCACCACCCCGCTGACGATCATGCCCTCGGTGGTGAAGCGCTCCAGCGACTTGAGCACCCGGAGTTCATGCACCTTCCTGAAATCCAGCCCGTACTCCATGCCGCCAAGGCGGAAGCTGAGGAAGTCCGTGGTGCCGTTGCGGGGAGAGGCCGAAATGTTCATGGTGAAGGAGCGCCGTGATATCGGAGTCTGCATCCTACGGCAGCGGCGCTGTTGTTCGTTGACTGCAATCAACTTTTTTCCTAGTTGCAAGAGGAGAGGAAGTCGATACAATGATCCGACTGTCGGTTGGCACGTCCAGCACGTCGATCACGTCCAGCACGTCCACGCAAGAAACACAAACAAACACAAGAGACAACACGGAAAGGGTTCCCATGTACCAGTGGCTGCAGCGGCTATTGACCGGGTCGTCCCGGCGCCTGGTCCCGGCGGGAGGGGCCACCCCACCTGCCTCGGCACCAGCACCGGCGGCGCCGGGCGGGCCGCGCGTGGACGCCTC
>NZ_SPVF01000122.1 GCF_004614185.1 Zemynaea arenosa | reverse complement strand
GCCCCGCCCCAGCCTACCAAGCCTCCGAGCCCCGAACGTCCGCCCGCCACCGAGCCGGCCAACCCGGTGCCCGGCGACACGGCCACGCCCGCGGCCGAAGACGCCCTGCCCACGCCGTCCACCGCCGCGCAGAAGCTGTACTCCGCCGCGAAAGGAGACCTGCTGCGCATCCGCATGCTGCTCAAGAGTGGGCGCAGCCAGTCCTCGGTCGGCTCGGGGTTCATGGTCGGCACCTCCAACCTGGTTCTCACCAACTACCACGTGGTCTCGCAGCTCGCGCTCGACCCGGAGGCCTACAGCGGCGAATGGGTGGACACGGACGGCAAGAGCGGCCCGATCGAACTGCTGGCCGTGGACGTGCTGCACGACCTGGCCGTGGTGCGCGTCAACCGCACGGGTGAAGGCTTCTTCACCATCCCCGAAAAGCCAGTCAAGCTGGCGCAGGGCCAGTACCTCTACTCGCTGGGCAATCCGCTGGACCTGGGCTTTGCGATCTCGGAAGGCTCGTACAACGGCATCATTGCGCGCAGCTTCTATGACCAGCTGCTGTTCACGGGGCCGATCAACTCCGGCATGAGCGGCGGACCTTCCGTCACCAGCGATGGCACGGTGGCGGGCATCAACGTCTCCAAGCGGCGCGACGGGGAGCTGGTGAGCTTCCTGGTGCCGGTCAAGTACGCGCAGGAGCTGCTGGCGCATGTGAACCAGCAGGCCAAGGCGCCCAAGGACTTCAACCCGCTGATCGCGCAGCAGCTGCTGGTGCACCAGAAATCGATGATCGACCGGCTGCTCGATTCGCCGCTCTCGGTCAAGAGCATGGGCCCCTATCTGGTGCCGGTGCGCGAGTCCGAGCAGGTGCGCTGCTGGGGCAATTCCAACTTCAAGGCCGAGGCCACGTTCACGGCCGACACCATCAGCTGCGCGATGGAGTCCGCGATCTTCATCTCGGAATCGCAGCAGACCGGCCGCGTCTCCATGAGCCACCAGTACGTGCATTCCTCCACGCTGGACTCGGCGCGCTTCGCGGCCCTGGCCTCGAACCTGTTCAAGGTGGAAAACCTGGGCACCAACAAGGACCTGCGCCTGACCGCGCCCAATTGCACCGAGCAGTTCATCCGCACCAAGACGCTGCCGATGCGCGCGGTGATGTGCGTGCGCGCCTACCGCAAGTTCGCGGGCCTCTACAACTTTACCCTGCTCACCGCCAGCACGGACGCGGCGCGCGAAAGCCTGCAAAGCCGCATCGATGTGGCCGGGGTCTCTTACGAGAACGGCATGCGCACCACGCGCGCCTTCCTGGAGCTGCTGGGACGGGGGCCGCGCCGATGAAAGCTCCTTTCTACGTCGAGACCATCGCCCGCAATGGCGAAGTGCTGCACCGGCACGTGGTGCCCGCGCTCCCGATCCGCATCGGCCGCGGCTACGACAACGACTACATCATCGATGACGACTACGTGGCCGCCAACCACGCGGTGGTGGACCTGGCCGAGGACGGGCAGCAGCTGGTGCTGCGCGACCTGGGCTCGCGCAATGGCATCGTCCACCGGGGCAAGCGCCAGCAGCAGGTGGTGGTGACCGGGGATACCGTAGTGCGCATGGGGCACACCATGCTGCGCGTGCGGCCGTCTGACTTCAAGGTGGCGCCGGAAATGGTGGACCGCACCCGGCACGGGTGGGAAGGCGCGGCGCCGGGCTTCGTGGGCATGGGGCTGATCTTGGCGTTTGCTCTGTTCGCGCTGTGGATCAACGATACGCTGGCCTTCCAGCCGATCCGCTATCTTCAGGCGGCGGCCTTCGGCATCGGCGCGGGGCTGGCCTGGGCCGGAATCTGGGCGGTGGTCAACCGCCTGTTCGGGCGCCACGCGCGGCTGGGGCGGCATCTGTTCATTCTCGGCAGCGCGCTGGCGGTGCTCACGCTGTTCCAGCTGGGGTCCAGCATCGTGGCCTACGCGTTCTCGCTCGATGCGCTCACGCGCTACAGCAGCCACGTGGCCATCGCCATCGCCTGCGTGATGCTGTTCTACCACCTGGCGACGGTGAAGCCGCAGCTGGTGCGCCGTTTCGCGATCGGGTGCACGGCGCTGTTCGTGCTGGTGTCGGGCCTCACGCTGCTGTCCAACGTGCAGCGCACCGGGCGCCTGGCGGATGACCTGTACATGTCGCTGGTGCTGCCGCCGTCCGTGCGCATCAGCCCGGACCACAGCGTGGACGAGTTCATGGGCCAGGTGCAGCAGCTCAAGCCGCGGCTGGACCAGGACCGCACCAAGAAGGTCCGCGGCAGTGACGAGGATGACGAGGAGTGAGCCGCCGCGTCAGACGGGCTGGCGCAACGTCGTGAGCTTGTCCGGGTTGCGGACCACGTACATGGCGGAGATCTTGCCGTCCTCGATGTCGATGGTGGTGATCGAGTCCTGCACGCCCAGGCGCCAGGTCAGCAAGCCGTAGCCGCCGTTCACGCGCACGATTTCATGCTGCATGGCGTCGCCATACTTGCGCTGCAGGCCCGCGATCAGGCGGCCGATCCGCTCGGCGCCATACACCACTTTCACGGTCGTCTTGGCCTTGCCGCCGCCGTCGCCCGTGTAGGTCGCGTCTTCCGTCAGCAGGCTGCGTACGGCGGCGCGGTCGCCGCTGCGGGAGGCCTGGATGAAGCGTCCCAGTAATTCGATATGCAGCTCGCGGTTGACCGAAAAGCGCGGACGGCCTTCGCGCACGCGTTCGCGGGCGCGCTGCATGATCTTGCGGCACGCGGCTTCGGTCTTGCCGACCATTGCGGCCACCTCGGGGTAGTCGAAGTCGAAGACCTGGTGCAGCAGGAACACCGCGCGCTCCTCCGGGCCCAGGCGCTCCAGCATCAGCAGGAAGGCGGTCGAGATGTCGCCCGCTTCTTCCAGCGCCTGTTCCGGCGAGGGCGTGGACTCGTCTTCCAGCAGCGGCTCGGGGAGCCAGGGGCCGAAGTAGTGTTCGCGCTCCGTGCGTGCGCTGCGCAGGCGGTCGATGGCCAGGCGCGTGACCACGGTGGTCAGCCAGGCTTCCGGAATGCGCGCTTCTTCATGGCCGGTGGCGTGCCAGCGCAACCAGGCTTCCTGCACGATGTCCTCCGCATCCGCGCGGATCCCCAGCATGCGGTAGGCAATGCCGAAGAGGCGCGGGCGCAGAGCGTTAAAGGTGTCGGTGGGTGTGGTCATATCCCTAAGACGGACATGAGGTGGCCGTTGTGACAGGTCCAGCGCGCAAAATTTATTGCGGGCGAGGTGTCACAAGCGGTCACCGTGCTTCGACTAAGGATTGTAACCAACCTGAAAGGAGAATTATCATGCGCCTCGAGTATTACAACGCCTCCCCTGCCGCCTACAAAGCCTGGTTCGCCGTCGAGCAGTACATCCGCGGGTGCGGCCTGGAACATGGGCTGCTCCACCTGATCAAACTGCGCGCCTCGCAGATCAATGGCTGCGCGTTTTGCGTGGACATGCACTCGCAGGAGGGACTGAAGGACGGTGACTCGGTGCGCCGCCTGTTTGCCGTCAGCGCCTGGCGCGACACGTCCTTCTTCTCGCCGCGCGAGCGGGCGGCGCTGGCCTGGACGGAGGCGCTCACCCAGCTCTCCCAACAGCCGGAGCTCGACGCGGTCTACGAGGACCTGAAGGCCCACTTCACCGAGAAGGAGATGGTGGACCTGACGGTCGCCATCTCCACCATCAACGGCTGGAACCGCCTCTCCGTCGGCTTCGGCGCGCAGCCGAAGGACTAAGCACTGGCGACGTCCCCGCGCGCCCAGATCAGGGGTAGATAGTCTCGTGGCGGGCGAGCATGGCGGCGTAGGCTTCGATTTTGCGAGCACGGGTCTCGGGCTTCTTGGCGTGGTGGATGCGGAAGAGGACTGCCGTGCGGTTGCGCGAGTTGAGGGTGGCGAAGAACTCGGCGGCGCCGGGGTGGCGTGTGAAGGCTGCCAGCAGATCGTCGGGCACTTCCGCCTTGCTACCGGTGGAGTAGGCGTTGTCCCAGCGGCCGTCCGCGCGCGCCCGCTCCACCTCCGCCAGCCCAGCGGGCTGCATCTTCCCCTCCGCGATGTAGCGCTCCGCCTTTTCGCGATTGACCTTGGACCAGATACTGCGCTTGCCGCGCGGTGTCCAGCGCTGCACGAAATAGTCGGCGTCCAGCGACTTTTTCACGCCATCGATCCAGCCAAAGCACAGCGCCACTTCCAACGCCTCCTGGTAGCTCACCGTCTGCACTGCGCTGCCCTTGCGCGCGTGCCGCAGCCACACCCCTTTGCATGAGGCGTGATGAGAGTCCAGCCACTGAGCCCAGGCAGCCTGGTGTTCGAAAGTCAGGGTCGGTTCGTCCATGCCGCGATTTTGACACAGCCGCCCGGATGCGCAATCATGCGCGGATGACTTCCCGCACGCGCTTCGTCGCCACCGTCTCCTGGCTCATGTTCTGGGCCCTGATGGTATCCGTCTCCGTCCAGGACTACGTGCGCAGTGGTGGCCGCCAGTACTGGCAGCCGGTGTTGTGGGAGACCTCATCCAATGTGGTCGGTCTGGTGCTGATGATCGGCATGCGCCGGATCCTCAAGCGCTGGGACTATCTCACGGCCACGCCGTGGCGCTGGTTTGCGCTGCAACTGGCCTGCCTGCCGATCTTCTGCCTGCTCTTTGTGCCGATCACATTTGGCATCCGCCACGCGGTGTATGCGATGGTTGGGCAGATCTACGAGCACCGCGCGCCGCTGGAGCTGTTCTTCTATGAGTCGATCAAGATCGCCATCTTCTACACGATGTTCGTGACCATCCTGTTCGGCGCGCTCTCGTACTTCCAGCTGCTGGAAGAGAAGCTGCGCGCGGAGCAGGCCTCCGCCCTGCTGCGCCAGGCGCAGCTCCAAAGGCTCACCCAGCAGATGCAGCCGCATTTTCTCTTCAATGCGCTCAACACCGTGTCTTCGCTGATGCACTCGGACGTCGAGCGGGCGGATGCCACCCTGATCCAGCTGGCCGATACCTTGCGGGCCACGCTGGAAGTCAGCGATTTGCAGGTGGCGCCGCTGGCGACCGAGCTGCGGCTGGTGCGCGGCTACGCACGCGTGATGGAGGAGCGCTATGCAGACCGGGTGAGAATCGACTGGCAGATCGACGAGGCGCAGCTGGGCTGCGAGGTGCCGGTGATGTCACTGCAGCCCCTGCTCGAGAATGTGTTCAAGCACACCGTGGAGCGGCGGCGCGGCACGACGGCGATCGTCATCAGCGCCAGCGGAAGCGCGGACGAGCTGCGGCTTGCAGTCGAAGATGACAGCGGCCAGTTGGCGGATAGCGCCTGCACGGAACAAGAGCATGCCGCACCGATCGGAGGCGCCGGCGGTGCGGGCGGGAACGCCGGCACGCACGCCTGGGGAGTCGCAGCAGGGCCGCGCCTCGGCGCGGCAGACCAGGGCACAGCGCGCCTCGGCGCTGGTGACCAGGACGCGCCGCGCCCCGGCATCGGCATCGCCAACCTGCGCCAGCGCCTGCAGGTCCTGTATGGCGAGCGCGCGGCGCTGGAGCTGGTCCAGCTGCACCCGGCCGGCGTGCGCGCCGAGATGAGGCTCCCATGCACGTGCTGATCGTCGACGACGAGCGCCCCGCGCGCGACCGCCTGCGCCGCCTGCTCGCGCAAGAACCCGGTATCGAACGCGTGTCCGAAGCCCGCGACGGCATCGAAGCGTTGGAGCGTGTGGCCGCCGACCGGCCCGACGTCATCTTCCTCGACATCCAGATGCCCGAAGTGACAGGCCTGGACGTCGCTGCCTCCCTGCCTGACCCGGCGCCGCTGGTGGTCTTTGCCACCGCCTTCGACGAATACGCCATCCGCGCCTTCGACGCCAACGCCGTCGACTACCTGCTCAAGCCCTACGACGCCGCCCGTCTCCAGCGCGCCCTCCAGCGAGTGCAGGACCGCCTCGGCAACCGCGCCGCACAACCGGGCCACGGCCTGGCCGTCCAGCAGCTGCTGGTCCCCGACCGCGGCGTGACCCGCATCGTCCGGACGGAGGACATCGAGTGGATCGAAACCGCCGATAACTACGTTGCCCTGCACACGCCGACCGGTGCGCCCCTGCTGCGCCAGACCCTGACCGGTCTGCTGGACAAACTGGGCCCCGCCTTCGTGCGCTGCCACCGGCGCGCCGCAGTGCAAGCCCGCCTGATCGCCGCCGTCCACGCCCTCGACAAGGGCGACTGCGAACTGGTCCTTCACAGCGGCACCCGGGTGCCCTGTAGCCGTCAATACCGCGACGACGTCATGGCACGTCTCGGCTGACCGGTCCGACAATCCGGCTCGCCCCAGCCCACTCCCGTTTCGCCCCATTCCCCTCGCCCGCGCGAGGGTACCGCCATAAGCTGCCGTCACCGATCAACTCTGGTCAACTCACACGACGGCACAGCCATGAACAACAACCTCACCAACCGGCTCTACTTTCTCGACTGGGTGCGCATCATCGCGTTCATCATCCTGATCTTCTACCACACGGGCATGTACTACGTGACCTGGGGCTGGCACGTGAAGAGCCCTTACGCCAGCGACGCCATCGAGGCGATGATGCTGATGTCCGCCCCATGGCGCCTCGGCCTGCTCTTCTTCATCTCCGGCGTCGCCTCCAGCTTCCTCCTTTCGAAAACCACCATCTGGTCCTTCGTGAAGCAGCGTAGCAAGCGCCTGCTGATTCCCCTGCTGTTCGGGATGGCCGTGATCGTCCCGCTCCAGCCCTACTGCGAGGTGATCGAAAAGCTGCACTACCAGGGCAGCTTCATCGACTTCCTCAAGCTGTACTACACCGGCTACCACGGCTTCTGCGAGAACGGAAAGTGCCTTGACCTGCCGACCTGGAACCATCTCTGGTTCGTCGCCTACCTGTTCGTGTACACGCTGGCCTACAGCGCGCTGGTGGCGCTGGCAGCTCACCGCCTGCCGCGCATCACCAAGGTACTGGTGCAAGCGCTGTCCGGCTGGCGCCTTCTGGCCCTGCCCGTGATCTGGTTCGCTGTCATGCGCATGGGCCTCAAGCCGTGGTTCCCCGAGACCCACGCGCTGGTCAACGACTGGTACAACCACGCGGTGTACTTCCCGGCCTTCATGGTCGGTGCGCTGATCGCAAAGGAGCGCCTTTTCTGGCAGCGCATGGACGACATTCGCTGGCCCGCCCTCGCCTTCGCCTTTGCGTCCTGGGGCATCATGATGGCCGTGTTCTCGCTGCCGGACCCGTTCTACGAAGGCCCGAATGGGATGCTCTTCAAGTTCATCGGCCGCACCGCATGGTCGTTCTGCGAATGGTGCCCGGTGATCGCCGCCTGCGGCTTCGCCCACCGCCACCTGAACTTCGAGAGCCCGCGCCGCCAGTACCTGACGCAGGCCGTGTTCCCGGTCTACATCCTGCACCAGACCATCATCGTCGGCTTCGCACATCTGATCAAACCAGCCGCGCTGACGCCGGGTGTCGAATACTTCGTGCTGATCGGGGTGACCTTTGGCCTGTGCTTCGGCAGCTTCGCCATCATTCGCCGGGTGCCGCTGCTGATGCCTCTCTTCGGCCTTTCCGCCCCGGCCAAGGCAGGGAATGGCCGTGCAACTCAGCCCGCGGAGACCTTGTCCATGACGTAAGCCAGCAAGGCCCGCGCCGCAGGCGAGAGACTGCTGCGGTGCGGGTATAGCGCATGCAGCGGCCAGTCCTGACCCTGCAGCTCGGGGAATAGCACCACCAGCCGCTTGGCCTTCAGGTCCGCCGCCACATCGAGCAGGGACTTGTAGGCGATGCCCTCTCCAGCGACTGCCCATTCGCGCACCACACCGCCGTCATCCGAGACGCGGTTGCCATGCACCTTGACCTCAATGGCCTTGCGGCCGTGCGTGAAGCGCCAGGTGTTGCTGGTGCCCTGGCTCAGGCTATGCACCAGACAGTTGTGGCGGGCCAGGTCCTGCGGCGCGGCGGGCGTGCCGTGCTTGCGCAAATAGGCAGGAGACGCCACCACCGCACGCCGATTGCGCGCCACCCGCTGGGACACGTGCGACGCATCCTCCAGCTCACCGTATCGGAATGCCAGGTCCACCGGATCGCGGAACAGGTCCGCGCTGCGGTCGGAACACGACAGGATCAGCGTCACGCCCGGGTACTGCTTGAGGAAGGCATCTGACATCGGCGCCAGCACGTTGCGCCCCCAGTCGGCGGGCGCCGAGACCCGCAGCTTGCCCTGCACCTTGCCCGCGGATTGCCCCAGCAGCGCCGCACCCTGCTCCAGTAGCGTGAGCGCGTCGCGGCAGTAGTCGAGAAAGACTTCGCCTTGTGGCGTCAGCCGCATATGGCGCGTCGAACGTTCGAACAGGCGCGCACCCAGCTGGCCTTCCAGGCGCTTGAGGGCCGCGCTGGCGGTGGCAGGGATCAGGTCCAGCTCCCGCGCGGCCTGCGACAGGTTGCCCGTGTCCGCAACGAGGGCGAACAACTGGAGATCGGCAGTGGAATAGCTCATCGGATTATCAAACTGGATTTGATAGTCCTGCCATTGTTGCGCCATTTATCGCTTCAGGCAACAGACGCAGAATGCCTCCCATGAAAGCCACTGCCCTTCTCCGCTACACCGATATCGACCACCCGGACGCGGTGTTCGACACCACCCTCCCCAACCCGCCCGCGCCTACGGGCCACGACCTGCTGGTGCGCGTGCACGCCGTCTCCGTGAACCAGCTGGACAACCGCGTGCGCCGTCCCAAGGACAAAGTGGAGCCAGCCCCGCGCGTGATCGGCTACGACGCCGCCGGCATCGTGCAAGCCGTCGGGCCAGACGTCACGCTGTTCCAGCCCGGTGACGCCGTCTACTACTCGGGCGACCCGTCGCGCCCTGGCTCGCACGCCGAGCTGCAGCTGGTGGACGAACGCATCGTGGGCCGCGCACCTGCGACTTTGTCGATGGCGGAAGCCGCGGCCCTGCCGCTGGCCAGCCTCACTGCATGGGAGCTGCTGTTCGACCGCCTGCGCGTGCAGCCCGGGAGATCGATCCTCATCGTCGGCGCGGCCGGCGGCGTGGGCTCGATGGCGGTGCAGTTCGCGGCCCGCGTGGCGCAGCTGGAGGTGATCGCGACCGCGTCCCGCCCCGAGTCCGCAGCATGGGTGCGCAGCATGGGCGCCCACCACATTGTCGACCACACCGGCGACATCGCCGCGCAGCTGGCGGCCGCCGGCCACCCGCAGGTCGACTATGTGGTGCTGCTCGCGGACACGGACCGCTACTTCGAGACTGCAGCCGCCGCGGTGGCGCCACAGGGTGCCATCGGCCTGGCTGTCGAGGCCACGCAGCCCGCCAACATAGGCCTCCTGTGGGACAAGAGCGTGACGCTGGTGTGGGAAATGGTCTACACCCGCATCGACTACCGTACGTCCGACCTGGACCGCCAGCACGCGATCCTCAACCAGATCGCCGCGCTATTCGATCACGGAGTGCTGGCGTCCCCGGTCACCAGTTACCTCGCGCCGATCAATGCCACCAACCTGCGCGCGGCCCACAAGCACATGGCCAGCGGGCGCGCGATCGGCAAGCTGGTACTGGAGGGCTTTCCCGCCTAGCCCAGGTGCTCGACCACGCAATCGATAAAGGTGCGCAGCTTGGGCGTCACCAGCCGCGTGGACGGGTACACGATGTTCAGCGGCCGCACCGGAGCCGCGTAATCCGCAAGCAGCTCCACCAGCGCGCCCGAAGCCAGGTCGTCCCCGATCATGGTCTCGGGGATGAAGGCGATGCCCAGTCCCTGCAAGGCCGCCGAACGCAGGGCATGCACGCTGTTCACCTTGAAGTTGCCATCCACGCCCACGTGGCGCTCGGCGCCATCGAGCGTGAAGCTCCAGGCATCCTGCGACCACACGCCGAGGAAGGAGATGCAATTGTGCGCGCGCAGCTCGTCCGGCGCCGTTGGCGCGCCGTGGGCCTGCAGGTAGGCCGGCGCCGCGCACACGATCAAGCGGTAGGGCCGCAGCGGCCGCGCGGCCAGCGAGGAATCGGGCAGCTTGCCGACGCGGATGGCGGCATCCATGTTCTCGTCGATGAGGTCCACGATGCGGTCGTTCAGGTGCAGCTCCACGCGCATCTGCGGGTAGCGCGCGAGGTAGTCGTTGACCACCGGCGTAAGCGCATGGATCCCGAAGAGCATCGCCGCCGACACACGCAGCAGCCCGCGCGGCGCGCTGGCCATGCTGCTTACGCTCGCATCGGCGGCGGCGACTTCGGCCAGCGCATGCTTGCAGCGTTCGTAGTAGAGCTGCCCGGCCTCGGTGAGGCTCTGGCGGCGCGTGGTGCGGTTCAGCAGGCGCACGCCAAGGCGCTCCTCCAATTGGCGCAGATGTTTGCCCACCATGGTGGCGGACATGCGCTCGGCCTCCGCCACCGGGGTCAGGCCGCCCAGGTCCACCACCTTCACGAAGATGCGCATGCTCGCCAGCTGGTCCATATTCCGCACTCAGGGTTGAAACTGCTTGCATTGTACGACTGTTTATCAACCAGCATGGCAAGGTAATACTGCTCGCTCGATCACGGAAGGAGCATTGTCATGAACAAGAACACACTCGCGGCGGGCGCGCTGGTCCTCTCCACGGTGGCGTGGGCCGGCCTCTTTTTTGTCGGGAAGGCCACGCTGTCGACCCTCGACCCGGTCTGGTTTACGCTGGTCCGCTACGGGGTCGCGTCCCTGATCCTGCTTGGGCTGGTGCGGCTCGCGGGACCGGTACGTTGGCATGAGCTGAAGGCGCACCTGGGACGCATCACTTGGCTTGGACTGCTGGGCTATGCGCTGTTCGGGGTGCTGGTGTTCACGGGGCTACAGCATTCCGTGCCCTCGCATGGCGCGGTCATCATGGCGACCATGCCGGTGACGGCGATGGTGCTGCGCTGGGCGCTGGACAGGCAGCAGCTCCAGTGGTGGGCGGCGGCGGTGCTGGCGCTCACGCTGGGCGGGGTGACGCTGGTGTCGGGCGTGCTGCTGCATCCGGCCGGGGGCGCGTCGACCATCGCGGGCGACCTCACGGCATTTGCAGGCACGGTGGGCTGGGTGTTCTACACGCGGGGCCAGGCCACCCTGCCGCAGCTGTCGGTGCTGGAGTACACCGCGTTCACGGCGCTGATGGCAGTACCGGCGATGGTGCTGTTCGCGCTGGTGGCGACGGCGCTCGGCTGGTCCCATGTGCCGACGCTGGCGGGACTGGCGCACGCGGCACCCGCGATGGCCTACACCGTGCTGTTTGCGACCGTGTTTGCGTCCCTGGCCTTCAACAAGGGCGTGCGCCAGCTCGGGGCCGCGCAGGGGATCGTGTTTATCAACCTGGTGCCGGTGTCCGCGCTGATCATGAGCGCGGCCCGCGGCGTGACGCCCGGCCCGACCGAAATCGTGGGCGCATTGATGGTGGTGGCAGCCCTGATGCTGCAGGCCACGCTGTCCGCGCGGACTGCGCAAGTGGCCCGGTAATGCGGGCCCGCGCTCCCGGTCAGCCGAGCGATTCGAGCTCGGTGGGCCAGGGGGCGCCCTTCAGCTCCAGCATGTTTCCTTCCGGGTCCGCGAGGTAGATGGACGGGCCCTCGCCTTCCGCTCCATAGCGCGATTCGGCCTTGCCACCATCGATGCCCGCCGCTTGCAGCGAGGCGCGGATCGCCGCCTCGTCGAAAGGCTCGACGCGGAAGCAGATGTGGTCCACGTTGCGGCCATCCTTGCCGGGGGCGGCGCCACCGGCGCGACCCAGCTTGCCGTCGATGGGGACCAGGTCCACCAGCGAACGGCCGGCGCGCAGCTGCACCAGGCCGATTTCGTCCTGGCGGCGCTCGATGGTGCAGCCCAGGACCTCGCAATAGAAGCGGATCATCCTGTCGAGGTCCGTCACGCGCAGGACCACGTGGTCGATTTCCCGGATACGGATCATGAGGCTCCTCTCTTAGTCCGCGTGGCGCTCGGCCCAGGCGGCAAACGTGTCGATGAAGGTCTGCAGGAATTTGCGGGTGTCGTCGTTGACGAGGTTATCGCCGTCGAACAACTTGGCCGCGCCACCGACATAGGCTTCCGGCATCTGCATGGCCGGCATGTTGAGGAAGACCAGCGACTGGCGCAGGTGGTGATTGGCGCCGAAGCCGCCCAAGTTTCCCGGCGAGACGCTCACCACCGCGGCCGGTTTGCCGTTCCAGATGCTGTGACCATAGGGGCGCGAGCCGACGTCGATCGCGTTTTTCAGGCACGCGGGGACGGAGCGGTTGTACTCGGGGGTGGCGAACAGCACGCCGTCGAACTTGGCCATAGTCTGGCGGAATTCGGTCCAGGTGGGGGGCGGGTTGTCGGTTTCGAGGTCCTGGTTGTAGAGAGGGAGTTCGCCGATCTCGACGAATTCCAGTTCGAGGGTGGGCGGCGCCAGCTGCACCAGCGCCTTGGCCACCTTGCGGGTGAAAGAGTCCTTGCGCAGGCTGCCCACGAGGACCGCGATTTTCCGTGCCATGTCACTTCCTTTCTCTGCTTCTTGTGAGCCGTACAATAAGAAGCCTATGGTATCGGCTTTCGCCAACGCGCGTCGGCGGGCACGCCTGCGGCATGCTTCAGCTGACCCGGCGGACGGATTCGCGGACCATGAGGGAGAGAGGCGGGACGTTGATCTCGAACTTTTCGTGGGCGATCATCTTGAGCATCGCGTGGCCGAGGCATTGGCCGACTTCGAACAGGGGCTGGCGCACCGTCGTCAGGGGCGGGGTGACGCACATGGAGGTGTGCAAATCGTCGAAGCCGACGATGGAGATGTCCTCCGGGACGCGGATGCTGCGGCGGTACAGCGCCAGCCGTGCGCCGTAGGCCGTCAAGTCGTTGGCCGCGAAGATGGCGGTGAAACGCTGGCGCGATTCCATCAGCTGGTTCACGGCCAGCAAACCGCCGGATTCCTGGAAGTCCCCCTGCACCACCAGCTTGGTGTTGAAGCGGATCTTGTGCTTGGCCAGCGTATCGCGATAGCCCGCCAGGCGCGCCCGCGCATCCTCGTGCTCCTCCGGCCCAGCAATAAAAGCGATGTTCCGGTGCCCCTGCTCGACCAGATAGTCCATCGCCTCGCACGCCGCCGTGTAATTATCGAGCGAGAAGCCGAACGCCTGCTTCCCCTGCAGCTTGCGCCCGAACGCCACGATGGGCACCCGCTGCGAGAACTTGAGGATCTGCGCGTCGGTCAGATTCCCAGTCAGGATCACCAGCCCATCCACCCGCCGCGCGATCAGCAGTTCGATGCGCTCCGCCTCCTCGTCCGCGTGCCAGTGGCCGGTGACGATCAGCGGCGCATACCCCGCCGCCTTCAATGCATCCTCGATCCCCGTCATGGTCTCGTTGAAGAAGCCGGACACCAGCGACTGCGTCAGCACCCCGATGGTCCGCGTGCTGCCCGACTTGAGGTTCTGGGCCAGCACGTTGGGCTTGAAGTTGAGCCGCTCGATCACGCTTTCGATGACCTGCCGCTTGTCTTCCGCTACCTTGGCCGTGCCGTTCAGGAAGCGCGACACAGTGGCCGCCGACACTCCTGCCTCCCGCGCCACCTCATGGACTGTCGCGCCCTTCGACTTTTTCATGAAACCCCTGGCATGTGTGTGTGTTATCGCGGCCGAGTATAGCACTGCTCACCAGCCTATGAAATCGTTTTCTGAAACGTTTCATGAACTGCGGCTCAGGTAGTGCTCCACCAGCCGCCGATGGTCTGGCAGATCGGCCACCGCGCGCCGCGCCACTTGGGCCAGGGTCGCGAACTCGCGCCGGACGTCGTCCCATTGGTCCAGCGGCGCTGCGGACGGATGCAGCCGCGTCGCAAATTCCATCCCGTACAGCACATACTGCCAGCTCGAAGGCGGATACATCTCCAGGTCCGTGACGAAGTCCAGCCGCGTGGGCGGACGGCTGCGCCACATCGCCAGCTGGTCCTGCAGCGGCAGCGGGATCGAGCCCGGATCCGCGTTATCGCGCCAGAAAGCGCTGCCGCGCTGTGTGAGGCAGTAGTGCAGCTTGATGAAGTTGACGATCCTCTCGTAGCGCTGCCGCATCAGGTCATTGAAGAGCCGCGCGGCGGGCGCGAACTCACCGCCAAACGGGAACAGGTAGCCGAGCAGGTAGGCCGCTGTCTCGATCAGGCCGATGCCGGACGATTCCAGCGGCTCCAGGAATCCGCTCGACAAGCCCACCGCCACGCAATTGCCAACCCACTGCGTATCCCGGTAGCCCACATTGAGCACCAGCTGGCGCGGCTCCTTGCCGTCCATCGCCGAGCCCACATATCGCCGCAGCACCTCCTCCGCCCGCGCATCGCTGGTATGCCGGCTCGAATACACGTAGCCGATGCCGCGCCGCTGCTGCAGGCCGATATCCCAGGTCCACCCGGCTTCGTGCGCCGTCGAGATGGTGTACGACGGGATCGGAGTGTCGGCCGCCGCATACGGCACCTGCACCGCCAGCGCGCGGTCCACAAAAAGCACATCGCTGAGGGAGCGCCACGGCGAACCGAGCGCCTCGCCGATCAGCCTGGAACGAAAGCCGGTGCAGTCCACGTACAGGTCCGCCTTCAGCACCCCATGCTCGCGCGTGTGCACCGCGGCGATCATGTCCTGTCCATCGGTGTCCACCCGCTCCACGTGGCCCAGCACATGCTCCACGCCGAGCGACTTGCCGTGCGTGGCCAGCAGCTGCGCGAATTGCCCCGCGTCGAAGTGGTAGGCATAGTTCATCGGCCCCACGAAATCGCGGTCGCCGAGGCGCTTCGGTCCGCGGCTCGCATCCGCGATCGCCTTCTGCAGCGTGACCGCCTGCGCGAACGCCACGCCCTCGCCCGCCGCGCCACGCAGCCAGTACGGCAGCAGCTCCGGCAGCCCATCGCGCTGGCTCGGGTGGCTGAAGGGATGGAAGTAGTGGTCCGCGCCCGGCTGCCCGGGTTCACGCACCCAGTGCCGGAACGAGACACCCTGCTTGAAGGTGGCGCTGCACTCACGGATGAAGTGCGCCTCGTCGATGCCGATGGCGGCGAGCGTACCTTTGATGGACGGGAAGGTGCCCTCCCCTACGCCGATGGGGCCCACCTCCGGCGACTCCACCAGTGTGATGCGCACGCCGTCCGCTGCGTGCGCGCCCAGGCGCTTGGCCAGGAAACAGGCAGTCAGCCAGCCCGCCGTGCCGCCGCCCACGATCAAAACGGATCGAACAGCTGTCATGTGGTGTCCCTCCCAGGATGTTGTGGTTGTTGGTGTTTGTTTGAAAATTTTGTTTGACATCCCGACAAAACCGACTTTATCATGAAATCGATTTCACGTGATATGAAATCGATTTCTCGTGGATTCGGTTTTTAGAACGACGCAACACCCACCCAAAAAACAAGCACAATCAGGAGACAGCATGAAATCGTCCTTCCCTAAGGGCCGATCCCTTTCGGCCACGCCTATCCGTCTGGCCGTCGTGGCCCTGGTCGCCGGCATGGGCAGCGCCCACGCCCAGACCGACACCGCCACGCAAAACCAGAACGCCCCGGCACAGCAGCAGTCCGCCAATTCCACCGTCATTCCCGAAGTGGTGGTCACGGCGACCAAGCGCTCCACCTCCCTGCAGCGCACTCCGGTCGCCATCACCGCGCTGAACGCCGCCGCGCTGGAAGATGCCCACGTCCAGACCATCCTGGATGCCGTCAACCTGGTGCCCAGCTTCCAGGCCACCGGCCAGGGTGACCACGGCGTCATCACCATGACCCTGCGCGGCATCGGCAACGACAGCGCCAAGACCGAATACGCGGACCCGGAAGTGGCGATGTTCGTGGACGGCATCTACACACCGCGCCCCGAAGGCGCCACCGCCCTGCTGTTCGACCTGGACGCCATCGAAGTCCTGCGCGGCCCGCAAGGCACGCTGTGGGGACGTAACTCCACCGTCGGCGCGGTCAATATGCAGACCGTGAAACCGGTGCTGGGCAAGACCAGCGGCAGCGCGGAGATGGGCCTGGGCGACTACCGCCGTTTCGGCGCGCGCGGCGCCTTCAACGTGCCGCTGTCCGACAATAGCGCCATGCGCGTGGCCTTCGTCCACGAGCAGCACGACGGCTACACGGACTACCAGACCTTCACCGCGCCCTCGCTGGCGAGCCAGCGCGCTGCCTGGGCCGCGAGCGGCGGCAACCCGGCTGCGTTCCAGCCCTTGAACCCCAACCTGTTCGTCAACAGCGGGCCGAAATACAACGCGCAGGACCAGACCGCGGTGCGCCTGTCCTTCCTGTACCAGCCCACCCCCGCCCTGCGCTGGAACATCTCGTACGAGCGCTATGCGGACCGCGGCACGCCGAGCATGAACCTGCTGCAGACGCCGCGCGCCGGGACCGACCTCTGGTCCACGCTGTCCGACGTGGCGCCGTCCGTGCGCCGCGACGTGGACTCGGTGCGCAGCCGCCTCGAATACAACATCGATCCGTCCATGCAGCTGACCTACGTGGCCGGCTGGTCGCGCTTCGATGGCGAAGGCACCTTCGACCAGGACGGCGGCGCCACCATCCCGACCAGCTTTGCCACCGGCGCCACCTACCAGGCCGACAATACGGTCAACGCGCACTACACCAATTACAGCCACGAGGTGCAGCTGCAGTCGCTGGGCGAGCGTGAGCTGGACTGGCAGCTGGGCGTGTACTACGCGGCCGAGAACAACGCGATGCGCTTCGACATCCCGATCTTCAATGGCACCCAGCAGGGCACCGTGGGCTGGCAGGGTTCCTTCATCCAGCCGAAAGAGACGGTGGATTCGCGCGCTGCCTTCGGCCAGGCCACCTGGAACATGGGCGCCGCCCACCTGACGGCCGGCGCACGCTACACCCGCGATGAGCGCAAGAACATCGGCGGCAACGGCTACACCTGGAACTACGACGCCACCGTGCCGCAGGTTCCGCTCAGCTCCCACATCGACCCGCGCATTCCGGGCCAGGGCTACAACCCGAGCGTGCCGTCCAACGATGGCCGCTACACCGGCAGCAAGTGGACGGGCCTCCTGCGGGCGTCCTACGACATCGACCTCAACAACATGGTCTACGCCAGCATCTCGACCGGCTACAAGTCCGGCGGCTTGCAGGACGGCGGCCGTCCGTACGGCGACGAGACGCTGAGGAACTACGAGATCGGCAGCAAGAGCACTTTCCTCGGCGGTGCGCTGCGCTGGAATAACGCGCTGTACTACGAGGACTTCAAGGACTTCCAGTTCAGCGCCCCGGTCACCAATCCGGATGGCTCGCACACGCTGGCGACCAACAATGCCGATGGTGCCAAGGTCTATGGCCTGGAGTCCGAGCTGGCGGCGCGCCTGACGCCGGAGGACCGCCTGCAGCTGTCGTTCGCGTGGACCCACACCAAGCTTGGGACGCTGTTCGGCGGCTCCAACGACTACACCCTGCCCGCTTGCTCGATCCCCGGCGTGACCACCTGCCTGGACGTGACCGGCCACGAGATGCCGCATGCGCCGCGCTTCTCGGCGCAAGTGATGTATCAGCACGTGTTCAACCTGGCGGACGGTGCCCAGCTCACGCCGCGCATCTCGACGCACTACGAGACCGCGTCCTGGCTGTCCGTGTTCAACCTCGGCGACGGCGACCGCCAGAAGGCCTACACGCGCACCGACCTCGGTCTGCGCTACCAGGCCAGCAAGGCATGGTGGGCCGATGTCTTCGTCCGCAACGTTAGCAATACCAACGTGAAGACGTCCGCAATGAATTCCTTCGGGCCGTGGATGGCGCAGTATCTGCCGCCGCGCACCGTCGGCATTAACGCCGGCATCGAGTTCTGATGCGCGAAGAATATGCAACAAAACGGTTGCATATTCTTCACATGAAGTTTTCTGTGTAGTGTCCCTTTCGGTCCGCCTTCGCGGGCGGACCGGTCTTTTTCCTCAAGCTGCAAGCGATAGCCACATGAATCAACCGACTTTCCCGCCCCGCTTCCTCTGGGGCGTGGCGACCAGCGCCTTCCAGATCGAAGGTGCTTCCACGGCCGACGGCAAGGGCCCGTCGATCTGGGACACCTTCTGCCGCCAGCCTGGCACCATCAAGGACGGCAGCAAAGGCGACGTCGCCTGCGACCATTACCACCGCTACCGCGAGGACGTCGCCATCATCAAGGCATTGGGCGTGGACGCCTACCGCTTCTCGATCTCCTGGCCGCGCGTGCAGCCGGATGGCAAAGGCGCCTGGAACGAAGCCGGTTTCGCTTTTTACGAACGTCTGCTGGACGCGCTGGCCGAGAGCGGCCTGCGCGCCCACGTCACCCTGTACCACTGGGACCTGCCGCAAGCCTTGCAGGACGAAGGCGGCTGGCTCTCGCGCGACACGCCGCGCCACTTTGCGGCCTACGCGGCCGAAGTCGCGCGCCGCTTCGGCAACCGCATCGACTGCATCGCGACCCACAATGAGCCGTGGTGCACGGCGAACCTCGGCTACGGCAACGCGCAGTTCGCGCCGGGCGTGGCGGACCTGAAGCAGTCGATCCAGGTCTCGCACCACCTGCTGCTGTCGCACGGCCTGGCCATCCAGGCGATGCGCGCCACCGGCTGCTCGGCCAAGCTGGGGATCGTTCTCAATCAGTGGACCGCCGATCCTGCCACCGACTCGCCGGAGGACCACGCTGCCGCGGACTTCGAGTACTCGCGCTCCGTCGAGTGGTTCATGGACCCGATCTTCAAGGGCCACTACCCCGAGCTGGCCCTGCGCGTGCATGGCGAGAACGCGCCCGTGGTGCACGAGGGCGACATGGCGGACATCCGCCAGCCGATCGACTTCATGGGCCTCAACTACTACTTCCGCGGCTACGTCAGCGCCACCACGCCGAATCCGGTCCCGCCGGGCGAACTCGGTTTTACGGACATGGGCTGGGAGATCTACCCCAAGGGCCTGACTGAGCTGCTGCTCAAGCTGAAGGCGGCCTACCCGCTTCCGCCCATCTACATCACCGAGAACGGCATGGCCAGTCCGGATGTGGTGGTCGACGGTGAAGTCCACGACACCCAGCGCATCGACTTCGTGCGCTGGCACCTGGAGGCGCTGTCCGATGCGATGCGCGCCGGCGTGGACGTACGCGGGTACTTCCTTTGGAGCCTGCTCGACAACTTCGAATGGAACTCGGGCTACGCCAAGCGGTTCGGCATCGTCCATGTGGATTACGCGACCCAGAAGCGCACCCTGAAGGACAGCGCGCTGTGGTACCGCGACTTCGTTGCCAGGCAACGCCGCTAGAACGCCGCGGCAGCCCACGCATCTCCTGATAGGATCACCCTGGATCAAACTCCCTTACTCGTATAGCCATGCGCGCACCAGGCCATAACGTTTCACCGCTCCTTTGGGTCCCGACCGGGTACTTCACCATGGCGCTGGCGTATGTGATGCTCACCAGCGTCACTGCCATCATGTTCAAGAATCTCGGCATGGACAACGGCCAGGCGGCGCAGTATTCGAGCATGCTGATCCTGGCGTACACGATCAAGCCGCTGTTCGCACCCATTGTGGAGATGTACCGCACCAAGAAGTTCTTCGTCCTCTGCGCGCAGGTACTGATCGGCGCGGGCTTTGCCGCCATCGCACTGGCAATGTCCATGCCGGGCTACATGGCGGTGCTGATGGTGCTGTTCTGGGCCCTGTCCTTCGTCGGCGCCACGCAGGACATCGCCTGCGATGGTGTGTATGTGACCTCGCTGGACCGGCGCGCGCAGTCAGTCTACTGCGGCATCCAGAGCCTGTCGTGGAATATCGGGCCGATCGTGGCCTCGGGTGGCCTGGTCTACCTGAGCGGCAAGCTGCACACGCAGGTGTTCCACCACGACCCCGCGCGCTTCGGCCCCGAATGGATCGACGCCTGGCGCATCGTGTTCTTCATCGTCGCCGCGGTCACGCTGGCGATGGCGGTGTGGCACCTGCGCGTGATGCCGGATGGCGCCAAAGCCGAGAACACGCCGACCTCACTCGGCGGCGCCGCGCGCATCCTCGGCGATGCCTTCGTCACCTTCTTCCAGAAAAAGCATGTGTGGAAAATGGTGGCCTTCGCCTTCCTGTTCCGCCTCAGCATCGGCTTCCTGGAAAAGATCGGTCCCTTCTTCATGGTCGATCCGCGCGAGCGCGGCGGCCTGGGACTCTCCAACGAGCTGCTGGGGATCATCTACGGCACCTACGGGCTTGCCGCCGTGCTGCTCGGGTCCCTGCTCGGTGGCCTGTTCGTGGCCAAGCGGGGCCTCAAGCCGACGCTGTTTATCCTGTGCTGCGCGGTGAATATCCCCAACGTGACCTTCCTCGTCATGAGCATCTTCCAGCCCACGAGCCTCTTCTGGATCGGCGCGGGCGTGGTGGTCGAGAAGTTCTTCTTCGGGTACGGCGCGGTGGGCTTCATGATCTATCTGATGCAGCAGCTCGCACCGGGCAAGTACGCCACCACGCACTACGCCTTCGGCACGGGCCTCATGGGCCTGTGCGGCATGCTCACGGGCGTGGTGAGCGGGCACCTGGAGCAGTGGATGGGCTATATCCACTACTTCGGCTTCGTGATGGTCGCGACCATCCCCTCCTTCATCGTCTGCTGGTTCGCACCCTTCCCGCATCCCGAAGGTACGCCGGACAGCGAGCCCGATCTCACGCTCCCACCCGAGCGCGCAGAGCTTCGATGAACACGCGCGTCTTCTGCGGGCGGTAGCGCAAGTCGGGGAAGACCGCGTGGATGCCGCCGCCCGGCAGCTTCCATTCCGGCAGCACGCGCACCAGGCGTTTCGCCTTCACGTCCGCCACGCACGCAAAGTCCGGCAACACCGCGAGGCCGCCGCCGGCCAGCGCGGCCAGCCGTACCGCGTGCGCGGTCGTGGCGCTCAAAGGCGTTTCGAAGTGGATGGTGCGCTGGGTAGCGTCCCGGCGGAAGGTCCAGGTGTCCGGCTGCGGCAGCACGGCCAGCGCCACCAGCGGGAGCGCGCGCAGGTCCTCAGGTTCGGCCGGGCGGTGGCGGCGCAGGAACTCCGGCGCGGCCACCAGCCATTCGCTAAAGCTGCCGATCTTCACCGCGCGGTGACCTGAATCGGCCAGCCGCCCTACGCGGATCGCGACGTCGATGTTCTCGGCGATCAGGTCCTGCACATGATCCGCCGTCAACAGCTCGATGCGCAGAGCGGGATAACGCTTGCGCAGCTCCACTGCCACCGGTGCCACGATGGAGGCGCCGTAATCGATCGGCGCGGTCACGCGCAGGGTGCCGCGCGGCTCGGCAGTGTTGAGGGCTGCGGCTTCCAGTGCGGCCTGGGTGTCGGAAACGATGCGGCGGCACGCTTCGTAGAACGTCTCCCCTGCCTCCGTCAGCGCGAGGCGCCGCGTGGTGCGCACCAGCAGGGCGGCGCCGACTTCCGCTTCCAGCTTCTGCATGTGGGCGCTGACCACGGTCTTGGCGATCCCCAAGCGATTGGCGGCGGCGGTGAGCGTACCGGCTTCCACCACGTGGACGAAGATGACCAGGCGGTTGAGGTTCAGGGTCGAGACATCCGGCATTGTCCTATCCAGGCTGACAGTGATTGCACGATTATCCGTCTTATCAGCACCGCATGCACGCGATATCGTTCTTCCATCGCATCCCCACAACGAAAGGAAGACATCATGAAAATAGCACTGATCGGCGCAACCGGCTTTGTCGGCTCGGCACTGCGCGAGGAAGCGCTGGGCCGTGGCCACGAGCTCGTCGCCATCGCCCGCCGCCTCGACGGCTTGCCTGCGGACCCGCGGCTGGCGGCCAGACCGGTGGACCTGACCAACGTCGCCGCCCTCACCTCCGCGCTGCGCGGCGTGGATGTGGCCCTGGTGGCCGTGCGCTACGACGGTACCGACATGGAGCGCGTGCTGAGTGCGGTGCGCGAAGCACGGGTGCCGCGCACCCTCTTCATCGGTGGCGCGGGCAGTCTGCGTAACCCGGCAGGCGTGGACCTGGTCGATACGCCGGACTTCCCGGCGCTGTACAAAGCCGAGGCCACGGCGGCCCGCGCCTTCCTGCAGCGCCTGCGCGGCGAAACAACGCTGGACTGGAGCTATCTGTCGCCGTCCGCCGCCCTGCTGCCCGGCCCGCGCACCGGCCAATTCCGCCTCGGCGCGGACGATGTACTGATCGACGCTGAGGGCAAAAGCCACATCAGCGTGGCCGACCTGGCCGTCGCCGCACTGGACGAAATCGCCCTACCCACGCACATCCGCCGCCGCTTCACCGCCGGCTATTGATCGAGGAGACCGCCATGCCGACCAGCTACCGCACTGTGGACGTCAACGGAGCCAGCATCTTCTACCGCGAGGCGGGCGATGCGGCCCTTCCGACGATCCTGCTGCTGCACGGATTCCCGTCTTCCTCGCATATGTACCGCGACCTGATTCCGCTGCTGGCGGAGCGCTACCACGCGGTGGCGCCGGACTATCCGGGCAGCGGCTACAGCGAGGCCGCTGCCGGAATGCCTGCCACCTTCGATGCGCTGGCCGACGTCGTCGCGGGCTTCGTCGAGGCCATCGGCCTGCGGCGGTATGCGCTCTACCTGCAAGACTTCGGTGGACCGGTCGGCATGCGGCTCGCGCTGCGCCACCCGGAACGGGTGAGCGGCCTGGTGGTGCAGAACGCAAATGCTTATGAAGAAGGACTCTCGGACATCCTGCGCCACAACATCGCGCAGCTAAAACCCGGTGCGCGCACGGACGCCGACGCGCAACCGTTGCTGGACATGATTCTGAACCCGGACGGAGTGCGCTTCATGTACGAAACCGGCGCGCGCGACCCGCAGCACCTGAACCCGGACGCATGGGCCCACGATCTGGCCCGCCTGGACGTCGGCGACAACCGCCGCATCCAGGAAGGCCTGCTGCGGGACTACCACAGCAACGTGGCGCTCTACCCGGCGTGGCAGGCGTGGCTGCGCGCTGCGCAGGTGCCCGCGCTGGTCGCGTGGGGCCGGGGCGACCCGCTGTTCGTGGAAGCCGGCGCCCGCGCATGGCAGCGCGACCTGCCGCGCGCCGAGCTGCACCTGCTCGACACCGGCCACTTCGCACTGGAAGAAGACGCGCCGCGCATCGCGCAGTTGGTCCTGCACTTCCTGGACCGGCTGGAGCGGGAAGTCGCCTAGAGCCGCAGGCGGCGGTACTGCTGGAGGAACGCCTCCGCCTGCGTCTTCGTCAGCACGGTAACCGGGTCGCCGTGCCAGACGTAGAGATAGGGCTCGCCGCCGAGGCGGTCCGTCATTTTGGCCTGCACGAGGAAACAGGTGCCCTCGGGGTAGTCGAGCACCAGCTGGCGCCCGCAGGACACCTTCATCGTCGGAGGGAAGCCCTGCCCCGACATCGGGCGGAGGACCAGCAGGCCGCTGCGCGGGTCGCGCAGCGACTGCACGGCGACCTCGCGGTAGACGCTCATATCGCGCGCCATCAGGCGGGTGCTCCCACGGCCGGGACGCGGCGCACGTGCGCCTCGCGGATCGGCAGATTGACCAGCGCCGCCGCCAGGGCGAGGGCGATATCGATGTACCACATGCTCTGATAGTTCCCGAACCGCTCGAACGCCAGCCCGCCCAGCCACGCGCCGAGGAAGCCGCCGATTTGGTGCGACAGCAGCGTGAGGCCGAACAGCGTTGCCAAGTAGCGCGTACCAAACAGCTTGCCGACCAGGCCCGCCGTCGGCGGCACGGTCGCCAGCCAGGTGAAGCCAAGGCCTGCGGCGAAAATGTAGAAGGTCATGGCGGTCTTGGGCGCCATCAGGTACAGCACGATGAGCAGCGCGCGGCTGGCGTACATCACGGCCAGCACGGACTTCATGCGGTAGCGGTTGCACAGCCAGCCGGTGATCAGCGAGCCGGCGATGTTGAAGAGGCCCACGATGCTGAGTGCCATCGCGGAGACGCTGGCGGGCAGACCGCACAGCCCCACCTCGCCCGGCAAGTGCGTGACGAGGAAGGCGATGTGGAAGCCGCAGGTGAAGAAGCCCGCGTGCAGGCAAAGATAGCTCGGGTCGCGCAGCGCCTGCCGGACTTGCTCACCAAGTCCTGGCGACGGCACGGCTGCCGCAGGTGCCGCAACTGCAGCGGCGGAAGGACGCACTGCCGAAGCGGCACCGGTGGAGGACGACGCGCCCGGTGCTGCAACGGGGGAAGAGGCCGACCCGGCAACCGCAACCGGCGACGGCGCGGTAGCAGCGACCCGCCGGCGCAGCGGCGCGGCCAGCGGAAGCGTGAGCAGCGTGGTCACCGCCATCGTGAGCATCGCAACCACCCAGCCCCATCTGCTGATCAGCGCCTGCAGCAAATTTGCAAACACGAACTGGCCCGCCGAGCCGCCCGCGTTGATGAAGCCCGCCGCAAAGGCGCGCTTCTCCGGCGGCAGGCGCTGAGCGGTGCCGCCGATCAGGATCGAAAAGCTCCCGGCACCCGCGCCGCCAGCCGCCAGCACGCCGAGCGTCATCGCCAGCCCGAACTCGGACTTCATGAAAGGCGTGAGCACCATGCCGAGGAACAGCAGCACGCCGCCGAACACCAGCACGCGCGCCGAGCCGTATTTGTCCGCAATGGCGCCGAACACCGGCTGCGTGGCGCCCCACATGAACTGGCCGATCGCCATCGCAAAGCTGATCGAGGCGATGCCAAGACCCGTGCTGGTGTTCAGCGGCGACACAAACAGGCCCAGTGTCTGGCGCGCCCCCATGGTGATCATCAGGATCGCGGCCGCGCACAGCATCAGCAGCCATACGGTGCGCGGTGAGGTGTCAGTCGTTGCTTGCATGGCTCATGTCCTCGGTGACGTGGGAGTTCAAAAGTTGAAAGACGGCGTCGAGCTGGGCGTGCAGGGCCTGCACGTTCTCAAAGCCGAGAATCTGTTCGATGGCATCCTGCGCGCCGCGCCAGGCGCGCCTGGCCTCGCGGACCTTGTCGCGCCCGGAGTCGGTGATCGTGACCAGGCGCTGGCGCGCATCACGGCCCGGCTCCAGCGTGACCCAGCCGGCGTCGATCAGCGGCTTGAGGTTGCGCGTGAGCGTGGTGCGCTCGGTGGCCAGCACCGCCGCCAGCTCGGCCACGGGGCGCGGCCCGGCGGCGATATTCTTGAGCAGCGAATACTGCGTGGTCTTCAGGCCCACACGCGCCATGTGCTGGTCGTAGAAGCGCGAAGTAGTGCGCGCCAGCTTGCGCAGGCGGAAGCAGGTGCACGGGCTGGGTGGCTGATCGGTGCTCATCGCTGGAATAGGTGCATATACACGTGAATGAACGGCGATTATAGCCATGTTTACAAAAATCCGCTGGCCGCGGCACTGGCCCTGAGGGTGCTGAGCATGTACAGTATGGCTATCCACGTCCGCCAAGGAGACCCCGCGCCAATGCCCCACGACCTTCCTCTCGTCACCACCCTCGCCACCTCGCTCGGCCTCGCGCTGGTGCTGGGCTTTATCGCCACGCGCCTCAAACTCCCGGCCCTCGTTGGGTATCTGCTCGCTGGTATCCTGATCGGTCCCTTCACGCCCGGGCTGCACGCGGACGCGAAGCTGGCTGGGGAGCTGGCGGAGATCGGCGTGATGCTGCTGATGTTCGGCGTGGGCCTGCATTTCTCGCTGGATGACCTGATGGAGGTGCGCAAGGTCGCCCTGCCCGGTGCCTTATTACAGATGCTGGCCTCGGCCACCTCGGGCGCTTGCCTGGCGCTGTGGTGGGGCTGGCCAACGGGCAGCGCGATCGTGTTCGGGCTCTCGATGTCGATCGCCTCGACGGTGGTGCTGCTCAAGGCGCTGGAGTCGCGCGATGCGCTGGAGTCGATGAACGGGAAGATCTCGGTCGGCTGGCTGGTGGTGCAGGATCTGGTGACGGTCCTCGTGCTGGTGCTGCTGCCGCCGCTGTCCGGAGCACTCGGCGGCAAGGAAGCGGCGGGCGGCGACGGCAGCCTGTGGGTGCCGATCCTGATCACGCTGGCCAAGGTGGCGGCGTTCGTGGCGTTCATGCTCATCGTCGGGCGGCGGCTGTTCCCCAAAATGCTCTGGTATATGGCACGCAGCGGCACGCGCGAGCTGTTTACCCTGTGCGTGATTGCGGCGGCGGTGTCGATCGCTTACATGTCCTCGGCGCTGTTCGGCGTGTCGTTCGCGCTGGGCGCGTTCTTCGCGGGGATCGTGATGCGCGAGTCGGAGTTCAGCCACCGCGCGGCCGAGGAATCGCTGCCGCTGCGGGAAGCATTCGCGGTGCTGTTCTTCGTCTCGGTCGGCATGCTGTTCGATCCGCATGTGCTGATCCAGGAGCCGCTCAAGGTGCTGGCGGTGACCGTGGTGATTGTGCTCGTGAACCCGCTGGCGGCGGCGTTGATCGTTCTGCTGTTCCGCTATCCGCTCAATACGGCGCTGATGGTGATGGCGGGGCTGGCGCAGATCGGCGAATTCTCGTTCATTCTCGTGGGCCTCGGGATCGACCTGGGTCTGCTCACGCCGGAGTCGCGTAACCTGATTCTCGCGGGCTCGATGATTTCGATCGCGCTGAACTCCTTCATGTTCCGCGCCATGCTGCCGCTGCGGGACTGGCTGCAGTCCAAGCGCGCCTTGCGGGCGGTGTTCGAGCAGACCGACGATCCGCTGGCCACGTTGCCGATGACGACCGAGTCGCACTATCTCTCAGGACAGGTGGTGCTGGTCGGGTATGGGCGCGTGGGGCAGCGCATTGCCGATGCGCTGGAAAAGCGCAAGATTCCATTCGTGGTGGCGGAACAGCGGCGCGAGATGGTGGAGCGCTTGCGGGCGCGCGGCATTGCGGCGGTGGCGGGCGATGCGGCCGATCCGGCGGTGCTGATCCAGGCCCACGTGGCGCGCGCGGCGATGCTGGTGATCGCGACGCCGGATGCGTTCAACGTGCGGCAGATGATCGACACCGCCCGCCTGCTCAATCCCGGGATCGAGACGGTCCTGCGCACCCACAGCGAAGACGAAGCGCAGCTGCTGGCCGATGACGCGGGCGCCGCGGTGTTCTACGGTGAAGAAGAACTCGCCCGCGGCATGGCGCGGCACGTGCTGGACCGCTTCGGCACCGCGCTTTGACGCCCTGCAGCCGCGCTTAAAGCGGCGCCTGGCGCGTCCTGTTCCTACGGGCGGCCGCCCGTGTCCATCGGCGGACGGCGTACCGTTCGGCCGTCGGCTCAGTTCTTTTCGGCCTTGGCGCGGGCGACCATCCCGTCGAGAACCGCAGGCATCACTTTCATGACTGCCTGCTCGTCGGCGATGCGGTTCACGTCGCCGACCCGCGCCGGTTCGGTCACGTATTTGCCATCGACGACGATGGTGGGCGCGGAGCCGACCTTGTAGCGATCGATCAGGCGGTTCAGGGTACGCAGGCGGGTGACCACGGCGAACGAATTCCAGGTGTCCCTGAACGCGGCGGCATCGATGCCGTTCTTGCCGACCCAGTCGAAGATCACGTCTTCATCCCGGTCCAGGCGGATGTGCTGCTTGTGGATAGCGTCGAAGACCTTCTGCGCCATCGCCTCGGACTTGCCCATCGCTTCCAGCGTCACGAACAAATGGGCCCCGGGGTCCGTCGGCCCCGAGAACGGGAAGTGCAAGCGGCGCAGCACGATATTGTCACCCTGCTTTTTGGCCCACGCTTCCAGCTCCGGCTCTAAATTGGCGCAGTGCGGGCAGCGGTACATGAAGAACTCCAGCACCTCGACCTGCTTGCCGCTGGCCTGCACGGGCTGCGGCTGCGCGAGCGCGATGTAGTCGGTGCCGAGCTTAGGGTCGGCAGGTGAAGCGCTGGCTGTGGACACCATCAGCGCCGCGGCAGCGGCGGCGGCATGGAATGCAAGGCGCAGGGAACGCATGGAGCTCCTTCCAGAACGGTCGAGCTGCCAAGATTAACATGCACCCGCCTGCAGGCCCAGCCCCTCCCCTCGCAGCCAGCGCCGCCGGGGCGGGCCCCTCGGTCAGCGCGGCGATGCTGCAGCCTATCGCCACGCCGCACGAGGCCACGCGACGGGTTGGACTACTTCGGCACGTCGATCTGATTTGCATCATTCCTGTTACCTTCCCGAGCGGGAACTTCTGCAGCGCCTGCCGGTCGAACCCGCTTTGTCCAGTGAAGCCCAGCGCGCTGCCGAAGGCGTACACTGGATTCAGCTATCCGCACGAAGAAGAACACCATGGCTGCCAGAAAGAAGAGCGAGGAGGAAACGACAACGCCCTCGTCTCAGCCCGCAGCAGATGTCGATACCATTGAAAAACGAAGGGCCCGTCGAGTCGCGGCACTACGGCAGATTGCCGGGATCTGGGCTCACCGCACAGATATCCCTGCGGATGGCGTCGAGTACCAGCGCGAGCTGAGAGACAGATGGCGCCGGTAGTTTTCGACACCAATATCCTGATCGACGTCTTGAAGGGCTACGAACAGGCGCTAGCCGAACTCGCGCACTGGGATGAGCGATACATGAGCGCCATGACGTGGATGGAGGTGCTCGCGGGGACCGATTCAGCGCAGGAAGATCGCTTTAGCGAAATTTTGAAGGCAGTCGATATCGCGGTCGTACCCATCACTGAATCCATCATGAACAACGCCGCGCGCCTCTGTGCGGTAGGGCATCGGCGAGGTCCCGAAATACATTTGCCCGACGCGATCATCAAGGCGACGGCCGCGCAATGAGGCGCCACCATCATTACTCGGAATACGAAGGATTTCTAAGGCCCTCACGTGCGGGTGCCGTACGAGCTTCACATCGTCTCGACGGTTCATGTCATTAACGTACGACCGTTTGAAGACGACCGGCAATCTTAGCCCGCGCAGCGCGCAGACGCGGAGCAGCGCTATGCCGCGCGGATCAGGAGAGCGACGGCTTCGGCGGCGATGCCTTCTTCACGGCCCAGCCAGCCGAGCTTTTCGTTGGTCTTGGCCTTGATGTTGACCTGCTGCGGCGAGACGCCAATGTCCTCTGCGATGCGCGACACCATCTGCGGGATGTGCGGGGCCATCTTGGGCTGCTGGGCGATGATGGTCGCGTCTACATTCCCGATGGTATAGCCGGTGGCCACCACGCGCGATGCCACCTCGCGCAGCAAGGTCCGCGAATCGGCGCCCGCAAACATCGGGTCCGTATCCGGGAAGTGCTTGCCGATGTCGCCCAGCGCCGCCGCGCCCAGGAGCGCATCGATGATCGCATGCAGCAGCGCGTCCGCGTCCGAGTGCCCTTGCAGCCCGGTCTTGTGCGGAATGGTCACGCCGCCGAGGATCAGCTTGCGCCCCTCGACCAGCGCGTGGCAGTCATAACCCATCCCGATGCGGAATGGTGGAGTGGGATTGTAGGAAGCCAGTGCCATAGTGTCTCAGTTCGATGTCGGGTCGGTGGCGGCCAGGTACATCTCGGCGATCCGGATGTCGTCGGGCAGCGTCACCTTCAGGTTACGGGGGTGTCCTTCCACCAGCTTGGGCGCAAAGCCCATGGCCTCGACCGCGCTGGCATCGTCGGTGACGGCAGCGGGGTCGCGTGCGCCGGCCAGCGCGTCGCGCAGCAGCCGGTAGCGAAACATTTGCGGGGTCTGGGCCAGCCACAGACCGTCGCGCGGGACGGTGCTCACGCTACCCTCGGCACCGCGCAGCTTGACGGTGTCGACTACCTTCAGCGCGAGCAGGCCGCCGGCCGGATCGTCGCCCACGGCATCGATCAGCCGCTCGATCAATCCAGCGGTCAGCCCAGGCCGCGCGGCATCGTGCACCAGCACGTGGTCATCATCGCGCAGCGTGTCGCGCAGCGCCTGCAGGCCATTGAGGATGGATTCCATGCGCGTCGCGCCACCGCAGCGCAGCACGGTGACGCCGCCGCTTGGGACCACTGAGTCGATCAGGGGATCGTCCGCACTGACCACCACATAAGTGTGCGCAATCCGGTCGCTCGACAGGAAGGCCTCCACGGTGTGCCGCAGCATCGGCTTGCCGGCGATCGGCAGGTATTGCTTGGGCCCGTCCGCACGCATCCGCGCGCCCACGCCGGCGGCGGGGATCAGTGCAACATAGCGAGGCGTGCTTCGGGTCATGGCGTACTTCGGTGAGCTTTGAGAATCGACTGTACCTCACCTTTGCAAATCCTGCTCAGGCGAGCATATTCCGCAGGGCTATCGATCGCAGCCTGCCGCGCTTCGACCTTCCCCAGTTCGGATTTTATATAAGGGATCCAGCGCGCGTCGATTTCGCGTCCCAGCAGTGCGTTCGATTGTCCACGTGGCGCGTACAAAGGCTGACTGCGGAAGCGCTGCTCCAGCGCTGAGCGAACGGTGCGCTCCACCACCGCCATGTGATCGAGGTAGGAACGCACATGGCGCAGCTCGTGCTGCAGGATCTGGTTGTAGGCGCAGGTGCCGGGGCCGAATTCCCGGCCGACATAGACCGTGATGGGCACGTAGGACAGCTCGACGTTGATTTGCGGCGTCATGCACTCGTAGGCTGCGGCGCGGTCTTCCAGGATGCTGCCGCTGGTACGGATGGCAGCGTGCGACTCGGCCCGCGTCAGGCCCAGCACCCAGGCGCGGCGTGCGGTGCGGCCTTTCATCTGCGTCAGCGCGCGGTAGGACACGCTGTTGTCGATGCTGTAGCCGGGCGTGCTGGAGGTCAGTTGCACGGAGGTCTTGCGCAACGTGTCTTCGCAGCGGGCCTGGAAGGGCGTGCGCTGCGCCTGGGCGAGCGCCGGAGCGCCCAGCAAGACACCGGACAGCAGCAGCGCCACGCGCATGGTCAGCGCGGCGGCTCCCACTGCCCCGCCACGATCTTCTCCAGCCAGAAGCTGCCGATGATGGTCTTGACGTCCGTGATCTGGCCGGTGCGGACCAGGTCCAGCAGCTCCGGCACCGTCACGGTGAAGCATTCGAGGAACTCGCCCTCATCGAGCTTGGCCTCGCCTGCGGTCAGCCCGCGCGCCAGGTACAGCTCCAGGTGCTCGTCCGAATACGCAATCGCATTGTGGATGGTGCAGACGAATTGCCAGTCGGTGGCCGTGTACCCGGTCTCCTCCTTCAGCTCCCGCTTGGCGCATTCGAGCCAGTCCTCGCCCGGATCGATTTTCCCGGCCGGGAATTCAATGAACTCCTGCGCGTTCGGATAGCGGAACTGGCGCTCCATCAGCACGCGGCCATCGTCAAGGAGGGGAATGATGACGACAGCACCCGGATGGCGAATGAATTCGCGGTGGGTCTGCTTGCCGTCGGGGAGTTGAATCAGGTCGCGTTCGACCTTGAGGAATTTGCCGTCGTAGGCGACTTCACCGCTGATACGGGTCTCTGTCAGACGGGTTGCTTTTTGCTGCATGGTGGCTCCGGTCAGGGCACCACGCAGGCAACGGCGACGACAGCGTGGTGCGTGTCAGTGGCGGTGCTTGCGCAGGTAGCGCAGCACAAAGCCGGGAAACGCGAGTACGAGGAACAGGCAGGCCGTGATCGGGTAGAACATATTGGCCGACGTCTGCGGGAACACGTCCCCCAGCTGGCCTTCGAGCACACGGGCGAGCCCGCCGACGACGAAGTATAGAACAACCAGCTCGGCCAGGCGCGCCCAGAACGGCTTGGGGCGCGGCTCAGCGGAGCCGGGCGCGGGCTTCAGGGGAATGAAGCCGAATACGCCCTCGGTGAAGAACGGCAGGTTGGCAGCCGCGATGGCCACCGCGATCACCAACCAGGCCGCGACATTGGTGTCCAAATCAGGATGCCAGCGTCAGTTTCATCGCGTGCAGGCACGCGTCCAGCATCGCCGCCGGGAACATGCCCGCAGCCACCACGAAGATGCCGTTCAGGGTCAGCGCCAGGCGCATGTCGAACGGTGCGGCGATGACGGCGGTATCCGCCGGCTCGTCGAACCACATGGTCTTCACGATGCGCAGGTAGTAGTAGGCGCCGATCAGCGAGAACATCACCGCGACCACGGACAGCCAGATTTGGCCCTGTGCCACGACGGCCTGCAGCACCGCGAACTTGGCCGCGAAGCCGACCATCGGCGGCACGCCGGCCAGGGAGAACATCAGCACCGTCATCACGGTCGCGTACCACGGCGAACGCTTGGCCAGGCCGCGGAAGTCGGAGATCTGCTCCGCTTCGAAGCCCGAACGCGCCAGCAGCATCACCAGGCCGAAGGTGCCGAGGGTGGTCAGCACGTAGGTGATGGAGTAGTACATCGCCGAGCTGTAGGCCGAGGCGGTGTTGCTGGTGTCGACACCGGTGGCGGTGCCCGACACACCGGCCAGCAGGCCGATGATGATGAAGCCCATCTGCGCGATGGTGGAGTAAGCCAGCATGCGCTTGATGTTGGTCTGCGCGATCGCGGTCAGGTTACCGATGGCCAGCGACAGCACGGCCAGCACCATCAGCATCTGCTGCCATTCGATGGCCAGCGGGAGCAGGCCTTCCACCAGCAGGCGCACGCAGATGGCGAAGGTCGCCAGCTTGGGCGCACCGCCCAGCAGCAGGGTCACCGCGGTCGGCGAGCCTTGGTACACGTCCGGCACCCACATGTGGAACGGCACGGCGCCCAGCTTGAACGCCAGGCCGGCGACGATGAACACGATGCCGAACACCAGGATGGTCGGCTTGATGGTGCCCGATGCGGCCACCTTGGCGATCTGGGTGATCTCCAGGGTGCCGGTGGCGCCGTACAGCATCGAGATGCCATACAGGAGCATGCCGGAGGCCAGGGCGCCGAGGACGAAGTACTTCATCGACGCTTCGGTGGACACGGCGTGATCGCGGCGCAGGGCCACCAGCGCGTACAGCGACAGCGACATCAGCTCCAGGCCGAGGTAGACGGACAGCATGCTGTTCCCCGAGATCATGACCATCTGGCCGAGCATCGAGAACAGCGCGAGCACGTAGAACTCGCCACCGAGGTGGGTGTTGGTCATCTGGCGGTCGCCCACGTACTGGCGCGAGTACACCAGGGTGAAGCCGACGGCCAGGTAGGTGAACAGCTTGAGCAGGTTCGACATCGGGTCCGACACGAACATGTTCGAGAACGTGTAGGTGGTGGCACCGGTGTTGAAGTCGGCCCAGGTGAACAGCGCGCAGCCGACGAGCGTCAGCAGCGAGAGCACGTAGGTCACGTTGCGCTTCGCGTCCGCCAGGAACATGTCGATCAGCAGGATCGCGGAGGCCGCGACCGTCAGGAAGATCTCGGCGTACAGCGGGACGAGGTTGGTGGTATTCATCGTTATCTAGCTCTTATTGTGGCAGCTTGCTGACGGAGACATGCTGCAGCAGGTCCGCCACGGAGGTTTGCATCGTATCGGTGAACGGCGCCGGGTAGAGGCCCATGTACAGCGAGGCCAGGGCCAGCACGCCCAGGATGAAGAACTCGCGGCCATTCAGGTCGGTCAGTTCCTTCACGTGCGGGTTGGTGATGGCGCCGAAGACGACGCGCTTGACCATCCACAGCGAATAGGCGGCGCCGAGGATCAGCGCGGTCGCAGCCAGGATGCCGGTGACGAAGTTGAACTGCACCGCGCCCAGGATCACCATGAACTCACCGACGAAGCCGGAGGTCGCCGGCAGGCCGCAGTTGGCCATCGAGAAGAACACCACGAAGGCGGCAAAGCGCGGCATCACGTTGATCACGCCACCGTAGTCGGCGATCTGGCGCGAGTGCATGCGGTCGTACAGCACGCCGATGCAGAGGAACATCGCGCCCGACACGAAGCCGTGGGAGATCATCTGCACGATACCGCCCTGGGTACCGATCGTGTTGAACATGAAGAAGCCCAGCGTGACGAAGCCCATGTGCGCGATCGACGAATAGGCGACCAGCTTTTTCATGTCTTTCTGGACCAGGGCCACCAGGCCGATGTAGATCACGGCGATCAGCGACAGCACAATCACGAAGCCGGCCAGCGAGTGCGACGCGTCCGGGGTGATCGGCAGCGAGAATCGCAGGAAGCCATACGCGCCCAGCTTCAGCATGATCGCGGCCAGCACGGCGGAACCACCGGTCGGCGCTTCCACGTGCACGTCCGGCAGCCAGGTGTGGACCGGGAACATCGGCACCTTGACCGCGAAGGCGGCGAAGAAGGCGATGAAGATCAGCGTCTGTTCCTTCATCGTCAGCGGCAGCTGGTGCCACGACAGGATGTCGAAGGTGCCCGACACGTTGTACAGGTAGATGATGGCGACCAGCGTCAGCAGCGAACCCAGGAACGTGTAGAGGAAGAACTTGAAGGAGGCGTAGATGCGGTTGTCGCCGCCCCAGATACCGATGATCAGGTACATCGGGATCAGGGTCGCTTCAAAGAAGAAGTAGAACAGCAGGCCGTCCATCGCGGTGAACACCCCGATCATGAGACCGGACAGGATCAGGAAGGCGCCCATGTACTGCGCCACGCGTTCCTGGATCACTTCCCACGCCGCGATCACCACGATGATGGTGATGAAGGCCGTCAGCGGCACGAACCACAGCGACAGGCCGTCGATGCCGAGCGAGTAGAAGATGTTGAAGCGCTCGATCCACGGTGCCTTCTCGGCGAACTGCATGCCGTGGGCGGCCTTGTCGAACTGGGTGATGAGCGGGATCGTCGGCAGCAGGCTGACGATGGAGCCGACCAGCGACAGCACGCGCACCAGGCCACGGTTGGAATCGCGGCCTACGGCCAGCACGATGGCGCCGAACAGGATCGGCAGCCAGATCGCGAGGCTGAGGTAGTGAGTTTGATTGAGTGTTGACTGCATCATGGTTGTCAATCTTTTTGCGTGGTCGGGTTATTGCCAGAACGGGAAGTACTTCACCAGGAAGTACAGCACGCCCAGGATCATCACGAATGCGTAGTGGTAGATATAGCCGGACTGCAGCAGGCGGGTGAGCGAGGAGAACCAGCCCACCAGCTTGGCCGAACCATTGACCACCAGCCCGTCGATCAGGCCACGGTCGCCGACCGTCCACAGGCCGCCGCCCAGCAGGCGCGCACCGCCCGCGAACACGGTCTGGTTGAACTTGTCCATGTAGTACTTGTTGTCCAGCAGGGTGTGGATCGGACGCAGCTTGTCGTAGAACCACTGCGGCACCGCGCGGTTGACCATGTAGCAGTAGTAGGCTGCGGCGACACCGGCCAGCGCGAGCCAGAACGGCGCGCTGGTGAAGGCGTGCATGCCCATCGCGCCGGCGCTGTGGAACTCGTGTGCCAGTTCTTCCATCGCCGGGTGGTGTTCGCTGAAGAAGATCACGCCCTTGAAGAAGTCACCGTACAGCATGTACTGGATGCCGAAGTAGCCGATGAAGATCGACGGAATCGCCAGCATCACCAGCGGGAACCAGACCACGAACGGCGACTCGTGCGGCTTCTGGCCCGGGGCCAGGCCGTGGTGGTGCTCATCGTGGCCGTGGTCGTCATGGACGTCTTCTTCGTTGTGCGCGTCCGAATCATGCCCCTCGCTGTGGTGGTGCGGCTGGCCGAAACGCTCTTCGCCATGGAACACCAGGAAATACATGCGGAAGGAGTAGAACGCGGTCACGAACACGCCCGCCAGCACCGCGAAGTGGGCGAAGCCGGCACCCGGCAGGTGCGACAGCGAGACCGCCTCGATGATCGAATCCTTGGAGTAGAAGCCCGAGAAGAACGGGGTACCGATCAGCGCCAGGGAACCGATCAGGGAGGTGATCCAGGTGATCTTCATGTACTTCCACAGGCCGCCCATGTTGCGGATGTCCTGGTCGTGGTGCATGCCGATGATGACCGAGCCGGCGCCAAGGAACAGCAGCGCCTTGAAGAACGCGTGGGTCATCAGGTGGAACACGGCCACCGAGTAGGCCGAGGCGCCCAGCGCCACGGTCATGTAGCCCAGCTGCGACAGGGTCGAATACGCGACCACGCGCTTGATGTCGTTCTGGATGATGCCCAGGAAGCCCATGAACAGCGCGGTGATCGCGCCGATGATCATGACGAAGGACAGCGCCACGTCCGACAGCTCGAACAGGGGCGACATGCGCGACACCATGAAGATACCGGCGGTGACCATGGTCGCTGCGTGGATCAGTGCGGAGATCGGGGTCGGGCCTTCCATCGAATCCGGCAGCCAGACGTGCAGCGGGAACTGGGCCGATTTACCCATCGCGCCGATGAACAGGCAGATGCAGGCCGCGGTCAGCAGCATCCAGTCGGTGCCCGGCACGGTCAAGGTGGCCAGGTGCTCGCGCTGGGCGAACACCTCCTGGTAGTTCATCGAACCCGAGTAGGCCAGCAGCAGGCCGATACCGAGGATAAAGCCGAAGTCGCCGACGCGGTTCACCAGGAACGCCTTCATGTTCGCGAAGATCGCGGTCGGGCGGGTGTACCAGAAGCCGATCAGCAGGTAGGAGACCAGGCCCACCGCTTCCCAGCCGAAGAACAGCTGCAGGAAGTTATTGGCCATGACCAGCATCAGCATCGAGAACGTGAACAGCGAAATGTAGGAGAAGAAGCGGTTGTAGCCTTCGTCCTCCGCCATGTAGCCGATGGTGTAGATGTGAACCATCAGGGACACGAAGGTCACCACGCACATCATCATCGCCGTGAGCGAATCGACCTGGAAGCCGACTTCCAGCTTCAGGCCATTCACGGTCATCCAGTTGTAGATGGTGCCGTTGAAGGTGGCGCCGTGCATCACGTCCATCAGGACGCTGGCCGAGATGAGGAAGGCGACCAGCACGCCCAGGATGGTGGCTGCGGTGGAGACGCCGCGGCCAATCACATTACCGAAGAACCGGGTGCCGAACAGGCCCGCGATCGCGGAGCCCGCGAGGGGAGCCAGCGGTACCGCGAGCAAAAGATGAGGGTTAAGAGATCCCGCCATTGTTGAACCTTAGTCGTTTTATTGTCGGATGTGATTAGCCTTTGAGGCTGTCCAGGTCTTCAACGTTGATCGTGTCCAGATTGCGGAACAGGACCACCAGGATCGCCAGGCCGATCGCCGATTCAGCGGCGGCCACGGTGAGGATGAAGAAGACGAAGATCTGCCCCGCCGCGTCGCCCAGGTAGTGCGAGAAGGCGATGAAGTTCAGGTTCACTGCCAGCAGCATCAATTCGATGGCCATCAGCAGGATGATGACGTTCTTGCGGTTCAGGAAAATGCCGACGATCGAAATCGCGAACAGGATGGCGCCCAGAACCAGGTAGTGGGCCAGGGAGAGAGTCATTGCGCCTCCTTAGGTGCGGCGGTCGTCACCGCTTCAACGATTGCAGGGGCTTCCTTGACGGCGTCCATCTTCACGATGCGCACGCGGTCGCGCGCCTTGACCTTGACGGCGTCGGCCGGGTCGATGAACTTGGTGTCCTTGCGCTTGCGCATGGTCAGCGCGACGGCGGCGATGATCGCCACCAGCAGGATCACGGCCGCGACTTCGAAGCCATAGATGTACTGGGTGTAGATCAGGCGCCCGAGCTCCTTGGTGCCGCCGATGTTCACGGCGTTGGCCGCATTGGCCGCCGCACCGTCGAACGACAGGAACGACTTCCACAGCACGGCAGCCATTTCCAGGACGATCACCGCGCCGACCACGGAGGCCACCGGCAGGTAGCTCCAGAAGCCTTCGCGCAGCTTGTCGAGGTTGATGTCCAACATCATCACGACGAACAGGAACAGCACCATCACGGCGCCCACATACACGAGCACCAGCACGATGGCCAGGAACTCGGCCTTGAGCAGCATCCAGATGCCGGCGGCGTTGAAGAACGCCAGCACCAGGAACAGCGCAGCGTGCACCGGGTTACGGGCCGTGACCACGCGCAGCGAGGCCAGGACCATCACTGCGGCGAACACGTAGAAAAGAACGGTTTGAAAATCCATGGGCGCCTCGGTCAGCGGTACTTGGCGTCGGCCGCGCGGTCGGCGGCGATCTGTTGTTCGTAGCGGTCACCCACGGCCAGGAGCATCTCCTTGGTGTAGTACAGGTCACCGCGCTTCTCGCCGTGGTATTCCAGCGTGTTGGTCTCGACGATCGAATCGACCGGGCAGCTCTCTTCGCAGAAGCCGCAGAAGATGCACTTGGTCAGGTCGATGTCGTAGCGCGTGGTGCGGCGCGAACCGTCTTCACGCTGCTCGGACTCGATGGTGATCGCCATCGCCGGGCACACCGCTTCGCACAGCTTACAGGCGATGCAGCGCTCTTCCCCGTTGGGGTAGCGGCGCAGCGCGTGCAGGCCGCGGAAGCGCGGCGACAGCGGCGTTTTCTCTTCCGGGAACTGCACCGTGATCTTGCGAGCGAACATGTAGCGGCCGGTCAGGGCCATGCCCTTGAACAGCTCCGTGAGCATGAAGCTCTGGAAAAAGTCTTTTACCTTAGTCATTCTGTGTGCGCTCTCTTACTTCCAAATATTCCACGGGGTCTGCATCCAGGTGGCGACAAACACCAGGTAGACCAGCGTCAGCGGAATGAACACTTTCCAGCCCAGGCGCATGATCTGGTCATAGCGGTAGCGCGGGAAGGTGGTACGGGTCCAGATGAACAGGGTCACGATCAGGAAGGCCTTCAGGAACAGCCAGAAGAAGCCACCGAACGCGCCACCGAATTCGAGGATCGCCAGCGGGGCGCTCCAGCCGCCCAGGAACATGACGGAACCGAGCACGCCGATCAGGATCATGTTGGCGTATTCGGCCAGGAAGAACATCGCGTACGACATGCCGGAGTATTCCACCATGTGACCACCGACGATCTCGGACTCGCCTTCCACCACGTCGAACGGGTGGCGGTTGCACTCGGCGAGGCCGGACACCAGGTAGACCACGAACACCGGCAGCAGCGGCAGCCAGTTCCACGAGAAGATGTTCAGGCCGTGCGACGCGGCCCAGCCGACCTGCTGGCCGAGGACGATGTCGCTGAAGTTCAGCGAGGACGAGACCATCAGCACGATCACCAGGCAGAAGCCCATCGCGATCTCGTACGACACCATTTGCGCGGACGCGCGCATGGCGCCCATCAGCGAGTACTTGGAGTTCGACGACCAGCCGGCGATGATCAGGCCATACACCTCGATCGAGGTGATCGCCATCAGCAGCAGCAGGCCGGCGTTGACGTTGGCCAGGGCTGCCTGCGGGCCGAAGGGCACCACGCACCATGCGGCCAGCGCCGGCATGATGGTCATGATCGGACCGAGGAAGAACAGGAACTTGTCCGAGCGCGCCGGGAGAATGATCTCCTTGAACATGAACTTGAGCGCGTCGGCGATCGGCTGCAGCAAGCCGTTCGGACCCACGCGGTTCGGGCCCACGCGGATCTGGATCCAGCCCAGCAGGCGGCGCTCCCACAGCGTCAGGTACGCCACGCAGCCCATCAGCGGCAGCACGACGATCACGATCTTCAGGAGCGTCCACACGAAGGCCCACAGCGTGGGCCCCAGCAGCGCCGACCCGTTGGTCGTCAGGGTGTTGATGAATTCTGGCGCAGCCATTTACTTGCTCTCCCCTGCTTTTTCAACTTGGACTTCGCCGAACATGTCGCCCAGAGTCGAGACGTTCGGGTGGGCGGCCGGCACGCGCACGACGTTGGCCGGGAGGGCCGCGTCGATCGCCGCCGGGAGGATCGCAAAGCCGGTGCCCTGCGTGACCTTGACGTCGTCGCCGGCCCGCACGCCCAGGTGCTCGGCCAGGGCCGGAGCCATGGCGGCCACCGGCGGCTGGCCGTCGGCGGTGCGCAGCAGCGGCTCGGAGCGGCGGGCGATGGCGTCCGCGAAGTAGATCGGGACTTCGGCGTAGCGCTGCAGCGAACCCGCATTGGCGTACGACGCGGCTTGTGGCGCGGTGCGGCCGATGTTGTTCAGCTTCGATTGAACCGACGCCGTGCCGGCGCCGAGGGCTTCATCGCGAATCTGCTCGGAGGTCTCGTAGTTGAAGCCATCGAGCGTGAGCAGGTTGCCCAGCACGCGCAGGACTTTCCAGCCCGGACGCGCATCGCCCAGCGGCTTGCAGGTGCCGTTGAAGGACTGCACGCGGCCTTCGCAGTTGATGAAGGTGCCGGAGGTCTCCGAGAACGGAGCGATCGGCAGCATCACGTCGGCGTAGTCGGCGCCGTGCGCGAATGCGGACAGCACCACCACCATTTCGGCGGCGTCCAGCGCGGCGCGGGCCTGCTGCGGATTGGCCGCATCCAGTTCCGGCTCGGCGTTGAACAGGACGTAGGCTTTTTTCTGCTCGCCGGCGCGCTGCGCGAACAGGTTGCCCTTGTTCGAGGTCGCGCCGACGATGTAGCCGCCGACGGTGTTCGCGGCTTCCACGGTGTAGCCGAACTTGGCGCCGGTCTGCTCGGCGATCCACTGCGCGGCCGCAGCGATCTGCGCGAACTGCGGATGGTGCGTCACGGCGTTACCCAGCCAGACCGCCCCACCCTCGCCGTTCAGGGCCGCGGCCAGCGCTTTCGCCTTGTCCGATGCCTGCACGCTTTCAAAACCAGCCGGTGCGGCCACGCCCTTGGCGGCGGCCACGCCTGCCACCACTTCGCTCAAAGCAGCCAGCCAGTCCGACGGCGCAGCCACGATACGGGCAGCGGTCGACATCAGCAGGTTGTCCGCGGTCGAGCCGATGGTGGTCAGCTTGCAGCCTGCCTTGACGGCGGCGCGCACGCGGGTCGACAGCAGCGGATGGTCCTTGCGCAGGTTGGAGCCGATCACCAGCAGGCGCTTGAGGCCCGGGACTTCGGCGATGTTCATGCCCAGCGACGGCACCACCGTGCCATCCAGCGCAAAGTCGGTCTGGCGCAGGCGGAAGTCGATGTTCTCCGAACCGACGCCCGAAGCGATCTTCTTCAGGAGGTACAGTTCTTCGGTGGTCGAGTGGCCGGTGGCGGCGATCGCGATCGAATCCGCGCCATGCTCGTGGCGGATGTTACGCAGGCCGTGGGCCACGTATTCGAGGGCGGTCTGCCAGTCGGTCTGCTGCCATGCCCCGCCCTGCTTGATCATCGGGTGGGTCAGGCGCTGGTCGGTGGACAGGGCTTCGTACGAGAAGCGGTCCTTGTCCGAGATCCAGCATTCGTTGATGTCTTCGTTCTCCAGCGGCAGCACGCGCATCACGTGGCCACCCTTGACCTGGACGATCAGGTTCGAGCCGAGCGAATCGTGCGGCGACACCGACTTGCGGCGGCCCAGTTCCCAGGCGCGTGCGGTGTAGCGGAACGGCTTCGAGGTCAGCGCGCCAACCGGGCACAGGTCGATCATATTGCCCGACACTTCGGAATCGACAGTCTTGCCGACGAAGGTGGTGATCTCCGAATGCTCGCCGCGGCCCAGCATGCCAAACTCCATCACGCCGGCCACTTCCTGGCCGAAGCGCACGCAGCGGGTGCACTGGATGCAGCGGGTCATCTCTTCCATCGAGATCAGCGGGCCGGCGTCCTTCGGGGCCACCACGCGCTTTTCTTCTTCGTAGCGCGACTGGCCGTTGCCGTAGCCGACCGCCAGATCCTGCAGCTGGCATTCGCCGGCCTGGTCGCAGATCGGGCAATCCAGCGGGTGGTTAATCAGCAGGAATTCCATCACCGAGCGCTGCGCCTGGACCGCGCGGTCCGAGGCGGTCTTCACGATCATGCCGGCCGAGACCGGGGTCGCGCAGGCGGGCAGCGGCTTCGGTGCCTTCTCGACTTCCACCAGGCACATGCGGCAGTTGGCCGCGATCGACAGCTTCTTGTGATAGCAGAAGTGCGGGATGTAGGTACCAAGCTTGTTGGCCGCGTCCATCACCATGGAACCAGGCGCGACCTCAACCTTCTTACCGTCAATTTCAATTTCAACCATGAGAGTTCTCTGGCTTCTTAAATGTATGCGGGCACGAGGCAGTGCTTGTGCTCGATGTGATAGGCGAATTCGTCGCGGAAGTTCTTGATCATGGCTTCCACCGGCATGGCGGCAGCGTCGCCCAGTGCGCAGATGGTGCGGCCCTTGATGTTGCCGGCGACCGAGTTCAGGACGTCGAGGTCTTCCGGACGGCCCTGGCCGTGCTCGATGCGGTGGACCATGCGGTACAGCCAGCCGGTGCCTTCGCGGCACGGGGTGCACTGGCCGCACGACTCTTCGTAGTAGAAGTACGAGAGGCGCAGCAGCGACTTGACCATGCAGCGGGTCTCGTCCATGACGATCACGGCGCCGGAACCGAGCATGGAGCCGGCCTTGGCGATCGAGTCGTAATCCAGGTCGGTGTCCATCATGACTTCGCCGCGCACCACCGGTGCCGACGAGCCGCCCGGGATCACGGCCTTGATCTTCTTACCGCCGCGCATGCCGCCGGCTAGCTCCATCAGCTTGGCGAACGGGGTGCCCAGCGGGACTTCGTAGTTGCCCGGACGCTCGACGTCGCCCGAGATCGAGAAGATCTTGGTGCCGCCGTTGTTCGGCTTGCCGAGCGCCGCGTAGGCTTCGCCGCCCATGTTGAGGACGAACGGCACCGCCGCGAAGGTCTCGGTGTTGTTGATGGTGGTCGGCTTGCCGTACAGGCCGAACGAGGCCGGGAACGGCGGCTTGAAGCGCGGCTGGCCCTTCTTGCCTTCCAGCGATTCCAGCAGCGCGGTTTCTTCGCCGCAGATGTAGGCGCCGTAGCCGTGGTGGGCGTGCAGCTGGAACGAGAAGCCCGAACCGAGGATGTTGTCGCCCAGCCAGCCGCCGGCGCGCGCCTCTTCCAGCGCCTCTTCAAAGCGCAGGTAGTCCGCGAAGATCTCGCCGTGGATGTAGTTGTAGCCGACGGTGATGCCCATCGCGTAGGCGCCGATGGCCATGCCTTCGATCAGCGCGTGCGGGTTGTAGCGGATGATGTCGCGGTCCTTGAAGGTGCCCGGCTCGCCTTCGTCGGTGTTGCAGACGAGGTATTTCTGGCCCGGGTACTGGCGCGGCATGAACGACCATTTGAGACCGGTCGGGAAGCCGGCGCCGCCGCGGCCGCGCAGGGACGAGGTCTTCAGCTCGGCGATGATCTGCTCGGGCGGAATCTTCTCTTCCAGGATGCGGCGCAGGGCCGAATAGCCGCCGCGGTTGATGTAATCCTGGAGGTGCCAGTTGTCGCCGGTCAGGCCAGCCAGGATCAGGGGTTTGATGTGACGGTCGTGCAGACTGGTCATTTCTTGAGTTCCTCCACCAGCGCGTCCAGCTTCTGTTCGGTCATGAACGAGCACATGCGCTTGTTATTGACGAGCAGGACCGGCGCGTCGCCGCACGCACCCATGCATTCGCCTTCGACCAGGGTGAACTGGCCGTCTTCGGTGGTGCCGCGGTAGTCCACGTTCAGCTTGCGCTTGAGGTAGTCGCCCACGCGCTCGCCGCCGGACAGGGCGCACGGCAGGTTGGTGCAGACCGAGATCTTGTGCTTGCCGACCGGCTTGACGTTGTACATGTTGTAGAACGTGGCCACTTCCTGGACGGCGATCGGCGGCATGCCGATGTAGTTGGCGATGTCTTCCATCGTTTCCGGCGCCAGCCAGCCCTTCTCGTCCTGGGCGATGGCCAGCGCGGCCATCACGGCCGACTGGCGCTGGTCGGCCGGGTACTTGGCCAGCTCGCGGTCGATTTTCTTGTATGCGTCTTCAGATAACAGCATGATGTGCCTTGTACTAAACCTTTTAACGGTCGATCTCGCCGAACACGATGTCCTGGGTGCCGATGATGGTGACCACGTCGGCGATCATGTGGCCGCGGGCCATCTCGTCCAGGCTCTGCAGGTGCGCGAAGCCGGGGGCGCGGATCTTCAGGCGGTAGGGCTTGTTGGCGCCATCGGACACGATGTAGATGCCGAACTCGCCCTTCGGGTGCTCGACCGCGCTGTACGCCTCGCCCGGCGGGACGTGGAAGCCTTCGGTGAACAGCTTGAAGTGGTGGATCAGCGATTCCATGTTGGTCTTCATGTCCACGCGCGACGGCGGGGCGACCTTGCGGTTGCTGGTCATCACCGGGCCCGGGTTTGCCTGCAGCCAGGCCACGCACTGCTTGATGATGCGGTTGGACTGGCGCATCTCTTCGATGCGGACCAGGTAGCGGTCATACGAGTCGCCGTTGACGCCGACCGGGATGTCGAACTCCACCTTGTCGTAGGCCGCGTACGGCTGCTTCTTGCGCAGGTCCCAGGCGATGCCCGAGCCGCGCAGCATGGCGCCGGTGAAGCCCATCGCCAGCGCATCTTCCGGCGACACCACGCCGATGCCGACGGTGCGCTGCTTCCAGATGCGGTTGTCGGTCAGCAGGGTCTCGTACTCGTCCACGTAGCCGTCGAAGCGCTTGGTGAAGTCGCCGATGAAGTCCAGCACCGAGCCCTGGCGGTCTTCGTTGCGCTTGGCCAGTTCCTTCTCGTTGCGGATCAGCGAGGCCTTGTACTGCGGCATCGCGTCCGGCAGGTCGCGGTAGACGCCGCCCGGGCGGTAGTAGGCCGCGTGCATGCGCGCGCCCGACACCGCCTCGTACACGTCGAACAGATCCTCGCGGTCGCGGAAGGCGTACAGGAACGGGCCCATGGCGCCGATGTCCAGCGCGTGCGCGCCCATCCACATCAGGTGGTTCAGCAGGCGCGTGATCTCGTCGAACATGGTGCGGATCCACAGCGCGCGCTCGGGCACCTGGATGTCCAGCAGCTTCTCGATCGCCATCACGTAGGCGTGCTCGTTGGCCATCATCGACACGTAGTCGAGACGGTCCATGTACGGGACGGACTGCAGGTAGGTGCGGGTCTCGGCCAGCTTCTCGGTCGCGCGGTGCAGCAGGCCGATGTGCGGGTCGGCCCGCTGCACGACTTCGCCGTCCAGCTCCAGCACCAGGCGCAGCACGCCGTGCGCGGCCGGGTGCTGCGGGCCAAAGTTCAGGGTGTAGTTCTTAATCTCAGCCATTATTTCGTCCCGTAGTTTTCTTCGCGGATCACGCGCGGGATGATCTCGCGCGGTTCGATCGTCACGGGTTGGTAGATCACGCGCTTCTGCTCGGGGTCGTAGCGCATTTCGACGTAGCCGGAGATCGGGAAGTCCTTGCGGAACGGGTGGCCGATGAAGCCGTAGTCGGTCAAGATGCGGCGCAGGTCGTTGTGGCCTTCGAACAGGATGCCGTACAGGTCGAACGCTTCGCGCTCGTACCAGTTGGCGGCGCGCCAGATGGGCACCACCGAGGCGATCACCGGCATGTCGTCGTCCGGCGCGAACACGCGCACGCGCAGGCGCCAGTTGTGGGTCACGGACAGCAGGTGCGAGACGGCGGCGAAACGCGGGCCGTCATAGGTGCCTTCGCCGTAGCTCTGGTAGTCCACGCCGCACAGGTCGATCAGTTCCTCGAACTTGAGGGCCGGGTCGTCGCGCAGGGTTTGCATCACGGCCAGGTAGTCGGCGGCCTTCACCACGATGGTGACTTCGCCCAGCGCCACGGTGACGGCGGCGCGCTCGCCCAGCACGGATGCGAGCGAGCTTTGCAGTTGTTGAATTTTCGCGGTCGTCATGGTGCTTAGCGGGCGATGGTGGAGGTGCGCTTGATCTTGCTTTGCAGCTGCAGGATGCCGTACAGGAGCGCTTCCGCGGTCGGCGGGCAGCCCGGCACGTAGACGTCGACCGGCACGATGCGGTCGCAGCCGCGCACCACCGAGTACGAGTAGTGGTAGTAGCCGCCGCCGTTGGCGCAGGAGCCCATCGAGATCACCCAGCGCGGTTCCGGCATCTGGTCGTAGACCTTGCGCAGTGCGGGCGCCATCTTGTTGCAGAGGGTGCCGGCCACGATCATCACGTCGGACTGGCGCGGGGACGGACGGAACATGAAGCCAAAGCGCTCCAGGTCGTAGCGGGCCGCGCCCGCGTGCATCATCTCGACCGCGCAGCAGGCCAGGCCAAAGGTCATCGGATGCAGCGATCCGGTGCGGGCCCAGTTGATCAGCTTGTCGGCTGTGGTGGTGATGAAACCTTCGTTCAAAACGCCTTCAATAGACATGGCTCATTCCCAATCAAGGGCACCTTTCTTCCAGATGTACCAAAAACCGACCACGAATTCGGCGATGAACACCATCATGGTCACGTAAGCGGACCAGCCCAGCTCACGCATGGAGACGCCCCATGGGAAGAAGAATGCCGTTTCGAGGTCAAACAAAATAAACAGGATGGCGACGAGGTAGTAGCGCACGTCGAACTTCATGCGCGCGTCTTCGAACGCTTCGAAGCCGCACTCGTACGGGGACAGCTTTTGGGAGTCCGGCTTGTGCGGGGCCAGGATGAAACCCAGGACCTGGGGCAGGACGCCGACGCCGAGGCCGACGAGGATGAAAAGCAGAACGGGGAAGTAATTCTCGAGGTTCACGGTGATGAGCCCAGGTTGGTCGGTTAAAACATGCGCCGCATGGAGCAGCGCCAACCGCGCAAACCTGGCTTGTGGCCTACCACCAGGATCGAACGGCTGATCCTCGTAAAAAAGCCAGCTCAGGCACTGCCCTTGCTGGCCCTTGAATTTCTGGTGCCGACGGCGAGACTCGAACTCGCACAGCTTGCGCCACTACCCCCTCAAGATAGCGTGTCTACCAATTTCACCACGTCGGCTAAGAGACCGCTATTTTAACCTGAGGAGCATACTTTGCCAATGCAGAATTTGTGCCCGCTCAAGGTTATCGCAGTCTTTTTACGGCTTTTTTTGCTGCGCTTGCGTCAATATTCGATGAAACATTGACATTCCCAACAACGGCCGGATTCGGGACCGAATCGGCCGCTGCCGTGCCCCGCTTATTTCGGGATCGTATTGCCCTGCTGCGCCGGGGCAGGGGCGGTGGTCACGCCGGCCGGCGGGGTGGCCGCGGTCTGCGCCGGGACCACGGTGCCGACCACCGGGCCGTTCGGGGTGCCCGCCGGGGCGGCCGGGATCTGGCCCTGAGCCGGAGCCGGTGCGGCCGGGGCCGCCGGGATCTGCTGGCTCTTCTGCTGCTCCATCAGACCGCCGCCGGTCGGGGCCACGGTGCGCTGCTGGGTGCCCATGTACGACAGGGCCAGGGTGCAGGCAAAGAACACCACCGCCGCCACCGCCGTCGACTTGGACAGGAAGTTGGACGAGCCGGAGGCGCCGAACAGGCTGCCCGATGCGCCCGAGCCGAAGGCCGCGCCCATGTCAGCGCCTTTGCCGTGCTGCAGCAGCACCAGGCCGATAATGGCCAGCGCCGAAATAACCTGCAGCAGGACGATCAGATTGAACACCATGTTCATTGCAATTCCAGTTCGAAAGTGAGGGTGAAAATAAAGTCGAAAATCAGAATCTCAAGCGCGCGCGGCCGTCTTTATGCGCCGGCGGCGATAATCGCCAGGAAGTCGGGCGCCTTCAGCGATGCGCCACCGATCAGGCCGCCGTCGATGTCCGGCTGGGCCATCAGCTCGGCGGCATTGTCCGGCTTCATGCTGCCGCCGTACAGGATGCGCACCTGGGCGCCGTGCTGGGCATGCTTTTCCTTCAGCTGCATGCGCAGGCGGGCGTGCACGGCCTGGGCCATCTCCGGGGTCGCGGTGACGCCGGTACCGATCGCCCAGATCGGCTCGTAGGCGACCACGATGTGTTCCAGCTGCTCCGGCTCCAGGGCATCGAGCACGGCGCCGAGCTGGGCGCTGCAATGGGCGTCGGTCTGGCCTGCTTCGCGCTGGGCCAGCGATTCGCCGACGCACACGATCGGGGTCAGGCCGGCGTTCAGGGCGGCGACGGTCTTGTCCGCCACGAGCTGGTTCGATTCGCCGTGGTTGCCGCGGCGCTCGCAGTGGCCGAGGATGACCCAGCGGCAGCCGAAGTCCTTCAGCATCGTCGCCGAGATCTCGCCGGTGAAGGCGCCGGACAGGTGGCGCGACACATCCTGCGCGCCCCAGCTGACCGCACTGCCTTGCAGCGCCTGCTGGCACTGGGCCAGGTAAGGAGCCGGCGGACACACCGCCGCCTCGGCGCCGCTGCCATCGTAACCGGCCACGATGCCAGACAGCAGCGAGGCGTTCGAGGCCAGGCTGCCATTCATCTTCCAGTTACCAACGACGAGTTTTCGGCGCATGAGCAGGCTTTGCGAGAGCAAATAACCCGGCATTGTACCCGCGCCGCATCGCGAGGGTCAAACAAGGCGTTGCGATTCGTGCAAGAAATTGGCTTGGCCGACTAAATCTGCAACACAATTTTCCCGATGTGGGTGCTCGATTCCATCAGCGCGTGCGCGGCGGCGGCCTCCTCCAGCGGGAACACCTGGTGGATCACAGGGCGGATGCGGCCGGCTTCGATCAGCGGCCACACCTGCGCCCGCAGGCTGGCGGCGATGGCCGCCTTGAACGCGACCGGACGCGGGCGCAGGGTCGAGCCGCTGATGGCCAGTCGGCGGCGCAGCACCTGGCCCATGTCGATGGTGGCTTTGCTGCCGCCAAGGGTGGCGATGGTGGCGATGCGGCCGTCGTCGGCCAGGCAGTCGAGCTCGCGCTGCAGGTAGTCGCCGGAGACCATGTCCAGCACCACGTCCACGCCCTTCCCTTCGGTCAGCTGCTTGACCACCGAGGTGAAGTCCTCGGTCCGGTAGTTGATGCCGCGCTCGGCGCCCAGCTGCTCGCAGGCGCGGGCCTTGTCGTCGCTGCCCGCGGTGGCGAACACGCGGTGGCCCAGGGCGGCCGCGATCTGGATCGCGGTAACGCCGATGCCGGAGGTGCCGCCCTGCACCAGCAGGGTCTCGCCCGGGGCCAGGCGGGCGCGGTCGAACACATTGGTCCAGACGGTGAAGAAGGTTTCCGGCAGCGCCGCGGCTTCCAGCACCGGCATTCCGACCGGCACCGGCAGGCACTGCGCCAGCGGCGCCGCGCAGTACTCCGCATAGCCGCCACCCTGCACCAGCGCGCAGACCAGGTCGCCTTTCTGGAACTCGCTGCCATCGAGGTCGCCGTCGACGATCTCGCCCGCCACCTCCAGCCCCGGCAGATCCGACGCACCCGGCGGGACCGGGTACAGGCCCTTGCGCTGCAAGACGTCCGGCCGGTTGATCCCGGCGGCCTGCACCTTGATGAGGACTTCGCCCTCCTTGATGATCGGGATCGTCCGGGCGCAAGGCTGCAGGACCTCCGGCCCGCCTGGGGCGGTGATTTCAATGGCGCGCATGGTGTTCTTGATGTTGGTTGGCCTGGCGGGGATTGTACCGAACGGCTCGAATCGCGTTGTCCGCCACGCCGGCGCCACCGGCGAGCCGGCGGCCACCAGCGCGCTGACGGAGGCGCGCGGCAGCGCGTACCGCAGCCGCCAGTGGCCCCAGCAAACACTGTGCGGTGGCTCTACTGCGTGGGCCAAACCCCCGCTTATAGTCTCCGGGCACACCACTTGCACCGTCACCCAGGAGACCATATGAGCATCATCCGTTTCGCCTTCCCTGCCCTCGCTCTTGCGGCAGGCCTTGGCGCCGCCCCGCAAGCGCTGGCCGCATCGGCCTCCGCGTCCACCTCCGCGGCACCGCCTGCCTCCGCCAACTGTTGCGCCATCGTGGAACTGCGCCGGTACGTGACCTATCCCGGCACGCGCGACACGCTGGTGCGGCTGTTCGAGGACCGCTTTATTGAATCGCAGGAGGCGCTGGGCATCCGCGTGATCGCCCAGTTCCGCGACCTGAACGAGCCGGACCACTTCACCTGGGTGCGCGGCTTCAGCGACATGGAAGCGCGCAGGAAGGCGCTGACGGACTTCTACCTGGGCAGCCCGGTCTGGCAGGCCAACCGCAATGCGGCCAATGCCACGCTGTACGACAACGACGACGTGCTGCTGCTGCACCCGGCCGCGCCGGGATCGGGATTCGCCTACGATCCGGCGCGCCGCGCACCGCCAGGCGCGACGGCAGCGCCGGACAGCTTCGTGGTGGCGCAGGTGTATTCCTTCGCCCAGCCCGTGGCGGCGGAGTTCACCGAATTCTTCGACCGCGAGCTGATGCCGCTGTTCGAGCGCCATGGCGCACAGGTGCTGGCCCGGCTGGTGACCGACAAGAGCCGCAACACCTTCGAGCGCCTGCCGGTGCGGGAGGATGTGAATGTGTATGTGTGGTTCGCGCGCTTTGCGAACCGGGCCGCGTATGACAGCTACCGCGCGCAGCTGGGCGAAGATACCCGCTGGCGCGGCGAGCTGTTCGCCCGCCTGCGCAAGCAGCTGCAGCGCCCGCCGGAGGTGCTGATGCTGACCCCGACGGCGCGCTCCCAGCTGCGCTGAGCCAGCCGCTGCCCCGGCCAATGTTCTGGGGGGCGCCGGCGCGCGTCAGCCGCTGGCGCCCGTGCGGGACGCCGTCGGCAGCGGCGTGCCCGGCTTCCAGGCCGAGGACAGGGCCTGCCCTTCCTCGATCTGCTCCTGTGTCATCTGCTTGCTGAGCGCGGCGCGCTGCTCGACGGCGTTCATGTTGCCGCCCGCCGCCGACAGGTTCCACAGCATGTAGGCCAGCACATAGTCCTGCGGCACGCCAGCCTGGTGGTACTTGTACATCAGCCCCAGCGCGTGCTGGGCCTGCGCATGGCCCTGCTCGGCCGCCTTGCGGAACCAGTACACCGCCTGCCGGTGATCCTGCGGCACCGCGTTGCCCTGGTAGTACATGGCCGCGATGACGTACTCGGCATCGGCCTTGCCCTGCAGCGCCGCCTTGCGGTGCCATTCAAAGGCCTGCTTGTAGTCGCGCTTGACGCCGCGCCCCATGTAATACATCAAGCCCAGCAAGTGCTGGGCGTCAGCATTGCCGGCCTGGGCCAGCGGCGCGATCTCCTTCAGCGCGAGCGCGTAGTTCTTCGCGTTGTAGGCACTGGCCCCCTCGGCCAGCCCGGCGTGCGCGCCCGACTGCAAGCTGAATGCGACCGCAATCGCAATCAATAGTTTTCTCATGTCTCGTTGTGAACGTCGTTCTACGTTTTCTTCTTCGTTCCCGCGGTCCTGCCGCGTGCGTGTGGGGGGGGTTACTTCCAGCTGACCTTGCCCAATCCGTCCACGCTGACCTTGCGGTTCAGCGGCTTGCCGTACACAGTCACCGAACCCAGGCCGGACAGGCTCAGGCTGGCGCTTTGCCTGGCGTGCACCGTGGCGTTGCCCAGGCCGGACAGGTCGACATCGACGCTGTCCACCTCGAACTGCTGGGCATCGATGCTGCCCAGGCCGTTCAGGTTCGCTTTCAGCCACTTGCCGCGCCCGGCCAGGTTGACGGAGCCGGCCCCGTGCAGGTCCAGGTTGATCCCGGTGCCGTCACCGCCAGCGATGTTCATGCTGCCCACCCCGCCGAGGTTGGCGTTGACCACCTTGTAATTGCAGTTGACCTTGACCGAACCCGCGCCTTCCAGGCCGACCACCAACTCGTCCCCGGAGAATCCGCGCACTTCGGTCGATCCGACCGTGTCGGACACCACTTCGCGCAACTGCGGCAGGACCAGCTCGGCGCGGATGGTCTTGGCATTGATATGCCCGTGCTCGCTGAAATTGGTTTCGATCGTCAGCGTGTCGCCACTCTGGCTGACGGAGGTTTTATCGAGGTAGCGCCGCTCCCCGTTCAGCGTCAGGCTGGGGGTGGCGCCTTGGCGCAGCTGCAGGCTCACCACGCCGTCCAGGTGCACCCGCTGCACCCGGGCATCGACCGGGCGGGATTCCGTCACCACCGGGTCGGCCGCGACCGCGCCGCCCTGCACCGCCACGAAGGCCATCAGGCCGAAGCCATACTGGAAGAACTTGTTCATGCACACTCCTGAAACGAAACTGGCGATACAGTACCAGAGTTGGGGACCACCGCACCATGGCGGCCGATGTCAGCACTGTACCGGCGCGCCGCCCTCCCGCCGAGCGGATTGCGATGAACTGCACGAATCGGCCTGCAAACGGGCGTGTCGCTGGACAGGCTGCAGGCTTGTGCACGCAATCGATTTCGCTTATCCCCCCGAGAATTTGTCCGTTCTCGTCCATGGTCTATGCACTAAAATGATCTTTCAGTCCAGACAAGAGTCGCCATGACCCTCCCTCCCACGCCGTCGCTCCCGCTGAATGAACCCGCACTGATCCGCAGCAGCCTGGATTTTCCGGTGGTCGGCATCGGCGCCTCGGCTGGCGGACTACCGGCCCTCATACGGCTGTTCGAGAACATGCCCGCCCGCGACGACCTCGCCATCGTCATCATCCTGCATCTGTCGCCCAAGCACCAGAGTACGGCGGACGCGGTCCTGCAGCGCTATACGCGCATGCCGGTCGAGCAGGTCAGCGCCAGCACGCCGATCGAGCGCGGCCATGTGTACATCATTGCGCCCAACGTGCAGCTGTCGATGAATGACAACTACCTGCACATCGCGCCGATGGACCGCCCACGCGGGCAGCACGTGGCCATCGATGTGTTCTTCCGGACGCTGGCGGACGTGCACCGCGAACGGGCGATCGCCGTGGTCCTGTCCGGGACCGGCGCCGATGGTGCGGTGGGGCTGGCCCGCATCAAGGAGCAAGGCGGCGTGACCGTGGTCCAGGCCCCCAGCGACGCCGAATACGACGGCATGCCGAGCGCCGCGATCGGCACCGGCATGGTCGACTTCGTCCTGCCCGCCATGGACATTCCGCAAAAGCTGCTGGAGCTGGCGGAGAACGCCCGCCGCATCGAACTGCCCGCGCTGGGCGACGGCGAGGTCCTGCCGCTGGCCCATCCCCCGGCCAGTGCGGCGCTGGAAGCCGAGGACGCGCTTCAGAACATCCTGGGCATGCTGGCCGCCTCCACCGGCCACGACTTCCGGCATTACAAGCGCGCCACGGTGCTGCGCCGGATCGAACGGCGCCTGCAGGTGCGCGGCCTGTCCAGCCTGCCGCAATACCGGGATCTGCTGCTGCAGGACCCGGGCGAGCACCAGGCGCTGCTGAACGACATGCTGATCGGCGTGACCAACTTCTTCCGCGACCGCGAGAGTTTCGACGCCCTGGAGCGCGACTACATCCCCGAGCTGTTTCGCGACAAGGCCCGCGGCGACGAAGTGCGCGCCTGGTCGGCGGCCTGCGCCACCGGGGAGGAAGCGTATTCGGTCGCGATGCTGCTGGCCGATTTTGCCGGAACACTGTCCGATCCCCCCTCGGTCCAGGTGTTCGCCTCGGACATCGACGAGCAGGCAATCGCCACTGCGCGCGCCGGGCTCTACCCGGCCTCGATCGTGGCCGACGTGCCGCCTTCCCGCCTGCGCCAGTTCTTCACCCGCGAGGACCAGCGCTACCGCATCCGCAAGGCAGTGCGCGACCGCATCCTGTTCGCGACGCACAACATCCTGCGCGATCCGCCTTTTTCCAAGCTGGACCTGATCAGCTGCCGCAATCTGCTGATCTACCTGAACCGGGATGTCCAACTGCGCGTCCTGGAGATGTTCCACTTCGCCCTGCGTCCGGGCGGCATCCTGTTCCTGGGCGGCTCGGAATCCGCGGAAGCGGCCGGCAGTTTCTTCACGCCGCTGGACAAGAAGCACCGAATTTACCGGGCTCGCCCGCTGAGCCGCCTGATGCGCTTCAGCCCGCCTGTCGCGCCGGTCCGCATGCCGCGCGTGGCCGACCAGCCTCCCCTGCCCGTCGCCACACCGCGGCCGGCCAGCTACGCCGAGCTGCACGAACGGGGCCTGGTCATGACCGCAGCCCCCAGCGTGGTGGTCGACCGCGACTCCAGCGTCGTGTACATGTCGGAACAGGCGGCGCGCTTCCTGCGCATGCCCGGCGGCGAACCCTCGCGCAACGTGCTGACGCTGGTGATCCCCGAACTGCGGATCGAACTGCGCGCCGCGCTCTACCAGTGCCAGCAAAGTGGCAATAACGTCGATTCGCGCAGCGTGCACCTGACCCGCGCCGACGTCGATGTGCTGGTCCAGGTGCGGGTCCGCCGCTTCCGCGAGGACAAGACTGAGCAGGATTACTACCTGATCAGCTTCGAAGAGCAGCCCAACCGCACGCCGCCCGACTCGACCCGGTCCTACGTCGATGGGCAGGATTCGGCGGTCACTCTGCTGGAAGCCGAACTGCTGCGCACCAAGGACCAGTTGCAGGAAACCATCGAACAGGCCGAGGTCTCGACCGAGGAACTGCGCGCGTCCAACGAGGAGCTGCAGGCGATCAACGAGGAGCTGCGCTCGGCCACCGAAGAGCTGGAAACCAGCAAGGAAGAGCTGCAGTCGGTGAACGAGGAACTGGTCACGGTCAACTACGAACTGAAGGTCAAGGTCGAGGAGACGGGCAAGGCCAACGACGACCTGAACAACCTGATCGCCTCGACCGACATCGCCACCGTGTTCGTCGACAGTGCCATGCGCATCAAGCGCTTCACCCCGCGCGCCACCGACATTTTCAGCATGATCCCGGGCGACATCGGACGGTCGCTGCTGGACATCACCCACCGCCTGGACTACGACCAGCTGGCCGAGGATGTGGAGACCGCCTTCGACACCCTGCGTCCGGTCGAGCGCGAGGTCCGCCACAACGACGGCGGCCACTACATCGTGCGCCTGCTGCCCTACCGCACCACGGAGGACAAGATCGAAGGCGCGGTGATGACCTTCTTCGACATCACGCGCCGCCGCGAAGCCGAAGAGCGCGTGCGCGCCAGCGAAGAGCGCATGCGGCTGGTGGCCGACAGCACGCGCGACTTCGCCATCATCACGCTCGACCTGCAAGGCCAGGTGACCAGCTGGAACAAGGGCGCCGAGCGCATCTTCGGCTATGTCGAACAGGACATCGTGGGCCGGCCGATCGGCGCCATCTTCACGCCGGAGGACCTGGCCAGCGGCGCGCCCGAAGACGAGCTGCGCCGCGCGCGCGCCGACGGGCGTTCGGAGGACGAACGCTGGCACCTGCGCCGCGACGGCGCGCGGGTGTTCTGCAGCGGCGTAACGAATCCCCTGATCCGGAACGGCGAGCTGAGCGGCTACGCCAAGATCGCGCGCGACCGCGCGGCAGGCGACGGGCCGACGGTGGACAGCCGGCACCAGGCGAACCCGGAGGGCACCGCGGCCCAGGAGGAATTGCTGGCCACGGTGTCGCACGAATTGCGGCACCCGCTCAACCTGGCGCAGATCAACCTGGAGCTGCTCCACCGTGCACCAGGCGTACGCCAGTCGCCGCTGGCCGCCAAGGCGCTGGACGCGATCCGCAACGCGCTGCGCACGCAGCACCGCCTGATCGAAGACCTGCTGGACCTGTCGCGCATTGCCACGGGCAAGCTGCATCTCGAAATCGCCCCCGTCCCGCTGATTCCGCTGGCCGAGAGCATCATCGACGGCTTGCGCGCGGACCCGGGCAGCAGCAGCCTGACGATCGACCTCGTGCTGCCGGCCGGCGCTGGCATGATGGTGCGGGCCGATCCGGTGCGGCTGGAACAGATTCTCATGAACCTGCTCGGCAATGCCATCAAGTTCACGCCCGCCGGCGGCACCGTCACGCTGCGGCTGGCGCAGGAGAACGAGATGGCCCGCCTGGATGTCTGCGACACCGGCACCGGCATCGCGCCCGACTATCTCCCCCGCGTGTTCGACATGTTCGGCCAGGGTCCCACCTCTCTGGCGCAGCTGAAACCGGGCCTGGGCATCGGCCTGGCCCTGGTCAAGCAGATCGTGGTGCTGCTCGGCGGCCGCGTGGAGGCGCACTCGGCGGGGACGGGCTACGGGACTCGCATCTCGCTGTGGCTCCCGCTGACGGAGGGCCAGGACCCGCTCCCGGCCGAGGCGGTCGGGGAAGACCTGAGGGCCGCCGTCGCGGGCAAGCGCATTCTGCTGGTGGACGACACCGATGACGTCCTGTGGGTGTTCCGCTCGCTGCTGGAGATGGAGGGCGCCACGGTGTTCACGGCCGACGGCCCGCAGCAGGCGCTGGAACTGCTGGCACGCGAACCCATGGATCTGCTGATCTCCGACCTCGCGATGCCCGGGATGGATGGCTATGCGTTCATCGAACAGGTGCACGCAGTGGCCCAGCATGGACAATTGCCGGCCATCGCCGTGTCGGGCATGGTGCGGCCGCAGGACGTGGAGCATGCGCGCGCGGCAGGGTTCGCCGCTTTCCTGGGCAAACCGGTGTCGGTCGAGCGGCTGGCGGAGGCGATTCGCACCTTGCCGCCGCGGCCGGGCGCGGAATAGGCGCCGCGGCCGTCCCGTGTCCCACGGGCGACCGGGCCGCCGCGGTGCACGCCCATGCGCGGTGACAGGGGCGGCTCGAAGAAATCAGCGGTTGTGGGACGGGCCGACGGTTTGCCAGCCGGAGGCGCTCCAGCGCAACAGCTCGCGCGGGGCCAGCGGGTTGGGCGACTGCGCGGCCACGGTGCCGGCCAGGTCGCGCAGCGATTCGATGGTATCGGGCGAGGTGTCGGACACGTACAGCACCAGATCGGTGGTCGGCATCGCGATCACCAGTTCCCCATGCTGGGCCGCCGCCAGCGCGGACCACTGCCCGTGCAGGGCCACGCGCCCCACTTCGAACAGCGAGCCGCCGACACTGCCGACCTCCCCCTGTCCTGCGGGCTGCGCCACCTGCGACAGCGGCGGCAGCGCGGCCGCCGTGTTGGCGCGGCCGAGCGCGAAGGCTTCTTCTTCCGACAGGCCCAGGGCCGACAGGTCGCGCGCGCTCAAGGTGCGCACGGCGCGCGGCGTATCGAGCACTGCCAGTTCATATAGCCCGGTGGCCAGGGCCCGCGCCGGCAGGGCTGCCGCGTCGGCCC
>NZ_SPVF01000274.1 GCF_004614185.1 Zemynaea arenosa | reverse complement strand
CTGCCCGGCGCCGGTGGGGCGCCGGCACCGGAGTCCCCCGCGCTGCCGGCCACCGAAGCGGCGCTGGTGCCGGAGCCTCCCGCAGCCGCCGCACCGGCGGTTGCGCCGAACGGGATGGAACCTGCCGCCATCCTGGTCTGCGTGTTCCTGCCTTACGCGCTGGGCCACTTCTTGTCCTCCCTGCTGCGCAACGTGAACGCCGTGCTCGCGCCGCAGTTCATGCAGGCCCTCCACCTCACGCCCGCGCAACTCGGGATGCTGACCAGCGCCTTCTTCTTCGCCTTCGCGCTGGCCCAGCTCCCGGTCGGCCTGGCCCTGGACCGCTACGGCCCGCGCAAGGTGCAGGCCTCGCTGCTGCTGCTGGCCGCCAGCGGCGTGGTGATGTTTGCGTTCGGCCGTACCTTTGGCATGCTGGTGGCCGCGCGCTTCCTGGTCGGCCTGGGCCTGGGCGGCTCCTTCATGGCGGGCGTGAAGGCATTGTCCGCCGTTGTCACGCCCGCGCGGCTGCCATCCGTGAACGGCTACCTGATCGCGGTCGGCGGCATCGGTGCCGCCGCCTCCACCATGCCGGTGCGGATGGTGGTCGACCATATCGGCTGGCGCTGGATGTTCCTGGCGCTGGCGGTCGGCGTTTTGGCCACGGCGCTGCTGGTCTGGGTGCTCGCGCCGCGCAGCGAGAAGCGCGATGCGCGCATGGATGGATCGTCGCTGCTGGCCGTCTACCGCCATCCCGCTTTCCGCCGCACCATCTCGCTGGTGCTGGTCCCGCACGCGGTGTTCTTCGGCATCCAGGGCATGTGGATCGGCCGCTGGCTCAGCGACGTGGCGCACTTCTCGGAAGGTGCGGTGGCCTACCTGCTGTACCTCTCGATGGCCTCCGTGATCTTTGGCGCCATCGCGGTCGGCATGATCACCGAGCACGCGGGCAAGCGGGGCATCAAGCCGCTCAACGTAGCGGCGGCGGGGATCGCGTTGTTCCTGCTGGTACAGCTGGCCATCGTGGCGGACTACCCGCCGGTGTACCAAAGCCTGTCGGTGTTGTTCACGCTGGTCGGCACCATCACTGGCATCGAGTACGCGCTGGTGGCGCAAAGCATGCCGAAGGAGCTGACCGGGCGCGCGGCCACCTGCCTCAATCTCCTGATCTTCGTGCTGGCCTTCCTGGTGCAGGCGGGTTTCGGCCTGGTGCTGTCGCTGTGGCCTGCGGACGCGCACGGCCACTATCCCGCCATCGCCTACCGCGTCGCTTTCGCCGTCTTGATCAGTGTGCAGTTGCCGGGCCTTGTAAAATGCGCGCTCCAATTCAAGCATGCACGCAAGGCCCATCATGAGACTGCTCCGCTACGGCCGGCCGGGTAAAGAGAAACCCGGCCTGCTGGACGAGGAGGGGCGCATCCGCGACCTCTCCTCCGTCATTCCCGATATCGACCCGTCGCAATTGAGCCCGAAGGCGCTGCGCGCGCTGGCGAAGATCGATCCGGACTCGCTGCCGAAAGTGCGCGGCACCCCGCGCATCGGCGTTCCCGTGAACGGCATCCGCAAGTTCATCGGCATCGGCCTGAATTACGCGGATCACGCGGCCGAGTCGAACCTGCCGGTGCCCACGGAGCCGATCATCTTCATGAAGGCGATCAGCTGCCTTTCGGGGCCGGACGATCCGATCATCCTGCCACCGGGCTCCAAGAAGACCGACTGGGAAGTGGAGCTGGGCGTGGTGATCGGCACGCGCGCGCAGTACGTGTCCGAAGCGGATGCGCTGAAGTACGTGGCCGGCTACTGCGTGGTCAACGACATCTCGGAGCGCAATTTCCAGCTCGAACGTGGCAGCCAGTGGGACAAGGGCAAGGGCTGCGACACCTTCGGCCCCGTGGGCCCGTGGCTGGTAACGCCGGACCTGATCTATGACGAGCAGGACCTCGACCTGTACCTGGACCTGAACGGCAAGCGGATGCAGACCGGGAACACGCGCACCATGGTGTTCACGGTGGCGCAGCTGGTCAGCTACGTCTCGCAGTTCATGACGCTGGAACCCGGCGACCTGATTGCCACCGGCACGCCCCCCGGCGTTGGCATGGCGCGCAAGCGCTACCTCAAGCCGGGCGACCAGCTCCGTCTCGGCATCCCGGGCCTGGGCGAGCAGCAGCAGGAAGTGGTGGCCTACAAACGCACCTGAGCCAGCGCCGCCCGCAGCGCATCGGCGAGCCGGGTGACGATGTCTCCCAGTTCGCCGTCCGATACGATGAAGGGCGGGGCAAGCAGCACATGGTCGCCCCGTTCGCCGTCGATGGTCCCGCCCATCGGATACACGATCAGCCCCCGTTCGAAGGCCGCCACCTTGACCGCCGCGTGCAGCTTGCACGCGGCCGGGAAGGGGCGGCGGCTGATGCGGTCCTCCACCAGCTCCAGTCCCAGGAACAGCCCGCGCCCGCGGATGTCGCCCACGTGCGGATGGCTGCCGAAGGCCTCGCGCAACAGTGCGCGCAGGGTGGCGCCGCGCGCCTTCACCACGTCCAGCAGCTTGTCCCGCTCGATGATCTTCTGCACCGCCAGCGCGGCCGCCGCGGCGCATGGGTGCCCGATGTAGGTGTGTCCGTGCTGGAAGATGCCGCTGCCCGCGCGGATGGCCTGCGCGATGTACTTGCGCGCCAGGACCGCGCCGATCGGCTGGTAGCCCGCGCCGAGGCCCTTGGCCACGGTGACGATGTCCGGCACCACGCCATCCTGCTCGATGGCGTACAGGGTGCCGCAGCGGCCCATCCCGCACATGACTTCATCGGCGATAAACAGGATCCCGTATTTGTCACACAGCGCCCGCACGCCGCGGAAGTAGCCGGGCGTAGGCGGCACCGCGCCCAGCGTGGCGCCGACCACCGGCTCGGCCACGAAGCCGATCAGCGTTTCCGGCCCGGCCCTCACTATGGCCTGCTCCAGTTCATCCAGCAGCACAGTGGTGTACTGGTCGCGGGTCTGCGTCTCGGGGCGGTTGCGGTACTCGTAGCATTCCGCGACGCGCACCACGTCCATCAGCAGCGGTGCGAAGGCCTTGCGGCGCAGCTCATTGCCGCCCACCGCCAGTGCGCCCAGCGTATTCCCGTGGTAGCTCTGGCGGCGTGCGATAAAGCGGCCGCGCTGTGGCTGGCCGGTCTCCACGAAGTACTGGCGCGCCAGCTTGAGCGCCGTCTCCATCGCCTCCGACCCGCCCGAACACAAATACACCTCGCTCTCGCCGCCCGGCGCGTTGAAGGCCAGGCGCATGGCCAGTTCCTCGGCCACCTCGGTGGTAAAGAACGCGGTGTGCGCGTAGGCCACTTTGTCCAGCTGCGCGTGCACTGCCGCCAGCACCTCCGGGTGCCCATGCCCCAGCGAGGACACGGCCGCGCCGCCGCTGGCATCGAGGTAGCGGCGGCCCGCGCTGTCCGTGATCGAAAGGCCGCTGGCACCGACTGCGGTGACGGGCGTCTGGCGGAGGTGCCGGTGCATGATAGAGGTCATGTGGTCTTTCCTGAGGGAAGTTGTGAAAGCTCAACGTATCGCGCCCGGCGCGCACAGGTTTTGATCCACGCTTAAAAGCGTGTGAGTATTTGTGCGCAGGGCTTGCGCAAGCGCGATCAAATACAACGGATTTGGTGGCGCTAAGCTGCGCACATCGACACATCGACAAAGGAGACGCTCATGGACACGACTTCCAACGCCGCCCAGCCGGGCACCCCGCGCATCGTCGAGGGCCGCGCCATGCGGCTGGCCGGCCTGCGCGAGCGCATGCCCAACAACAGCCCGGAGAGCATCCCGCCGATGTGGCAGCGCTTCGCGCCCTACATCGGCACCCTGGCGGCGCAGCAGGGGCGGGACTGCTACGGCGTCGTGATCAACGGCGGGCCGGGGCAAGAGATGAACTACATGTGCGCGGTCGAGGTCTCGACCTTCAATGGCCTGCCCGGCATGCTGCAGCAGCTGGAGTTGGCGCCGCAGCGCTACGCGGTGTTCCGGCACGAGGGCCACGTCTCCGGCGTCACGCAGACGTGGAACGCCATCGTGCACGTGTGGCTGCCCAATTCCGGGGCGCGGCCCGCCGAGGCGCCGTGGGTCGAGCACTATGGCGCGGATTTCGATCCGCAGACGGGCTTCGGGACCATCGAACTGATGGTCCCTGTGAACGGCTGAGCTGCAGCCCCGCGCACACTTGATTGGCGCGATTGACGCATTAACGCCACGGTCGTAAGGTGCCGCTTATGAGCTCCCATGACCGCCTCCCGCCCATCCCCGACCGCCGCCTCACCAGCGCCCAGCGCGAGGCCGCGCAAGCCGTCATCGACGGTCCGCGCGGCGCGCTGGTCGGGCCTTTCGTCCCGCTCCTGCGCAGCCCCGAGCTGATGGAGCACGCGCAGCGCATGGGCGAGTACCTGCGCTTTCGCAGCGCCATCGGCACGCGTCTGTCGGAGCTGGTGATCCTGCTGGTGGCGCGCGAGTGGGACCAGCAGGTGGAGTGGGCCATCCACGCGCCGATCGCGCTGGAGGCGGGCGTGCCGCAAGAAGTGATCGATGCGGTGGCGCGCTGGGAGCGGCCCGCGCGATTGCAGGACGACGAAGTCGCCGTGTACGACTTCAGCCTCGAACTGGTGGTCAACAAAAAGGTGCAGGACGACACCTGGAACCGCGCGCTGGCGCTGTTCGGCGAGCAGGGCGTCATGGACCTGATGGCCCTGAACGGTTACTACACCCTGCTGGCGATGGTAATGAACGGCGCGCAGACGCCGGCGCCGGAGTCCAGCGCCGCGCCGCTGCCTTGATCAGCTGAGCGTCTTCTTCAGCCAGGCCGAGAGGTCGGCCACTTCTTCCGCGCACACCGAGTGCTGCATCGGGTACTCGTGCCACTCGATCTGGTAGCCCAGCTGCTGCAGCAGGTCACGCGACTGGGTGCCGCGCACGTAGGGCACCACGGGGTCCATGCGGCCGTGGGCCATGAAGATCGGGGTGCCGGTGCTCTCCACGGTGCGCTCGGCGGCGGCCACCGTGTGCAGCGGCAGGTAGCCGGACATGCAGATCATCCCCGCCAGCTGTTCCGGATGCCGCAGGCCCGCCTGCAGCGTCATCGCGCAGCCTTGCGAGAAGCCAGCCAGGATGATGCGCGCGGCCGGAATGCCGCGCGCCTTCTCATGCGCGATGAAGGCTTCCACCAGCTTTTGCGAAGAGCGCAGGCCCCCTTCGTCTTCCTGACGAATGAGCTCCGTGCCGAGGATGTCGTACCACGCGCGCATCACGTAGCCGCCGTTGATCGTCACCGGCATCGTGGGCGCATGCGGGAACAGGAAGCGGATGCCGGGCAGGCCCGCCAGGTCCAGCTCCTGCACGATGGGCACGAAGTCGTTGCCGTCCGCGCCCAGGCCGTGCAGCCAGATCACCGAGATCTCGGGATTTGGCCTGGTTTCGATTTCGATGTGGTCCAGCAGATTGCTCATGATTGTCCTTGGGGGCGAACCGCATTCTTGGGGCGCCAGGCAGCGCATACGGCGGGATCGGTCTCCATGTACGGGCCCCCGATCAGGTCGATGCAGTAGGGGACGGCCGCGAACACGCCGTTCACCACCACCTTGCCGTCGGAATCCTTGAGGCCTTCCAGCGTTTCCTTGATAGCCTTGGGCTGGCCGGGCAGGTTCATGATGAGGGCCGCGTGCGTGGGCGTTTCGCGGATCACGGCCACCTGGCGCGAGAGGATCGCCGTGGGGACGAACTTCAGGCTCACCTGGCGCATCTGCTCACCGAAGCCCGGCATCTCCTTGGTGCCCACGGCCAGCGTGGCCTCCGGGGTGACATCGCGCCGCGCCGGGCCGGTGCCGCCGGTGGTCAGCACCAGGTGGCACTGGGCGCCGTCCACCAGCTCGATCAGCGTGGCCTCGATGGCGGAGCGCTCATCGGGAATCAGACGGGTCTCGATGCGGTAGGACGTGGTCAACGCGGTGGACAGCCAGTCCTGCAGGGCGGGGATGCCCTTGTCCTCGTACACGCCGCCGCTGGCGCGGTCCGAGATCGAGACCAGCCCGATCACCAGCTCACTCATCGCTGTCCTCGTCGTCGTCCTCGTCGAGGTCTTCCTCGTCATCGGAGGCCGCAGCGGCAGCCGGTGCGGCCAGCCCTTTCAACAGCTGGAAGATCTCGCGGTAGGCCTTGGGCGGCTTGTTCTCCGCCTGCTCCTTGCGCGCGTTGCGGATCAGGGTGCGCAGCTGCTGCACGTCCAGCTCCGGGTGCTCTTCCATCAGCTGGGTCAGGGCCTTGTCATCCGCGAGCAGGCGTTCGCGCTTGCGCTCGATCGCGTGCAGGGCCGCCGTTTCGGCTTTCGACGCGCCGCGCCAGCCTTCGATGGTGCGGCGGATCGCGTCGACTTCTTCCGGTTCCAGGTCGCGCATCTTCTTGCCCACGAACTGGAGCTGGCGCCGGCGGCCGCCGTGGTCCTTGATGCCCTGGCAGGTGAGGATGGCGTCGCGCAGGTCGTCCGGCATCGGCACGCGCTTGACGCGGTCGCGCGGGCTCTCCACCAGTTCTTCGCCGAGCTTCTGCAGCTCGGTCATCTGGCGCTTCATTTCGGACTTGGAAGGACGTTCGTACTCCTGCTCGAACTCGGACGACTGGAAGCCGACGGAGCCGCGGTTTGGATTTGGCATGGCTGGGAATCCGATTGAAGAGGGGCAATCGGTCAAAATTGGTCAACGGCTGCTATGATACCCGCTTTACAAGACCGCCGACAGACGACAATGACCGACTCCGTTTTCAGCCTGACCCAGGACCAGCTCAGGGGCTATGCGCAGGACGTGCTGGCCTATGCGCGCGAGAAGGGCGCCAGCGACGCCGCCGTCGAGATCAGCGAGGGCAGCGGGCTGTCGGTGTCGGTCCGCAAGGGCAACATCGAGACCATTGAGCAGAACAAGGACAAGGGGCTGGGCGTGACGGTCTACCTGGGCCAGAAGCGCGGCAACGCCAGCACCTCGGACTTCTCGGCCGCCTCGCTGCGCGCCACCGTGGACGCGGCCTACAACATTGCCCGCTTCACCGCGGAGGACGACTGCGCCGGCCTGGCCGATGCCGACATGCTGGAGATGAATCCGCGCGACCTGCAGCTGTTCTACCCTTGGGCCATGAGCACCGAGGAGGCGGTGGCATTCGCCAAGCGCGCCGAGGACGCGGCCTTCGCGGTCGACAAGCGCATCACCAACAGCGAGGGCGCCAGCCTGCACCTGCAGCAGTCGCACTTCGTCTCGGCCAACTCGCGCGGCTTCGTGGGCGGCTATCCGTTCTCGCGCCACACGCTGTCGGTGGCGCCGATCGCGGGCCGTGGCAACCATATGCAGCGCGACGACTGGTACACCTCCGTGCGCGATCCCAAGCGCATGGCGCAGCCGGAAGACGTGGGCCGCTACGCCGCCCAGCGCGCGCTGGCCCGCCTGCACGCGCGCAAGCTCGATACGCGCACCTGCCCGGTGCTGTTCGAGGCGCCGCTGGCCGCCGGCCTGCTGGGCGCCTTCGTGCAGGCCACGTCGGGCGGCTCGCTGTACCGCAAGTCGAGCTTTCTGCTCGATTCGCTGGGCAAGCGGGTGTTCCCGGAACATATCCAGATCGTCGAGGACCCGCACATTGTCGGCGGCGTCGGTTCGGCGGCGTTTGATGAAGAAGGCGTGCGCACCGTGCGGCGCGACGTCGTCAAGGATGGCGTGGTGCAGGGCTACTTCCTGTCCTCGTACTCGGCGCGCAAGCTGGGCATGAAGACCACCGGGAATGCGGGCGGCTCGCATAACCTGACCATGCAGTCCACGCTGACGGCGGCCGAAGACACTTTCGAGGGCATGCTGCGCAAGATGGGCACCGGCCTGCTGGTCACGGAGCTGATGGGGCAGGGCACCAATTACGTCACCGGGGACTATTCGCGCGGCGCGGCGGGTTACTGGGTCGAGAACGGCGTGATCCAGTATCCGGTGGAAGAGATCACCATTGCCGGGAACATGAAGACCATGTTCGAGCAGATTGCCGCCATCGGCAACGACACCCTGATCCGCGGGAACAAGGAAACCGGCTCGATCCTCATCGAGAGCATGGTCGTCGCGGGCAGCTAAGCTTACTGGCCAAAAAAACGGCGGAGCCGAAACTCCGCCGCGAAGAAGCCTCCGTTATGGAGACGGTGAGGAAGCAATAAATCCGTACTACGAACTTCAGAAGCGGTAACCCACGCCCACGCCGAACAGCACCGGATCCACCTTGACCGCGCTGGCCTTGGCGCCGGAGATGGTCACGTCCGAGCGGATCTGCACCTTCTTCACGTCCACGTTGATGGACCAGTTCTTATCCAGCTTGAAGTCCACGCCGGCTTGCAGCGCAAAGCCGAAGGAATCCTTTTCCAATCCACCTTTCCCGCCCAGCAGGTTCACGCTGGAGATGCGGGTGTAGTTGACGCCCGCGCCCAGGTACGGGTCGATGCCGGTGCCCGGCGCGAAGTGGTACTGCGCGGTCAGCGTCGGCGGCAGATGCTTGAAGCTGCCGATTTCCGCGCCGTCCAGGTACACCGAGTGCTTCTGCGGGTAGGTCAGGATCAGTTCCGCGGCGATGTTCGGGGTGAGGAAGTACGAGATGTCGACTTCCGGGATGGTCTTGCTGGCCACGGTGATGCGGTCCGCCGCGCCCGTGCCGCCCACTGCATCCGATTTGTCCGCGGGCGAGATGTTCACGGCGCGGGCGCGCACCAGCCAGGGCGATTCCTGTGCGGCGGCGATGTTCGAAACGAGACCAGTGGCGGCGGCCAGAACTGCGATCAATGCTTTCATGATGTCCTTCATCGTTTTGTTGTTGGTACACGATGAAGTCTATTGATGCAGCGCAATCGTTTCCTTGCTCTAGATCAAAAACACGAGCCTGGAGCCGTGGTGCGGCCTTTGCACGCCGCACCACTCGGACCGCGCTTATGCGGCGCGGATCGCCTGCAGGATCGGCTGCAGCACCGCGGCGCCGAGGCGCGCACTGCGGGCGCCGTTCCAGCCAGTCTCCGGATCGGGGTCGTTGGCGTTGTCCTTGAAGGGCAGCTCCAGCGTCAGCGACAGGCACCCAAATGCGTGGGTGATGTGCGGAGAACCCATGGTCAGCACTTCGTCCGTGTACGGCGACTCGGGGTAGCCGTGTTCGACCTGGAAGTCCGGGCTGGCGATCATGAAGGCCTGCTCGAAGGCCTTCTCCTGCGCCGCCTGTTCGGCGGTGAAGGTGGGCAGGGCGCCGCTGCCCGCCGTGAACACGTAGGGCAGGCCCTCGTCGCCGTGCACGTCCAGGAACAGGTCGCAGCCGGTTTCCTTCATCTTGTGTTTGACGAGGTAGACCTCGGGGCTGCGCTCCATGGTCGGCGTGTTCCACTCGCGGTTCAGGTTCGCGCCGGCGGCATTGGTGCGCAGGTTGCCGCGCACGGAGCCGTCCGGGTTCATGTTGGGCACCACGTAGAACACCGCTTCCTTCAGCAGCTGGCGGCCGAACGGGTCGGCCGGGTCGAGCAGCGCATCGAGCATGCCTTCCACGAACCACTCGGCCATCGTCTCGCCGGGGTGCTGGCGGGCGATGACCCACACTTTCTTGCGCGCGCTTTCGGCATCGCCGATCACCAGCATGTTGAAGTCGCGGCCATCGAGAGTCGAGCCCAGGTCCAGCATGCGCACATGCTCGGACAGCTGCGCGCGGTCCAGCAGCTCCAGGTGGCGCTCCCACGTGTAGGGCTCGAAATAGGCGTAGTAGATGCTGTCGGCTTCCGGCGTGTGTGAGATGGTCATCACGCTGCCGTCGAAGGTGGTCGGCGCGCGGAACCAGTGCACGCGGTCGTAGCTGGCCATGGCGTTGTAGCCTTCCCAGCCCGCCGGGTAGGCCGCCTGGCCCGCGTTCAGGAAGCGGATGGTGCAGGCCTCGTTGGCCGCGCCCTGCAGGCGGAAGTAGAACCACTGGGTGATGTCCGCGGCGTTGTCCTTGCGGATGTTCAGGTCGATGGCGCTGGCGCTTGTGGCGCTGACGACATCGATGGCGCCAGCATCGAACTGGCTGCTGATCTTGATGGGCATGGTGTGTCCGATTGTCCGTTGATTGAATGAGCGGCAAGAGCGAGATTCTATCGCGTTTGGCAATGCTTCAGCTCGAAGCCAGCCGAGGCCGGTGGCCTACCCTCGACTCTCCGGGGGGCACCGCGTGCGCATTGCGCGCTACGTGGCGCCAGTCGGGCAAGTGTCAGCGCAAGCCGCCGAAGCGGTCGTAGAAGCTGGCGGAAGCCGTGGGGGTGGCCGGGTCTTCGTCGCGCATGAGCTGGAGGACGTTGTCGTCCGCTGCGCCGAACGTATGGCGGTAGATGGCGCGCGCCAGCTCGTAGGCCTGGGCGCCGGGCCACGGGGACGGCAGCAGCTCCACCGGCAGCATCGGATCGTGCAGCTGCACGCGGCGGTAGGCGTGGACCAGCAGGGTGCGGATCACGAAGGCTTCTTCGGCCTCCAGGGCCGCGCCCTTGTCGAGCAGCGCCCGCAGCGGCGCGAAGGTCTCGATGAAATGGTCATACCCCGCCATCACACCTGAAAGATCCCAGCCATCGCGCACCAGGTCCCGCAGCGGCCGCGTGGACACTTGCGGCATCTCGCCCGCGGTGACGGCCAGCAGCTTGCCCTTCAAGCCTGCCCGGCCAATGATCTCCTCCAGCACCTCGGCCTGCCCCGCGGGATGCCCCAGCACTCCGGGCGCAACCAGCGCATAGCCCTCCCACAGCAGCTCCTTGCGCACCTGCGCGCGCGCCGGCGCCGGAATGTCCGCCGCGCCTGCGATCAGCAGGGTCCAGCGCCCATCCCAATGGGTCTCAAGCGGCGAATAGATGCGGTGATTGGCGCGCTCGAAGCGCGGTTGCGCATCGGCGTCGATGGCGTACGCGCTGCGCCGCCCATCGCGGCTCGCCGCCAGCCAGCCTTCCTGCGCCAGCCGGAACACGCTGGTGCGCACCAGCCGGTCCGACAGCCCGAACGGCGCGGCCAGCCGGATCAGGGACCCCAGCCACACCTGCCCGCCGTGCGGCACCACGGCATCGCCAAAAATGGTCATCACCAGCGACTTCGAACGCGGCGGTTCGCTCGCCAGGAAGTGGGCAATCCATTCGTGTGTGGTGAGGCGCTTCATGGCGGCCAAGTGTAGCACGCCGATCTGATACACAGCCATAATCTGATTCAATATTTTTGTGTACTTCTCCAAATCTGTATCGTATTATGTGAGCCGATACGGAGAACCAGCAGAGGAGACCTGCCATGTACGCACAGATGGTCGACACCGGCCTCAAGACCGTCCGCACGGACGACAACATGAGCGAGCAGGAACGCGAGTTCCAGGCCCGCATCGACGCCGGCGTCAAGATCGAGCCCAAGGACTGGATGCCCGAGGCCTACCGCAAGACGCTGATCCGCCAGATCTCGCAGCACGCGCACAGCGAGATCGTGGGCCAGCTCCCGGAGGGCAACTGGGTCACGCGCGCGCCTACGCTCAAGCGCAAGTCCATCCTGCTGGCCAAGATCCAGGACGAAGCCGGCCATGGCCTGTACCTGTACAGCGCCGCCGAAACGCTGGGCGTCTCGCGCGACGAGCTGCTGGACGCCCTCCACAGCGGCAAGGCCAAGTACTCCAGCATCTTCAACTACCCGACTTTGAGCTGGGCCGACATGGGCGCCATCGGCTGGCTGGTGGACGGCTCGGCCATCATCAACCAGATCCCGCTGTGCCGCTGCTCGTACGGCCCGTACTCGCGCGCCATGATCCGCGTCTGCAAGGAAGAGTCCTTCCACGCGCGCCAGGGCTACGACATCATGCTGGCGCTGTGCCGCGGCACGCCGGAACAGAAGCAGATGGCGCAGGATGCGCTGAACCGCTGGTGGTGGCCGTCCCTGATGATGTTCGGCCCCTCGGATGCGGACTCGGTCAACAGCGCGCAGTCCAGCAAGTGGCGCATCAAGCTGTTCTCCAACGACGAGCTGCGCCAGCGCATGGTCGACCAGACCGTGCCCCAGGCCGAATTCCTCGGCCTCACGCTGCCCGACCCGGACCTCAAGTGGAACGCGGAGCGCGGCCACTACGACTTCGGCGAAATCGACTGGAGCGAATTCCACAACGTCCTGAAGGGCAATGGCCCCTGCAACAAGGAGCGCCTGCGCACCCGCGTCAAGGCCTGGGACGATGGTGAATGGTTCCGCGACGCGATGGTGGCCTACGCGGATAAACAAGCGGCGCGCAAGTCCGCTGCATAACGGAGAATCGCAATGAGCAAAGAATGGCCCCTGTGGGAAGTGTTCATCCGCAGCCAGCATGGCCTGGCGCACAAGCACGTCGGCAGCCTGCACGCATCGGACGCCGAAATGGCGATCAATAACGCGCGCGACGTCTACACCCGCCGCAACGAAGGCGTCTCGATCTGGGTGGTGAAGGCCGCCGACATCGTCGCGTCGAGCCCCGGCGACAAGGCGCCGCTGTTCGAGCCGTCCAACAGCAAAGTGTACCGCCACCCCACCTTCTTCCCGATGCCGGAAGAAGTCAAGAATCTCTGATCATGGACGCGAAGTTCGAATACCTCCTGCGCCAGGGCGACAACGCACTGGTCCTGTCGCAGCAGCTCTCCAAATGGTGCGGCAAGGGTCCGGCGCTGGAAGAAGACATGGCCTTGACCAACGTCGCGCTGGACTTGCTCGGCCAGACCCGCATGTGGCTGACCTACGCCGCCGAACTGGAAGGGAAGGGGCGCGACGAAGACGCACTGGCCTTCCTGCGCGACGCGCACGACTTCCGCAACTGCCACCTGGTCGAACAGCCGAACGGGAACTACGCCGACACCACGCTGCGCCAGTTCTACTTCGACACCTGGCACTACTTCCTGATGCAGGGGCTCCTGAAGTCGAGCGACCTGCGCATCGCCGAAATCGCCGAGAAGTCGGTGAAGGAAGTGACCTACCACCTGCGCCGCTCCGGTGACCTGGTGGTGCGCCTGGGCGACGGCACCGCGGAATCGCACGCGAAAGCGCAGGCCGCCGCCAACGAACTGTGGCCGTTCACCGGCGAGATGTTCGCCTACGACGCCGTCGACAACGCGATGGTGGAGCAGGGCGTGGCACCGAAGTCCGAAGACCTGCGCGCCGCCTTCCTGCACCATGTGGCCGAGATCTTCGAGGAGGCCACTTTGACGATGCCAGCGCCGGACGCCTGGATGCACAGCGGCGGCAAGACCGGCTGCCACACCGAGCACCTGGGCTACATCCTGGCTGAGATGCAGTTCCTGCAGCGCGCCTACCCCGGCGCGGAGTGGTGATCGCAATGGGCACGCAGGCCGTGTGGGACCTGCTGCGGCGCGTCTCGGACCCCGAGATTCCGGTGCTGTCCATCGTGGACCTGGGCATCGTGCGCGGCGTGCAGTTCGATGGTGACGCGTGCGTCATCACCATCACACCGACGTATTCCGGCTGCCCGGCCATGGATGTCATCTCGCGCGAGGTGAAGACCGCGCTGCACGACGAAGGCATCGACAACGTGCGCGTCGACATGCAGCTGTCGCCTGCCTGGACCACCGACTGGATGACCGAGGACGGCAAGCGCGCGCTGGCCTCGTATGGCATCGCGCCTCCGTCGCAGAAGGTGGTGGACATCAGCAGCCTGAAACGCCGCGGCGTGGACGAGCCGGTGGTCGCCTGCCCCCTGTGCCACAGCGCCCGCACGCAACTGGTCAGCCAGTTCGGCTCCACGTCCTGCAAGGCCCTGTACAAGTGCCTCGATTGCCGCGAACCCTTCGACTACTTCAAGAGTCATTAAAGCGATGAGCAAGTTCTATCCCCTGACCGTGGCGCACGTGCGCAACGAAACGCGCGACACGATCTCCTTGACCTTCGATGTCCCGGCTGACTTGCAGGACCAGTTCCGCTACCAGCAGGGCCAGCACCTCACGCTGCGCACCGCGATCGGCGACGAGGACGTGCGTCGCTCCTACTCGATCTGCTCCGCCGTGCAGGACGCCAAGCTGCGCGTGGCCATCAAGCGCACGCCGGGCGGCCTGTTCTCGTGCTGGGCCAACGAAAACCTCAAGCCCGGCCACACTCTGGAAGTGATGCCGCCGATGGGCCACTTCAACGTGCCGCTGGACGCAGCCCAGGCGAAACATTACGCCGCTTTCGCCGCCGGCAGCGGCATCACGCCCATCCTCTCCATCATCAAGACCACGCTGCTGACGGAGCCGAACAGCCGCTTCACGCTCTTCTATGGCAACCGCGCCACTTCCACCGTGATCTTCAAGGAGGAGCTGACGGACTTGAAGGACATCTTCCTGGAGCGCCTGAACATCGTCTACGTGATGAGCCGCGAGCAGCAGGACATCGAGCTGTTCAACGGCCGCATCACGCACGACAAGGTCGCCCAGCTGCTGAAGCTGTGGGTGCCGGCGCAGGACATCGACGTCGCCTTCATCTGCGGGCCGGAAGAGATGATGCACGGCGTCTCGGCCGCCTTGCAGGAAGCGGGCATCCCCAAGCAGAACATCAAGATCGAACTGTTCGCCGCGTCCATCCCCAAGCACCAGCACAAGCCGCGCGTGCTGGACGCGGAAGCGAAGCACGAGACCGAAGTCACCGTCATCATGGACGGCAACGCCACCAGCTTCACCATGGAGAAGGACAAGGAGTCCTTGCTGGACGCCGGCCTGCGCGCAGGCCTGGACATGCGCTACTCCTGCAAAGGTGGCGTATGCTCCACCTGCCGCTGCAAGGTGGTCGAGGGCACGGTGGACATGGACGTGAACTACGCGCTGGAAGACTACGAGGTCGCGCGCGGCTTCGTCCTGTCCTGCCAGAGCTTCCCGATCACGGACAAGGTGGTCGTGGACTTCGACCAGGCCGAATAAAAAGCGATAGAAGAAAAACGAGGAGACAACATGGGCTACGAAAACATCCTGTTCGAGGTCGCCAACGGCATCGCCACGCTGACCCTGAACCGCCCCGATAAACTCAACAGCTTCACTTCCGCCATGCACGCCGAAGTGCGCGATGCGCTGGCGCGCGTGGAGCACGACAAATCGGTGCGCGTGCTGCTGCTGACGGGCGCGGGCCGTGGCTTCTGCGCCGGGCAGGACCTGTCGGACCGCGCGGTCGCTCCCGGCGGGGCTCCGGCGGACCTGGGCGAATCGGTCGAGAAGAACTACGCCCCGCTGGTGATGAAACTGCGCTCGCTGCCGATCCCGGTGATCTGCGCCGTCAACGGCGTGGCGGCAGGCGCTGGCGCCAATCTTGCGCTGGCCTGCGACATCGTGCTGGCCGCGAAGTCCGCCACCTTCATCGAAGCCTTCTGCAAACTGGGCCTGATCCCCGATACCGGCGGCACTTTCCACCTCCCGCGCATGCTGGGCCTCGCGCGTGCCACGGGCCTGGCCATGCTGGGCGAAAAACTGGACGCCGAACGCGCCGAACAATGGGGCCTGATTTGGCGCGCCATCCCGGACGCCGGCTTGATGCAGGAAGCGCGCGCCATGGCCGAGCACTTCGCCGTCGCGCCGACCAAGGGCCTCGCGTTCACCAAGAAAGCCTTCCAGGCCAGCTACCACAACACGCTGGAGCAGCAACTGCAGCTGGAAGCCGACATGATGCGTGAGCTGGGCTACAGCCACGACTACCGCGAAGGCGTGCAGGCCTTCATCGAGAAGCGCCCGGCGCATTTCAAGGGAGAGTAAGGCATGGCGGCACTGGAGAAAGGCAGCACGATCGGCGTCGTTGGCAGTGGCGCCATGGGTTCGGGCATCGCGCAGGTGGCCGCCCTTGCGGGCTATCAGGTCAAGCTGTACGACACCCGCGCGGAAGCGATCGACAAGGCCATCAGCGATATCGGCAAGACCTTGGGCAAGCTGGCCGACAAAGGCAAGATGACGCAGGACGATGCCCAGGCCGCGCGTGCGCGCCTGCATCCGGTGACGTCTCTCGAATCCCTGGCCGATGCAAGGCTGGTCGTGGAAGCCATCGTCGAGAACGTGGACGTCAAGCGCAAGCTGTTCTCCGACCTGGAAGGTATCGTGAGCGAAGACTGCATCCTCGCCACCAACACCTCGTCGATCTCCGTGACCTCCATCGCCGCGCCGCTGCGCCGCCCCGACCGCGTGGTGGGCATGCACTTCTTTAACCCGGTGCCGCTCATGGCGCTGGTGGAAGTGATCAGCGGCCTGGCCACCAGTGCCGATGTGGCGCAGACCATCCACGACACGGCGCAGGCGCTGGGCAAGAACCCGGTGTACGCCAAGTCCACGCCCGGCTTCATCGTCAACCGCGTGGCGCGCCCCTACTATGCCGAAGCCCTGCGCGCCCTGAACGAACGCGCCGCCGACGTGGCCACCATCGACGCGCTGATGCGCGAGGCTGGCGGCTTCCGCATGGGCCCCTTCGAGCTGATGGACCTGATCGGCCATGACGTCAACTACGCCGTGACCCAATCCGTGCATCAGGCTTACTACGGCGACCCGCGCTTCACGCCGTCGATCCTGCAACTGGAACTGGTCAACGCCGGCTTCCTGGGCCGCAAGGCGGGCCGCGGCTTCTACAACTATGCCGAGGGCGCAGCTGCGCCGCAACCGTCCACGGAACCGAGACGCGCCGCACCGGAAGCGGTCAGCGTCAGCATCGACACCGCCGCTATCCCGGTCACGGAGCCCATCGAGCGCCGCCTCAATGCCTATGGCTACAAGGTTGCGCACCGCAAGCCGCTGCCGAATGCGGGCGAGGCGGAAGCTCCTGCGTTCCACACCAACGGCGCTGCCATCTTCCTGACCGATGGCCGCACCGCCACCGCGCGCGCCGCCGCCAACAAACATGACAACACCGTGCTGTACGACCTGGTGCTGGATGCGGACAAGGCCACGCGCATCGCGCTGGCCAAGGCCGACCAGTGCAGCGACGCGGCGTTCGACGCCGCGGTCGGCCTGTTTCAGCAGGCCGGCTTCACCGTCACCCGCGTGGACGATGTCCCGGGCATGATCGTCATGCGTACCGTCGCCATGCTGGCCAACGAGGCGGCGGACGCCGTCAGCCAGGGCGTGTGCGATGCGCGCGCCGTGGACATCGCGATGCAGAAGGGCGTCAACTACCCGCAAGGCCCGCTCGCATGGGCGGACCAGGTGGGCATCCACCAGATCGTCAAGGTCCTCGACCACATGGCCCAGGCGTATGGCGAGGACCGCTACCGCGTCTCGCCGCTCCTGCGCCGCAAGAATGCCAGCGGGAAGACCTTCCATGGGTGACCACGCGACGGTGGCGGCACGAGCGCAGGCGCTGGCCGAGCGCGCGGGCCGTGCCATGTATGAGCGCGACCCGGCCAGCCAAACGCTCGGCATGGCGCTCGACGAAATCCGTCCCGGCTACGCACGCATGTCCATGACCGTACGGCCGGACATGCTCAATGGGCACGCCACCTGCCATGGCGGGTTCATATTTTCGCTGGCCGACAGCGCCTTCGCCTTCGCGTGCAACTCGCACAACCAGGTCACCGTTGGCGCGGGCTGCAGCATCGACTACCTCGCGCCTGGCCGCGAGGGAGACCGGCTCACCGCGGAAGCGGTCGAGGTGTCCCTGTCCGGCAAGACAGGCATCTACGACATCAAGGTGAGCAACCAGGAAGGCCGCACCATTGCGCTCTTCCGCGGAAAATCGCATCGGGTCACCGGCCACGTCGTGCCGCCCGACGCCTGACTCACAATCGGAGGACTGCATGGTCCAACGCATCCCTCAACCCGGAGACCTGGAGCCCATCGAGCGCGCCAGCCGGGACGAGCTTGAATCGCTGCAGCTGGAGCGCCTGCGCTGGTCGCTGCGCCACGCCTACGAGAACGTGCCGCACTACCGCCGCGCGTTCGACGAAAAGGGCGTCCATCCGGACGACCTCCGCACGCTGGGCGACCTGGCCAAATTCCCGTTCTCGGACAAGAAAACCCTGCGCGACAACTATCCCTTTGGCCTGTTCGCGGTGCCGAAGGAGCAGGTGGCGCGCGTGCACGCCTCGTCCGGCACCACCGGCAAGCCGACGGTGGTGGGCTACACGCAGACCGACATCGACACCTGGGCCAATTGCGTCGCGCGGTCGATCCGCGCGGCGGGCGGCCGTGCCGGCGACATGGTGCACGTCTCCTACGGCTACGGCTTGTTCACTGGTGGCCTGGGCGCACACTATGGCGCCGAGAGGCTGGGCTGCACGGTGGTGCCGATGTCCGGCGGGCAGACCGAAAAGCAGGTGCAGCTGATCCAGGACTTCCAGCCCTCGATCATCATGGTCACGCCGTCGTACATGCTCAACATCATCGAGGAGTTCCAGCGCATCGGCGTCGACCCGGCCACGTCCTCGCTCAAGGTCGGCATTTTCGGTGCCGAGCCGTGGACCGATGCGATGCGCGCCGAGATCGAGCAGCGCGCGGACATCGACGCGGTGGATATCTACGGCCTGTCCGAGGTGATGGGGCCGGGTGTCGCCAGCGAATGCATCGAATCGAAAGATGGCCCGGTGATCTGGGAAGATCATTTCTACCCCGAGATCATCGACCCCGAGACGGGCGAGGTGCTGCCGGATGGCGAAGAGGGTGAGCTGGTCTTCACCACGTTGACGAAAGAAGCGCTGCCCGTTATTCGCTACCGCACGCGCGACCTCACCCGCTTGCTGCCGCCCACCTCGCGCGCCATGCGCCGCATGGGCAAGATCACCGGCCGCTCGGACGACATGCTGATCATCCGCGGCGTGAACGTGTTCCCCAGCCAGATCGAAGAGCTGGTGCTCAAGATGCCGCGCCTGGCGCCGCACTACCAGCTGGTGGCGTCCCGCGACGGCCACCTGGACACGCTGGCCGTACGGGCCGAAGCCCGCCCCGAGGTGCCTGCGCACGAGCACGACGCGCTGGCCCGCGAGCTGGAACACCACATCAAAACCTTTGTCGGCGTGAGCACCCGCGTCACGCTGGGCCCCATTGAACGCACGCTGACCGGCAAAGCCCGGCGCGTGATCGACAACCGCAAAAAATAGACCTCTGAGGAGACTCCCGTGAGTATCGACGCCTTCATCTGCGACGCCGTGCGCACCCCCTTCGGCCGCTTCGGCGGTGCGCTGGCGAGCGTGCGTGCCGACGACCTGGCCGCCATCCCCATCGCCGCCCTCATCGCGCGCAACAAGGACGTGGACTGGGCCGCGCTGGACGATGTGTTCTACGGTTGCGCCAACCAGGCCGGCGAGGATAACCGCAACGTGGCGCGCATGGCCGCGCTGCTGGCCGGCCTGCCGGTCGAGGTGCCGGGCATGACCATCAACCGCCTGTGCGCTTCGAGCCTGGACGCCGTCGGCACGGCGGCGCGTGCCATCAAGTCCGGCGAGACCCAGCTGATGATCGCCGGCGGCGTGGAAAGCATGACCCGCGCGCCCTTCGTGATGGGCAAGGCGGACAGCGCGTGGTCGCGTAGCGCCAAGATCGAGGACACCACCATCGGCTGGCGCTTCGTCAATCCGCTGATGAAGGCGAAGTACGGCATCGACTCCATGCCCGAGACGGCGGAGAACGTGGCCGAACAATTCGGCATCGCGCGCGCCGACCAGGACGCATTCGCGCTGCGCAGCCAGCAGCGCTGGGCCGCCGCCAACGCGGAAGGCTTCTTCAAGCAGGAAATCGTCCCGGTGACGATCCCGCAGAAGAAGGGCGATCCCAAGGTGGTGGACACCGACGAACACCCGCGCCCCGAGACCACCATCGAGCAGCTGGCGAAGCTGAAGGGCGTGGTCAAGCCGGAAGGCTCGGTCACCGCCGGTAACGCGTCCGGCGTCAACGACGGTGCCTGCGCCATCCTGCTGGCATCCTCCGCTGCCGCGTCGAAGCATGGCCTGACCCCGCGCGCCCGCGTGGTCGGCATGGCCACCGCCGGCCTGGCCCCGCGCATCATGGGCTTCGGCCCATCGCCGGCGACGAAGAAGGTGCTGGCCCTGACCGGCCTGTCCATCGGCCAGATGGACGTGATCGAATTGAACGAAGCCTTTGCCGCGCAAGGCCTGGCGGTGACCCGCGACCTCGGCCTGCCGGACGACGCGCCGCACGTGAACCCCAACGGCGGCGCCATCGCCATCGGCCACCCGCTCGGCGCCTCCGGCGCGCGCTGCGTGATGACGGCCGTAAACCAGCTGCACCGCACCGGCGGCCGCTACGCGCTGGTCACCATGTGCATCGGCGTCGGCCAGGGCATCGCGCTGGTGCTGGAGCGCGTGTGATGGTCAAGGTCTACGAAATCAACGGCGTGCGCCCGGTCGTCCACCCCACCGCCTATGTGCACCCGACCGCAGTGCTGATCGGCGACGTGATCGTCGGCCCGCGCTGCTACGTCGGCCCGCTCGCCTCCCTGCGCGGAGACTTCGGCCGCATCGTGCTGGAAGAAGGCTCCAATGTGCAGGACACCTGCGTGATGCACGGCTTCGAAGACGAGGAGACGGTGGTTGAGGTGGACGGCCACATCGGCCACGGCGCCGTGCTGCACGGCTGCCGCATCGGCCGCAACGCCATGGTCGGCATGAACGCGGTCGTGATGGACCGCGCCGTGGTAGGCGCCGAGAGCATCGTCGCCGCCGCCGCCTTCGTGAAGGCCGGGATGGAGATCCCGCCGCGCAGCATGGTCATGGGCACGCCCGCCAGGATCGTGCGTGAGCTGAAGGACGAAGAGATCAAGTGGAAGAGCTACGGCACGAAGCAGTACCAGGACCTGGCACAGCGCTCCGCCAACACCATGATCGAATGCGAAGCATTGACCGAAGAGGAACCGGGGCGCAAGCGCATCGACCTGAGCGCCTTTGCAGCCCAGCACTCACCCAAAAATAAAACTGGAGAGACCAAATGAACGCAGCAACCCTGCAAAGCTATATCGGTGGCCGCTGGATCGGCAAGGAAGCGAACGCGCCCCTGCACGGAGCCCTCAATGGCAGCGTGATCTACCATACCCACGCCGAGACCATCGATTTCGACGAGGCCATCACCTACGGCCGCAAGACCGGCGTGCCTGCGCTGATGAAGCTCGACTTCCAGACCCGCGCCCAGCGCTTGAAAGCCCTGGCTTTCTACCTCATGGAGCGCAAGGAAGAGCTGTACAAGATTTCGCACCTGACCGGCGCGACCCGCCCGGACAGCTGGGTGGACGTGGAAGGCGGCATCGGCACCCTGTTCGCCTACGCCAGCATGGGTGGCCGCGAGCTGCCCTCGTCGAACGTGCTGCACGAAGGCCCGGCCATGGCGCTCGGCAAGCGCGGTGGCTTTGCGGGCACCCACATCCTGGTGCCGCGCGGCGGGCTGGCGGTGCATATCAACGCCTTCAACTTCCCGATCTGGGGCCTGCTCGAAAAGTTCGCCCCCAGCTTCCTGGCCGCGATGCCCTGCATCGGCAAGCCCGCCACCGCCACCAGCTACCTCACCGAGGCGCTGGTGCGCATGATCCACGATTCGGGCCTGCTGCCGGAAGGTGCGCTGCAGCTGGTGATCGGCAGCACCGGCGACCTGCTGGACCGCCTGCAGGGCCACGATGTGGTCACCTTTACCGGTTCCGCCGACACGGCCGCCAAGCTGCGCTCCAACAAGAACCTGATCGCCAACTCGGTCCCGTTCACGGCGGAGGCGGACTCGCTGAACTGCGCCATCCTCGCGCCGGACGTGACCCCGGACGACCCCGAGTTCGACCTGTTCGTGAAGGAAGTCGCGCGCGAGATGACCACCAAGGCGGGCCAGAAGTGTACCGCAGTGCGCCGCATCATCGTCCCGCGCAACCAGGTGGACGCTGTCAGCGAGCGCCTGCGCGCGCGCCTGTCGAAGGTCGTCGTCGGTGACCCGTCGGTGGAAGGAGTGCGCATGGGCGCCCTGGCCTCCTACGACCAGGTGCGTGACGTGACCGAGCGCGTGGCCATGCTGGCCAAGGACAATGAGATTGTCTACGGCGCCAACGACGGCTTCAAGCCGGTGGGCGAGGGTGCGCACAACGGCGCCTTCTTCTCGCCGACGCTGATCCTGTGCCGCGAGCCGCTGAAGAACAACGCCGTGCACGACGTGGAAGCGTTCGGCCCCGTGAGCACGCTGATGGCCTACGACGGCATCGACGAGGCACTGGACCTGGCCGCGCGTGGCAAGGGTTCGCTGGTGTCCACCCTGGTGACCCGCGAACCTGCGATTGCCGCCTACGCGGTGCCGATTGCCGCTGCCTCGCATGGCCGCGTGCACATCCTCGACGCCGAGGCTTCGGTCGACTCGACCGGCCATGGTTCGCCGCTGCCGCAGCTGAAGCACGGTGGCCCGGGCCGCGCCGGTGGCGGCGAGGAGCTGGGCGGCATCCGCGCCGTCAAGCACTTCCTGCAGCGCGCGGCCGTGCAAGGCTCGCCGACCATGCTGTCCGCGGTCACGGGCGAATATGTGCGCGGCGGCGCGGTGCAGGAGTCGGACGTGCACCCCTTCCGCAAGTACTTCGAAGACCTCAAGATCGGCGACTCCCTGCTCACGCACCGCCGCACGGTCAGCGAGGCGGACATCGTCAACTTCGGCGGCGTCTCGGGCGACTACTTCTACATGCACTTCGACGAGATCGCGGCCAAGGACACGCAGTTCGGCAAGCGCATCGCGCACGGCTATTTCGTGCTGTCGGCGGCGGCGGGTTTGTTCGTGTCTCCTGCTCCCGGCCCGGTGCTGGCCAACTACGGCCTGGACAACCTGCGCTTCGTGGCGCCGGTGGCGATCGGCGACACCATCCGCGCGCGCCTCACGGCCAAGCGCAAGGTAGACCGCAACCGCAAGGACGACCGCGGCGTAGGCCAGGGCGTGGTGGCGTGGGACGTGCAGGTCACCAATCAGAATGACGAACTTGTGGCAAGCTACGACATCCTGACCCTGGTCCAGAAGCGCACCACCGACGCTTAAGCCCGATGCTGATCCGCCCCGCCACGCTGGAAGAAGTGCCGGCGCTGAATGCTCTCATTGAGCGTTCGGCGCTGGCGCTGAGCGCGGGCTTCTATACGCCGGAGCAGACGGCGGCGGTGACGCGCGAGGTATTCGGCGTGGACACGCAGCTGGTCCGAGACGGCACCTACTATGCGGTGGAGCTGGACGGAGTGCTGGCCGCCTGCGGTGGCTGGAGCATGCGCGACGCAGCCTATGGCGGCGACGGCGCGAAGGCCGGCAACGACCGCCTGCTCGACCCCACCCATGACGCGGCGCGCATCCGCGCCTTCTTCGTCGACCCGGTTTTCGCGCGGCGCGGTATTGGCCGGGCGCTGCTGCGGCATTGCGTGCAGGCGGCGGTGCGTGCGGGTTACCAGCAGCTGGAGCTCACCGCCACGCTGCCGGGCGTGCCCCTGTACGAAGCCGCCGGCTTCGTGCGCGGCGCGCAGATTGATCTTTCATTGAGCGGCGTGACCGTCCCGGTCATCCGCATGCATCGCAGCGCAGCAGGCCTGGATTAGCCAGCCGGCCCGGTCGACCCCGCGGGCTTCTCATGGAAGTGCATGACCGCGCCCTTGATCTCACCGGTCTCCGCGTACAGCGGTTCCGATACATCCTCGATCCACACGGTGCTGCTGTCCGCGCGGCGCAGCATGTAGCCCAGCGCCTCACGTACCGGCGCCCGGCGGTCCAGCGCGATCACGATGGGGTGCTCCACAGCGCTCAGGTTCACGGGATCGAGCAGCGGCATCGCGCGGGCGATCTCCGTGTCGACCGGAATCGTGTCCTCCCACTGCAACAGCAGGCGCGCGGCGGCGTTGGCAAATCCGATACGGCCATGGTGATCGGTGATGATGATGGCATCGGCCGACCGCGCCAGGACGCTGGACACGTTGAGCGCGCCCTCGCAGCGCGTATGGTCCTCCGCCATCGCCTCGATCATCCGCGGCAGCAGCACGGCCGGGAGGTCGCTGGGCGCGAGCGCGGAGGCGAGCAGGCCCCAGTGGCCGTGCAACGGTCCGCGCAGGCTGCGGTCATCCTCCGTGTACACGAACAGCGGCCCGCAGCCCGGCTGCAGCAGCTGGTGCTCGCGCAGCTCTTCGGCGGGGCAGGTGGAGCTGGCCACCAGCACCGCGTGCGGCACGTTCCAGCGCAGGAAGGCTGCCAGCGCGCGTATGGAGGTGACGTGATCGAGGGAGACCTGCTGGGGCAACGCGGCTAGTCCGCGCGCCAGCAGGATTTTGCAGGCGGGACTGCTGGACAGTGCGATGCGGTACACGGCCGGCCCTTTCGGCTGAGATGTCAATACTTATGCCTAAAGCATAACCGTTTGCGCAGCCGCGGGCGCATCTTTGAGCGGAAAACCGTTACAAACGGCCGCGCTGCGCCGATGTGTTGCGCGGCGGGGACACCCGCGTGCCCGTGGCGACGCCCAGTATGAAGAAAACGAGGAAGGCGGTTGCTAAGCCGAGGGTCGGCAGAAGGAACAAGAAGAGTCCGGCCAGGTCCGGCGCCTCGCGCGGAAACACGTCGTGGATGCGTCCCGAACTGCGGTACATCCAGGCCGTGACCATGTCGCCGGGGTGGTGGCGGTCCAGGTACTGGGTCATTTCGTGATCCGGGCCGCCGCCGGACATGACCTCCTGCGCCGGCGCGCCGGGTGGCTCGGCCGGGCGAAGGGTCAGCAGCAGGTAGGGCGTCCTGGACAGACCCTGGCCCAGCTTCCGCGTGAGCTCCGCCTTTTCGAGTACCGCGCGCACCGGGACCTGGTCATCGTACTTCGCTTGCCGCCAGTCAGTGACGAACCAAGACCACGCCGCGCTATGCAGGAACGCGGCCAATAAGGCCCAGCCGAACGCGGGCCTGGTCCAGGGTTCCACCAGCGGTTCGGCCGTGCGGTCAGTCATTGGCTCAGCGGAATGGCTGGTCGATCGACGGCGACGGTTCCGTGAACCAGCGCGGCCCCTGTTCGGTCATGTAGAAGTGGTCCTCATGCCGGATGCCGAATTCGCCGGGAATGCAGATCATCGGCTCGTTCGAGAAGCACATCCCCACGTCCAGCGGCGTGTCGTCGCTGCCGACCAGGTAGGGCCATTCGTGGATGTCCATGCCGATGCCATGGCCCGTGCGGTGCGGCAGGCCGGGGAGCTTGTAGCCGGGGCCGAAGCCCGCCGCTTCCAGCGACCGGCGCGCGGCCGCATCGACCTCGCGGCACGGGACGCCCAGCTGCGCGGCGTCGAACGCGGCCTGCTGCGCCGCCTTCTCCGCGTTCCATACGGCGCGCTGGCGCTCCGTCGGCTCGCCGAACACGTAGGTGCGCGTGATGTCCGAGATGTAGTCGTGGACCTTGCAGCCGGTGTCGATCAGCACTACGTCACCATTTTGCAGCGACTGTTCGTAGTTGACCCCATGCGGGTAGGCCGTGGCCTCGCCGAACAGCACGATCACGAAGTAGGAACCTGGCGCGCCGACCTTGCGGTGCGCGCGGGCGATGAAGTCTTTCACCTGCTGGGTGGTGATCCCTTCGTGCAGGATGCTGGCGGTGGCCTTGTGCACGGCCAGCGTCATGTCCTTCGCGCGCTGCATGAGGGCGATTTCAGCGGCCGACTTGCGCGTGCGGCAGTGCGCCGTCACCGGCTTGGCGTTTTCCAGTACGTGGCCACCCGCCAGCTGGCGCAGGCCGTCGGCGATGAAGAAAGGCGTGCTTTCATCAAGCCCGATGCGCGCGCCGGGCGCAATGCCCATGCGCTCCACCAGGCGCCAGAACAGCGCGTACGGGCTCTCATGCTCGTCCCACACGTGCACCGGGCATTCGATGGTCATGAAACCTTCCAGCGTCGCCTCCTCGAATGCGGGTGCGATGTATTCCAGCGCGCCGGAAGCGGGCAGGATCGCGCCGACCATGCGCTCGCTCGGGTGCCAGTGCGTGCCGGTGAAGTAGGTGAGGTTGGTGCCCGCGTTGAGGTAGACCGCCGCCACGCCGTGCGCCCGCATGTAAGCCTGGGCCTTGGCGATGCGCGCCAGGTGCTCGTCCTTGCCGATGGGCTGGAGGCCTTCGGTCATATTCGAGAGGCCGGCCAGCGCCTCGTCGAAAGTCTTTCCGCCGACGCCGCCCGTGCCGCCGATGCCACTCATGCGAGTTGCGCCCGCACGCGTGCGATGGCCTTGCGCACCTGGTCCGGCGACGTGCCGCCCACGTGGTCGCGTGCCCCAACCGAGCCTTCCAGCGTCAGCACCGCGAACACGTCCTCGCCGATCAGCGGCGAGAACTCGCGCAGGCGCTCCAGCGGCATTTCGGCCAGGTCGCAGCCCGCGTCGTCGCAGGCGCGCACCGCGTGCGCCACCGCTTCGTGCGCGTCGCGGAACGGCAGGCCTTTCTTGACCAGGTAGTCGGCCAGGTCGGTCGCCGTGGCATACCCCTGCAGCGCCGCCGCGCGCATCGCCTGCGGCTTGACGGTGATCCCGCCCGCCATGTCGGCGAAGATGCGCAGCGTGTCCACCACCGTGTCCACGGTGTCGAACAGCGGCTCCTTGTCTTCCTGGTTGTCCTTGTTGTAGGCCAGCGGCTGGCCCTTCATCAGCGTGAGCAGGCCGGTGAGGTGGCCGTACACGCGGCCCGTCTTGCCGCGCGCGAGTTCCGGCACGTCCGGGTTTTTCTTCTGCGGCATGATGGACGAGCCGGTGCAGAAACGGTCCGCGATGTCGATGAAGCCCACGCGGGGGCTCATCCAGATGATCAGCTCTTCCGACATGCGCGAGATGTGCGTCATGATCAAGGAGGCCGCGGCGCAGAATTCGATCGCGAAGTCGCGGTCGGACACTGCATCGAGCGAGTTGTGGCACACGTCCTCGAAGCCGAGCGTGCGGGCCACGCGCTCGCGGTCGATGGGGAAGGTGGTCCCGGCCAGCGCGGCGGCGCCCAGCGGCAGGCGGTTCACGCGGCGGCGCGCATCGGCCATGCGTTCGGCATCGCGCCCGAACATCTCGACGTAGGCCAGCATGTGGTGGCCGAAGGTGATCGGCTGCGCCACCTGCATGTGAGTAAAGCCGGGCAGGATCACGTCTGCATGGCGCTCGGCCAGGTCCACCAGCGCGCGGCGGAACTCCTTGAGCAGGCCGAGGATGTCATCGATGGCGCTGCGGACGTACAGGCGGATATCGGTCGCCACCTGGTCGTTGCGCGAGCGGCCCGTGTGCAGGCGCTTGCCGGCGTCCCCGACCAGCTCCGTCAGGCGCTTCTCAATATTCAGGTGCACATCCTCCAGGTCCAGTAGCCACTCGAACTGGCCGGCCTCGATCTCGCCGCGGATCTGCGCCATGCCGCGCTCGATCTCGGCGCGGTCCTGGGCGGAGATGATGCCCTGCGCGGCCAGCATCTCCGCATGCGCCAGCGATCCCTGGATGTCAAACAGCGCCAGGCGCTTGTCGAAGAAGACGGAGGCCGTGTAGCGTTTGACGAGGTCGGAGACGGGTTCGGAGAAGCGCGCGGACCAGGCTTCGCCCTTCTTTGCAAATTGGTCGGTCATGATGAGGTGTCCGGAGGATCGGGGATATGTATCCGATAGATTATAAAGGCTGGTGACATCCGGCGAAAAATAGGGGACCATTCGGTCCGTCGTCATTCATAACAAAAGGAGACTGCATGACCACTTCGTTCCGCCTCGCGGCCGGTGCCGCACTTGTATTGATCGCCGCCTGCGCCCAGGCCCAGACCCCCGCTCCGGCGCCGGTCCCGCCGGTGACCCACGGCCCGGCCATGACCGCGCCGGCACCGGCCGCCGCCCCGCAGGCCAATCCGGCCGACGTGGCCAGCATCGACAGCATCATGGCCGCGCTGTACGACGTGATTTCCGGCCCGGTCGGCAAGCAGCGCGACTGGAACCGCTTTCACTCGCTGTTTGCGCCCGGCGCCCGCATGATGGCGATCGGGATGAAGCCCGATGGAACCGTCGTGCACCGCCCGATGACGCCCGCCGAATACGTGGAAAAGAACGAAAAAGGCCTGATGGACATCGGTTTCTTCGAATCCGAAAAGGCGCGCACGGTCGAGCAGTTCGGCGAACTGGCCCACGTCTTCACCACCTATGAGGCACGCAAGGGCTCGATGACGGCAGAACCGTTCATGCGCGGTATTAACAGCGTCCAGCTGATCAGCGACGGCAAGCGCTGGTACATCGCCAACATCATCTGGCGCGCCGAGGACGCGAAACTCAAGCTCCCCGCACGCTATCTGCAGTCGCGCTGACAGGGCGCGGAAATCTGTAGAAAATCTGTAGAATAGGGCGCCTGTCCCTTTCGATCCTTACGCCCATGCTCCAGTCGCCGCAGTTCGAGATCAGCACCAACAAGACGGACCTCGACGTCCCGATGATCTACCAGTTCCTCAGCGAGCAGTCGACCTGGGCGGTCGGCATCCCGCGCCGGGTGGTGGAACGTGCGATCGAAAATTCGATGTGCTTCGGCGGCTTTGTGGATGGGCGCCAGGTGGCGTTCGCGCGCGTGGTCACCGACTACGCCACGTTCGCCAACCTGGTGGATGTGTTCGTGCTGCCCGCCTACCGCGGTAACGGCTTTGCCAAGCAGATGATGCGGACCATCATGGCCCATCCCTCGCTGCAGGGCCTGCGCCGCTTCACGCTCCACACCTCCAATGCGCACGCGCTGTACCGTGAGTTCGGCTTTACGGAAGCGGCCAAGCCGGAGGCGTATATGGAGAAGTACTTCCCCAATATATATCTGTCCTGAGCGTCCTGCGAACTAGGCGCTGAGCAGCAGGCCGACGCGGAATGCCTTTTCGCCGGCCACCTTCCCCACGTTCATGCCGCGCAGGACGTGGCGCCAGGCGCTGCGCGCGAAGAACACGCCCGCGTGATGGCAGCGCAGCGTGGTCACGGTGCCGTTGACCGGGTCGATCAGGTCGGCCAGCGCATCGCCTTCCTCCACCTTGTCCCCCAGCTTCTTGTGGTAGACCAGCACGCCCGAATGCGGCGCGCGGATCGGCTCCACGCCTTCCAGCGGGGTGGCCTGGCACAGCGGCTCGGGTAGCGGTTCCAGGTCGATGTCCAGCAGGCCCTCGTGGCCGAGGTATTGCAGGAGATTGTGGGCGTCCTGGCGCGCCAGCTCGTAGCTCACATCGCGCTCGCCGCGCAGTTCCACGGTGGTGGCCACGCAGGCGGGCGGGATCGGGTAGTCAGGGCCGAAGTGGGCCTGCAGATCCCACCACAGGCGGCTGCAGGCTTCGTCGAACGGTTCGCCGCCCGCGGCCAGGGCCAGCAGCACGGCGTGTGCGCCCATCACGGCGGCCAGCGGCTTGACGGCTTCCAGCAGCGGAGTGCCCGCGTAGATGTGGACCACGGCCTCGGTATCGCAGTGCAGGTCCAGTACGATGTCGGCATCGATGGCCATGCCCAGCAGGTGCTTCTTGAGCACCTCGGTGTCGGTCTCGGGCCGCCAGGAATCCACCGAACGGCGCGCCTGCATGCGGATGGTCTCCACATTGGTCCGCGCATCGTTGGTCAGCTTCCCGTCCAGCCAGACCTTGAGGTCATCGGCCACGTGCTTGTAGGCGCGGTTGAAATTGGTGCCGGTGGAGAGATCGAAGCGCCCGAACGGCGCCCCGTGGATCGATTGCGCCAGCCCGATCGGATTGGCCGCCGGGACCAGCACGATCGTGCCCTTGATCCGTCCCTCGCTCTCCAGTTTTTCCAGCTCCTGGCGCAGCACGTGCGCCACCAGCAGTCCGGGCACCTCGTCCGCATGCACGGCGGCCTGGATGTAGGCCTTCTTGCCGAAGCCCGAGCCGTCAAAGGTGAAGCTCGTGAGCTTGTAGTTCACGCTGCTGTGGTCTGTCGAAATGGGATGGATGGTGGTCTTCATGTGTTTACGCTGGGCGTGGATGGGGCCTCGGCCATTATCCGCCGATTCCTGCAAAGTCCGCGCCCGCATTACAATGCCCGCGTCCCGTCACGAAAGGATTTCGAATGGCTGCGTCTCTCCTCCGTACCTGCGCGCTGGCCGCGCTGGCCGCCCTGGCTGTCCCCGCGCTGGCCGCTCCGGCACAAGCGCCGCAACCGGCGCAACCGGCCACCGTCCGCGTCGATTACCTCCATACCGGCAATGCGCTGTCCGAGAGCTATGCGCTGGAGCGCGTGAGCATCGAGCCGCTGCCCTGGCCGGGCGACCTGTCGCAGGCCATCGACCGCACGGACCGCGGCAACAACATGGTGGAAGTGGTGGATCCGAACACGGGCGCGGTGCTGTATTCGCGCGGCTTCTCGACCATCTTTGCGGAGTGGCGCAGCACGGAGGAGGCCAACCGCATCTCGCGCGGTTTCGAGGAGTCGGTGCGCTTCCCGAAATTCGACAAGCCGGTGCGCGTGCGCATCCTCAAGCGCGATGAGCGCAACCAGTTCTCGGTGGTGTGGACCGCGGACGTCGACGCCGATGCGCCGGACACGGTGAAGAAGCAGGGCCCCGCGCCCGCCAGGCCGATCCCGATCCGCGTGAGCGGCCCGTCGCCTCAGAAGGTGGACCTGCTGGTGCTGGGTGATGGCTACACCGCGGCGGACATGAAGAAGTTCGAGGCCGACGTGCGCCGCCTGGCGGACAAACTGTTCCAGACCTCGCCGTTCAAGGAGCGCGCCAATGACTTCAATGTGTGGGCGCTGGCCGTGCCGACGCAGGAGAGCGGCATCTCGCGTCCGTCCACGGGCCAGCACCACGCCTCCGCGCTGGGCACCCGCTACGACATCTTCGGCTCCGAGCGTTACGTGCTCACGCTGGACAACCGCGCCCTGCGCGACATCGCCATGTACGCACCGTATGAGTTCATCGAGATCCTGGTGAACAACGAGACCTACGGCGGGGGCGGCATCTTCGGGCAGTTCTCCACGGCCGCCGCGGCCAACCCGTGGTCCAACTACCTGTTCATCCACGAGTTCGGGCACCACTTCGCGGGCCTGGCGGACGAGTACTACACCTCTCCCGTGGCCTACCAGTCCACCGGCGCGCGCCCGGAACCGTGGGAGCCCAACGCCACCGCGCTCAAGGACCCGGCCCACCTCAAGTGGAACAAATATGTGAAGGCCGGGACGCCGCTGCCCACGCCGTGGCCGAAAGAGGAGTACGAGACGCACTCGCGCGAGTACCAGAAGGTGCGCGCGGAGCTGCGCAAGCAGAACCGCCCCGAAACCGAGATGGACAAGCTGTTCCGCGATGACCTGGCGTGGACCAACGCGTTGTTCGCCAAGAGCCAGTACGTGCGCTCCGTGGGCGCATTCGAAGGCGCGAACTACGAAGCCAAGGGCTACTACCGCCCCGAGATGCAGTGCATCATGTTTGACCGCAGCGAGACCTTCTGCCACGTGTGCGCGGATGCGATCGCGGAGATCATCGACCTGTATTCGCGGCCCGTGCCCGCCGCGAAATAAGCGAAGCCGGGGCGCCCCGCGTCGGCCGCGGGGCGCGAGTTGCAGACAGCGAAGCGCTCAGCCCAGCTTAGACTTGAAGAAGTCGACGGTGCGGGTCCAGGCCAGCCTGGCCGCCGCCTCGTCATAGCGCGGGGTGGTGTCGTTGTTGAAGCCGTGCTCCGCGCCCGCATAGACAAAGTGCTGGTACGGGACGTGGCTGGCCTTGAGCGCGGCCTCGTAGGCGGGCCAACCGGCCAGGATGCGCTCGTCCTTGCCCGCATCGTGAATCAGCAGCGGCGCGCGGATCTTCGGCACCTCCGCCGCGGGCGGCTGGGCGCCATAGAACGGCACGGCGGCGCCCAGTTCCGGCAGCACGGTGGCCAGGTAGTTGGCCATCCCGCCGCCATAGCAGAACCCCACCGCCCCCAGCTTGCCGTTCGCCTGCGGCAGCGCTTCCAGCCACTTGGCCGCGGCCACGAAGTCGGCGCGGGTCTTGCCCTGGTCAAGCTTCTGGAACAGGGTGCGGGCCTGGTCCTCGTCGCCGGGATAGCCCCCGAGCGGGAACAGCGCATCGGGCGCAAAGGCCACAAAGCCCTCCAGCGCAAGCCGGCGGGTGATGTCTTCAATATGCGGATTCAGCCCGCGGTTCTCATGCACCACCAGGATGGCCGGGCGCTTGCCCGCCGCCGCCGCGGGCTGCGCCAGGTAGCCGCGCACCTTGCCGTAGCCCTGGGGCGACGGGAATTCCTCGTAGCGGGTCTGCAGACGCGCGTCGCCGGGGGCGGCCAGCGGCGCGGCGAAGGACGGTGACAGCTGCGCCAGCAGTCCTGCGGCGGTCACACCGCCGACCGTGTATTTGCTGGCCTGGGCGAGGAAGTCGCGCCGGGAAAGGCGGCCATGGACGTAACCATCGAACAGTTTCAGGACTTCCGGATCGAAATCGGATGCGGTCAGGCGGGACATGCTGGCGTCTCCTCGAGGCTGAATGTGGCGTAAGCATACCTTGCATTTACGCTATGTGTGCCACCGCACAGACCAGCCTCGGCGGCCGCTCCTATTCTTGGCGTCGTTCTTTGACGGAAAGTTACGGACGAGAACGCCTACGTCCCCCACCATTCAACGATAGAAGACAGGAAAAAACCATGAACAAACTGCTCGCCACCCTGATCGCCGGCCTGTTCGCGACCGCCGCATCGGCCCAGACTGCGACCGCCCCGGCCACCACCACCCAGCCGGCCACGACCACCACCATGCCGGCCGCGACCACCACCACCGGTGACGCGAAGGCCGACAAGAAAATGGCAAAGGCCGACGAGAAGGAGTCGAAGGACGTCGCCAAGGCCAACGAGAAGGCCGCCAAAGCTGCCAACAAGGCTGAAGAAAAGAAGACCAAGGCCATGAACAAGCAGGCCAAGGAACACGCGGAAGCCAACGAGAAGGTCGCCAAGGCTGACCCGGAAGACAAAATGAAGGCCGAAGCCAAGGCGGAGAAGAAAGTCGCCAAGGCCGACGAGAAGGCCGCGAAGACCGTAGCGAAAGCGGACGAGAAAGCCGCTAAAGCCGCCGTTGAAGCCAGCGCCGACAAGGCTGTCGCTCACGCCAAGGCCACCGAGAAGAAGGCCGAAGCCGCAGCGGAAGCCAAGAAGGACGCCGCGCACTAAACCGCCGGTCTTCCGCGCCGCCGCGGCGGCTTGCGGCAAAGCGCTTGGCGCCACGCGGCGCGCCGCAATCGCTTCGTGCCGCAGCGGCGTGCAGCAACCGCTCCGCAGCAGCGCAAAGTACCTGCTCCGCGCTGCTCCGGTGCGCCGCTGCGTCAGGCATCCCGCCGGTGGACCGCCCCCGTGTGGTCCACCGCAAAGAACGGATGCCCGCTCTCCCTCAAGAAAGCCAGCCCGTCCTCGCCCTTGAGCATCGCCAGCGTGGCCAGGCTGCCTGCCGCCACGGCCAGCGGTGCCACCACGCTCACCGACCGCCACCACGTGCACGACCTTCCGGTCCGTGGATTGAGAATGTGGCAGTGGCGTACTCCATCCACTTCCATGTACCGCTCGTAGTCCCCGCTCGAGGCCAGCGCGCCGCCGCGCAGGGCAATCGCGGCGATGGTGTCCGTCGCGCTGCGCGGATCCTGGATGCCGACCTCCCACGGACTGCCGTCCGGCTGCGGTCCCACCGTCCGCAGATCGCCTCCGAGATTCACATACCCATGCGCCACGCCCTGCGCGGACAACGCTGCCGCCGCGCGGTCCGCCGCGTACTCCTTGCCAAAGCCGCCGAAGTCCAGCTCCATGCCAGGCGTGCGCAGGTACACGCTGCTGTCCGTGCGCTCGACCTGGTGCCAGCCGACCAACGGTAGTACTTCGTCCAGTTCAGCGTCGGTCGGCACGTGCGCGGTGCGGAAATTCCAGGCGCGCCGCAGTACGCCGGAGGTGATGTCGAAGGCGCCGCCGCTGGTGCGGTACAGCGCATCGGCATACGCCAGCAGGGATGCGGTCTCCTCATCGACCGGCGTGGCGCGCCGGCCCGCGTCGGCGTGGATGCGGGCCAGCAGGGAATCGGTGCGGTAGCGCGAGTACTTCGTTTCGATGCGCCGCACCTCGTCGATGGCCGGCTGCGCGCGCGCCTGCGCCTCGGCCTCGTCGCGCGCGGCGAGCATGATCTCGCAGTCGCAGGCCATGGCGCCAAAGCGCACGGTGAACAGCTGGTCCATGGTCACCAGCGCGTCGTGATGCCCACCACGATACTGCGCGCGTCAAACCTCTGCAGGCCTGGGCTGCCGCCGCCGAACAGGCGCCATGCGCTTTGCTGGCGGTAGCGCTCCAGGCTCACGTCCACGGTGGTGTTCTTGCCGATTTCCTTCTCGACCTTGAGCCCGAGCGTGACGGCGCCGAACGCGGACAGCCGCTGGTCCGCCGAAATCTCGCGCCCATCCGTGAAGCTGTACCCGGGCGGGAAGGGGGGGCCGAAGCGCGTGTCGTACCCAGGGTCGAAGTAGAATCGCGCGGCGGACTGCGTGTAGAGGCGCACCAGCGGCGTCACCTTCCAGCCATCGCCGAGCGGCCGTACCAGCTGTTCTTCCAGCGTGTGCGCGCGGATGCCCCAGCTGTCCGTGTAGAAGCGGTAGCTCGCGCGGCTGGTCATGCCGCTGGAGGAGAAGTAGTGGTTCCAGCGCAGCAGCACGGTGGACTTGTCCTGGCTGCGCGGCCGGTTGTCCACGTATTTGTAGGGCATGGTGAAGTAGCCCTCGCCGCGCGTGTGCGTGACCACGACCTGCCCGAGATCCCGTGGCGTGAGCACTTGCGTGAGGCCCGCCATCAGGTCCACCGTGTGTTTGCGCTCGTCCCGCACCAGCAGGTTGACCGGGTTGATGGTGTCGTTGGCGACGCCCACGCCGAAAGTCCAGGTACGGTTGTTGTCATCGCTGGCGAAGGCGGCGCGTACCGAGGCGAATTTCGACAGGTAGTCGTTCTCGTTCGACCGCCCCACGTCCAGCGACACGCTAGCGCGCGGGAAGTAGCGTGTCACCTCCACATCGCCCGCGTTGCGCTTCTCGTTGAAGTGCGATGCGCCCGAGACGGCGGTGTGGTAGCGCGGCGAGGCGCCCGAAATCGTGTCGCTGACCATGGACCCGCGTACCGACCACGCGCCCGCAAACGGCACCACCAGCTCCACCGCAGGGGAGTGCACGCCAATGCGGTCCAGGCCCGGTTGCCAGTCCTGGTAGTCCAGGTACTTCACGCTCAGCGACGCCTGTTCCGGCGGCTGCACCTGCGCCAGCGCGAGGCCGGGCAGGGCGAGGGCGGCCATCAGCACCGCGTCTGGCCGGGCGATGGCGTCCTTCAGGGCGTCCTTAATTGCATCCACAGCCGCCTCCTCCCACACCGGCGCCGCCAGATGCGCCTTCCTTGCTGGTGTAGGTGTGCTCGGCGTAGGCGGCGCCGAGACGGTCCGGTTCCAGCGTCATGCTCTTGCGCGCGAGGTCGCCTTTTTCCCAGGGCTGCACGGGCGTGAGCGGGGCGCAGCCAATCAGCAGCGCGGCGATGATGATGAAGGTGGCGCGCGTCATGGAGTGCCACCTTTGGCGGTGGCGGCGCTAGCGGCCATGGCCCGCGCGATCTTCTGCTCCAGTTCCTGCGCGGCGCCTTCGTTGAAGCCCGCGTGCTGGAACACCACGTTCCCGCTCGGATCCACCAGCACGCTGCTCGGCATGCCCTTGATGGCATAGCTGCGCGGCGTGGCACCGGCGGGGTCGAAGGCGACGGTGAAGCTGGCGGGCGTCGCGACCAGGAATCGTTCGGCGTCAGCGCGTGCGGTGTCCACGTTAACGGCGACGATCTGCAGGCCGGAGCGCCCATAGCGTTGCTGCAGTCCGTTCATCCAGGGGAAGGAACGCTTGCAGGGGCCGCACCACGAGGCCCAGAAGTCGACGTACACGAACTGGCCGCGCAAGCGCGCCAGATCGACCGTGCCGTCGCGGCCCGCGAGGCTGAATGCAGGCGCGGGCTGGCCCGGCGTGGCGGCCCGAACGGTGCCGCCAGCGAGTGCTGCGGTGATGCCCGCAGCGCACACCACCGCGGACCCCGCGGCCCGCGCGGCGTACGATCGCAAACGGTCCATCATGGCGCTCCCGCCGCGAACCAGTCCGCGATGACCTTGCGCTCGGCGGCCGTCATGCCGGTCATGTTCCCGTAGGGCATAAAGCCGGAGCCGACCACACTCGCGATTTGGGCGGAGCGGGCGTGCACCTGGGCAGAGGTATCGAACATGATGCCCAGCGGCGCAGGCGAAAAGCCTGGGATGGTCGGGTTGGCGGAATGGCAGCCGACGCAGCGCGCGGCGATGATCTGCGCGACCGGCGCGTAGGGATCAGGCGGCGGAGGTGGCGGTGGCGGAGGCGGTGGCGGTTGCGTAGACGCGACCAGCTGGTTGAGCGTGGCCTCGATGGTGGCGTTGAAGGCAGCGAGGTCGGTGTTGGCCGTCACGGTGGCGAGCATGGCGCGGACGGTGGCCAGCGGCCCCGGGCCCTGGTAGGCGTTCACGCGGTCCTGCGTGTTGATGGCCGCGGTGAAGTTCACCGCCACGGCGGCCTTCTGGTCGATCATCGCCATGTCCGGCGGCTGGGCGCCCGCCATGATGTTGAGTGCCGCGTTCGCGCGGGTCATCGCGCCGATATTCAGCTTTTCGCGCCAGAACGCCAGGCCTTCGGGGTCCGGGGCGCGGTTGAACAGGTTGCGGTAGACGGCCGTCAGGAAAGCGTCGTTGTCGCCCGTGTACAGCCCGCGCGATTCGTCGCTGTTGGAGAACGACTCGACCAGCGCCTGTACCGTCGGGTTGGTGTAGTAGGCGTCCGCCAGGCCCCGTACATCGCTGGGGGACGCCGCGCCCGCGTATTTGTGCACGTAGAAATCCAGGCCGCCAGGATCGGCCGGGCGGCCGAAATAGGCGAGGTACAGCTGCTGCACCACGCTGGTGTACAGGCCGGGGTCCACCGCCTGGGCGCTGGACCCGGCCATGGTGGCCAGCTGCACCGGTGGCGTAGCCTGCTGGGACATGCCCGTCCTGTCGCTGCCGCCGCATCCGGCCAGCAGGACGGACAGCAGCATAACGGCTTGCTTGATTGAGGGTCTCATGGCTATCCTGTCAAGGTTGCGGATTGGTTGGGAGCCGTGAATGCCGAGGCGGCGCGCGGCGGTTCTGGCGCCCATCGAAAAAAATCTGCAAGGCGGCGTGAACCTTTTGCGGCGGGTGGGGTATTCACCGCCACACGGAGCCACCATGCTGGGCAAACTTTTCACAGGACACACTGCACGCACCGCGGACCTCGCCGCCCGCGAACTGGCGCTGCTGGCACAGGTCGAACGTGGCGACCGGGAGGCGTTCGCCCAGCTGTACCGGGCCTACTTTCCACGCCTGGCCCGCTTCCTGGACCGGATGACGCGCAACCCGGCCACGATCGAAGAGATCATCAATGACACCATGCTGGTGGTGTGGCAGCGGCCGGAGGGCTTTGACCACAGCTGCCGCCTGTCGACCTGGATTTTCGGAATCGCCTACCGCAAGGCGCTCAAGGCGCTGAGCCGCACGGACGACCCGGTCGACAGCGATGCCGATACCCTGGCCGCGGACGCGGCGCTGCAGCCGGAAGTGGTGTTTTCGATGCACCAGCTGCAGGACCGCGTGGCGCGGGCGCTCGATGCCTTACCCGCGGCGCAGCGCACGGTGGTCAATCTGGCCTGCTACCACGAGATGGGGTATGAGGAAATCGCATCCATCATGGGCTGCCCGGTGAATACGGTGAAGACCAGGATGTTCAACGCGCGGGCCCGCCTGCGCACGCTGCTGGGCAGCGAACTGGAGATACGAGGATGAAAGCCGAAATCGTCGACCTGGACGCGTCGGTGCACCAGCGGGTGCAGAAGCTGCTGGGGTTTGCGGGGACGCTGTCCGGCGCGGAGCTCGCGCTGGTGGAGCGCCACAGCGCGGAGTGTGCGCAGTGCGAGGCGGACTTGGCGTGGATGCACAAGCTGGGTGCAGTCCAGCCGGCGGCCGGTGCTGCGCCAGATATGGAGACGGCGCTGGCCCGGCTGGAGTCGCAGTTGGGACCGCGCGCTGAGCGGGCAGCAGGCGCGGGCCGGTGGATGGCGCCGAAGTGGATGACATGGGCGCTGGCGGCGCAGATGCTCGTCATTGCTGGCTTGGGCGTGGTGCTGGTCGGACAGCAGCCTGCGCAGGACTACCGGGTGCTGGGCGCGGCCCAGCGGGCGGCGCCGCAGGCCAATCTGCTGGTGATGTTCCAGCCGGGCGTGAGTGAACCGCAGTTGCGGATGATCCTGCGCGGGCAGGAGGCGCAGGTGGTGGGCGGGCCGACCGAGGCCGGGGCCTGGCTGCTGCGCGTGGCACCAGGGCGCACGCAGGCGGCGGGGGAGGCGCTGCGGCACAACGCGGCGGTGCGGATGGCGGAGTCGCTGGAGAAGGCGCCATGAGATGCGCTGCATGGTTCGGCAGGATGTGCGTGGCGGCGCTGCTGCTGGTGGCCGGGCCGGTGTTGCACTCTGCTCGGGCCGATGACGGGCGCATGGCGGCTGCGGCAGCCGATGAGGCATCGCAGGGCCCGCGTGCCGCGCCGGAAGTGCAGGCGCCGGCGGCGCGGCGGGAGGTCATGGCGATGCTGCATTTGCCCCCTGCCCACTATCGGGCGGATGGTTACGGTGGCTCCTACCTGAACGACACGGGCCGCATCGCGCGCCGCAAGCTGGCGCGCGACCTGGCGCGGCGGCATGGGCTGGAGCTGGTGTCGGACTGGCCGATGCCGGTGCTGGGTATCGACTGCTATGTGTTTGCACTCCCGCCGGGGGCGGACGCGGAGCGGGTGGCGGCAGCCCTGGCGCGGGATAGCCGGGTGGAATGGGCGCAGCCGGTGGCGGACTATCGCACCCTCGGCGGCGACCCTTTGTATGCCGCCCAGCCCACGGCCATGCACTGGCACCTGGCCGATTTGCACCGCGTGGCCACGGGACGCAAGGTGACCGTCGCGGTGATCGACAGCGGCGCGGATGAGGCGCATCCCGATCTCGCCGGACAGCTGGCGGGGCGCGAGAATTTTGTCGAGGGCCAGGCTTACGTGGCGGAGAGTCACGGCACGGCGGTGGCGGGCATCATTGCCGCGCTGGCGGATAACGGCATCGGCATCCGGGGCGTGGCGCCCGGCGCGCGGGTGCTGGCGCTGCGCGCGTGCAGTGAGCGTGCAGGTGGCGGCGGTGGTGGTGGTATCGCGCACTGTGACAGTTTCAGTCTGGCGAAGGCGCTGAACTTTGCGATCCTGCGACAGCCGCAGATCATCAATCTGAGTTTGACGGGGCCGCCGGACCGTCTGCTCCAGCGTTTGCTCGATGCCGCGCTGGGACGCGGCATTCGCGTTGTTGGGGCCTACGATGGCCAGGCCGCCGACGGCGGCTTTCCCGCCTCCTGGCCCGGCGTGATCGCGGTGACCGATGGAAGCGCACCGATGGTTGCGGCGACGCCCGCGGCAATGCGCGCATTGTCCGCACCCGCGGGGCGGGGCCGGGCGCTATCGGCACCAGGACGGGACCTTCCGGCGCCGCTGCCGGGTGGGCGCTATGGCGTGGTCAGTGGCGCGTCGTATGCGGCGGCCAATGTGAGCGGCTTACTGGCGCTGGTGTCCGAGCTCAAGCCGGGGGCCGCGCTGGCGGTGCGCGCCGGTGACACGCTCGACCCCTGCGGCACGCTTGCCCCGCTGGCCAGCGCCTGCGTGTGCACCTGCCCGCTCGCCGTGGCGAGCACGGTGGCGGAGGCACCGCGGCGGTGAAGCGTGCCACCACCGGCGGTCTGGTACTGGGGCTGCGCGATCGCGCAGCGCCCACCGCAGGTCCACGCTCGCTCCCATCCCCACAGGCGAAGGCGTTCCGCGCCGTTTTGCCCATGCTGGCGCTTTTCACGCTGGTGCCGGGGACCGCATCAGCGCAGGTGACCGCCAGCGTGGCAGCGTTCAGCGATCTGCAGGCGCGCGGCATGACGCTCAACGATGGGCGTCCGGCGCTGCAGGGCAGCGTCAATCTTGACAGCGCGTCGGGATGGTACGGCGGCGCCTCCGCAGCACAGGCCAAGCTGCCGTTCACGCGCACGCACGCGTTGTGGCAGGCCTACGCGGGGTATGCGGCACGGCTGGGCAATGAGGGCAGCTGGGAAGCGGGGGCAACCCGCTACGCCTACCGCGGCGCCACCGGGTACGACTTCAGCGAAGTGTTTGCAGGCGTAAGCTGGAAGCAGATCTCCACGCGCGTCTACTATTCCCCGCACTACTACGGCTTGCAGGGGCGATCCTTATACGCGGAGGTCAACGGAGGCCTTGCTCTCGCCAACGGCCTCGAACTGCAGGCGCACATCGGCCGCTTGAACGCCCGGGCAGGCGAATACTGGTACGGGACAACAGCGCGCACTGACCTGCGCCTGGCGCTCGCGTGGAGCATCGATGCATGGTCGCTCAGCGCGGCATGGACGGGGATGCGCGGAGACCGCGGCTGGTACGGGACGACGGTGAGTGGCCAGGCCCGTGCATTTTCTGCGGGCCTGGCCTACCATTTTTGACACTGCGTCGCGCGGCGCGCTAGCGCGCACGCTGCAGCGAGGCAGACGGCGTTAAACGACCGGTGCCAGCGATTCGGCCTTCATGCGCGAGGCCAGCGGCTTGCCCTTGCGGGCGCGCGCGTTGATGTGCACCTGCAGGTCGGAGGCCTTGAGCGTCAGGTCCTTCGGTTTGCCCCCGTAGGTGCCCTGCACAACCACGCCCTTCTGCGAGATCGGCTGCACGGACAGCAGCTTCTCCTTGTCTTCCAGCGCCATCAGGGTCACGCCGCGGCCACCGTTGGACAGGGTCTTCATCTCGTCGAGGCCAAACACCAGCAGACGGCCTTTCTCGGACAAACAAGCGACCGCGCTCGGCACGCCCTCGGCAATCACCTTCGGCACCAGCGGCAGCGCGCCATCATCCAGTGTGATGAACGACTTGCCGCCCTTCAGACGGCTGATCATGTCCCCCGCCTTGGCCAGGAAGCCATAGCCCGCGTTCGACGACAGCAGCAGCATGGTATCCGCCTTGCCCGCGAAGTAATGCACCAGCTTCACCCCACCGGACAGGTCGACCAGCGTGGTGATCGGCACGCCATCTCCGCGCGCACCAGGCAGCGCGGCCACCGGCACCGAATACACCTTGCCGTTGTCCCCAAAGCCCAGCAGCGTGTCCACCGTGCGGCATTCGAAGGCCGCCAGCAGCGTGTCGCCTGGCTTGAAGGTGAACTGCGCCGGATCGTGGCCGATCCCGGTGCGCGCGCGCACCCAGCCCTTCTCGGAGATGATCACGGTGACCGGTTCGTCGATCACCTTCTGCTCCAGCACCGCGCGCTCGGCTTCCTCGATCACCGTGCGGCGCGCATCGCCGAAGGCCTTGGTGTCGGCCTCGATCTCCTTGATGATCAGGCGCTTCATCGAATTCGGGTTTTGCAGCAGGTCCTGCAGCTGCTCCTTCTCCTTGCGCAGCTCGGCCAGCTCCTGCTGGATCTTGATCGCTTCCAGGCGCGCCAGCTGGCGCAAGCGGATCTCAAGGATGTCCTCGGCCTGCCGGTCCGACAGCGCAAAGCGCGCGATCAGCGCGGCCTTCGGCTCATCCGAGTTACGGATAATGTGGATGACCTCATCGATGTTCAGCAGGATGGTCTCGCGGCCCTCCAGGATGTGGATGCGGTCATTGACCTTGCCCAGCCTGAACTCGGTGCGGCGGCGGACCGTGACGAAGCGGTAGTCGACCCACTCCTGCAGGATCTCGGTGAGCCCCTTCTGGCGCGGCCGGCCATCGCCGCCGATCATCACCAGGTTGATCGAGGCCGAGGTCTCCAGCGAAGTATGCGCCAGCAGCATGGTCATGAACTCGTCCTGGTCCACGTTCTTGGACTTCGGCTCGAACACCAGGCGCACCGGCGCATCGCGGCCGGATTCGTCGCGGATCTTGTCCAGCGAACCGAGGATCAGCTGCTTCATCGACAGCTGCTCCGGCGTGAGTGCCTTCTTGCCCAGCTTGACCTTCGGGTTGGTCAGCTCTTCGATCTCTTCGCCGATCTTCTGGGCCGACACGCCCGGCGGCAGTTCGTACACGACGGCCTGCCACTGGCCGCGTGCCAGCTCTTCGATCTTCCAGCGCGCGCGCACCTTCATCGAACCGCGGCCGGTGGCGTACATCTCGGCGATGGACGAAGCGGGCGTGATGATCTGGCCACCGCCCGGGAAGTCCGGGCCGGGGATCAGCGTCATGAGTTCCGCGTGGGTGATTTTCGGGTTCTTGATCAGCGCGACGGCGGCCGTCGCGACTTCGGTCAGGTTATGCGACGGGATCTCGGTGGCCAGGCCGACCGCGATACCGGAGGCGCCGTTCAGCAGCACCATTGGCAGGCGCGCGGGCAGGGTGCGCGGTTCTTCCGTTGAGCCGTCATAGTTGGGCTGGAAGTCCACCGTGCCCATGTCGATTTCGTCGAGCAGCAGGCGCGAGATCGGCGTGAGGCGCGCTTCCGTGTAGCGCATCGCCGCGGCACCGTCGCCGTCGCGCGAGCCGAAGTTGCCCTGGCCGTCGATCAGCGGGTAGCGCAGCGAGAAGTCCTGCGCCATGCGCACCAGCGCGTCGTACACCGACTGGTCGCCGTGCGGGTGCAGCTTGCCCAGCACGTCGCCGACCACGGTGGCGGACTTGCGGGGCTTGGCGGTGGCGTTCAGCCCCAGCTCGTGCATCGAGTAGAGGATGCGGCGCTGGACGGGCTTCTGGCCGTCGGAGACGTCGGGGAGGGCGCGGCCCTTGACCACCGAGATGGCGTAATCGAGGTAGGCGCGTTCGGCGAAGGTCGAGAGGGTCAGCGCTTCGCCATCATCGGGCGCGGCGCCGGCTTGTTCAAAGAGATTTGCTTGGTCAGACATGAGCGCTCAAATTAGATATCAGCTTCGGCTTCATTGCCGTGTTCTTCCAGCCACGCGCGGCGGGCGGCGGCTTCGCCTTTCCCCATCAGCATGTTGAAGCGCGCGGCGGCATCGGCGGGCAGGAAGTCGCCCAAGGTCACCGGCAGCAGGCGGCGGGTGTCCGGGTTCATGGTGGTCTCCCACAGCTGCTCGGCGTTCATCTCGCCCAGGCCCTTGAAGCGGGAGATGGTCCAGGCGCCTTCCTTCAAGCCGTCCTTCTTCAATTTGTCTTCGATGGCCATCAGCTCTCCATCGTCCAGCGCATACAGCTTCTGGATCGGCTTCTTGCCACGCGCCGGTGCATCCACCCGGTACAGCGGCGGGCGCGCCACGCAGATGTGGCCATGCGCGAAGAGAGCCGGGAAGTGCTTGAAGAAGAGCGTCAGCAGCAGCACCTGGATGTGCGAGCCGTCGACGTCCGCATCGGACAGGATGCAGATTTTCCCGTAACGCAGGCCCGACAGGTCCGGCGAATCGCCGAACGCATGCGGATCGACGCCGATGGCCACCGCGATATCGTGGATCTCGTTGTTGGCGAACAGGCGGTCCCGGTCGGTCTCCCACGAGTTGAGCACCTTGCCGCGCAGGGGCAGGATGGCCTGGAATTCCTTGTCGCGGCCCATCTTGGCCGAGCCGCCCGCGGAGTCGCCCTCGACGAGGAACAGCTCATTGCGGGTGATGTCGGTGGACTCGCAGTCGGTCAGCTTGCCCGGCAGGACGGCCACGCCGGAAGACTTCTTCTTCTCGACCTTCTGGGCCGAGCGCATGCGCGACTGCGCCTGCTTGATGACCAGGTCCGCCAGCTTCTTGCCGTATTCGACGTGCTGATTGAGCCACAGCTCCAGCATCGGGCGCGAGAAGGTGGCGACCAGCTTGACCGCGTCACGCGAATTCAGGCGCTCCTTGATCTGGCCCTGGAACTGCGGGTCCAGCACCTTGGCGGACAGCACGAAGGACACGCGGTTGAACACGTCCTCCGGCAGCAGCTTGACGCCTTTCGGCAGCAGCGAGTGCAGTTCGACGAAGCTCTTCACGGCGCCGAACAAACCTTCGCGCAGGCCGGATTCGTGGGTGCCGCCGTTCGGCGTCGGAATCAGGTTGACGTAGGACTCGCGCACGATCGAGCCTTCCTCGGTCCAGGCCACGACCCAGGCCGCGCCTTCGCCTTCCGCAAAGCCGTCGCTCTCGCCGCTGGCGTACTGTTCGCCCTCGAAGAAGGGGATCAGCGGCTCGCTGGTGGAGGACTGGTTCAGCGCTTCGATCAGGTAGCCGCGCAGGCCGTCGTCGTACTTCCAGGTCTGCTTGTCGCCGGTCTTGGCGTTGGTCAGGCTGATGGTCACGCCGGGCAGCAGCACGGCCTTGGAGCGCAGCAGGCGCTGGAGCTCCGTCTTCGAAATCTCGGGCGAATCGAAATACTTCGCATCCGGCCAGGCGGTGACGCGGGTGCCGGACTTCTTGCCGTCGCGCGGGGCGGGCACGGATTTCAGCGGCTCGACCAGGTCGCCGTTCTCGAAGGCCAGCGTGTGGTAGCCGGTGCCGTCCGGCTCCTTGCGCCACACGGCGATTTCGAGACGCTTCGACAGCGCGTTGGTCACCGAGACGCCCACGCCATGCAGGCCGCCCGAAAAGGCGTAGGCGCCGCCGGCGCCCTTGTCGAATTTGCCGCCCGCGTGCAGGCGGGTGTAGACGATTTCCACCGTCGGCACGCCCTCCTCGGGGTGCAGGCCGACCGGGATGCCGCGGCCGTCGTCGTCGACGGTGACGGAACCGTCGGCGTTGAGGATCACGTCAATATTCCGGCAGTGGCCACCGAGCGCCTCGTCGGAGGCGTTGTCGATCACTTCCTGGATGATGTGCAGCGGATTCTCGGTCCGGGTGTACATGCCCGGGCGCTGCTTGACGGGTTCCAGCCCTTTGAGGACGCGGATGGATGATTCGTTGTAGTCGGACGTCTTTTTGGATGTTGCCATGCTTGCAGTGGTGAGGACCGTGGTACCGATGGGCGGGATAAACCGCCGTATTGTACAAAGTTTCTCCGGCCCAGCGGCAGGACTTTCGGCGGCGGCCGCGGCCTCGCTGGCCCTTGCTGCTGCGGAGATTTGTGGTTAGATTGGTACGTCGCCGCTGCCCGCACAGAGCGACGCGCCGACTTTCTTAGCAACCCAACAACGCCCATGCAAGCCAAAAAGTATCCGTTCGCCGTCCGCCTCATTGGTTTCGAGGGCACCGAAGGCGCGCAGATCAGCGCGATGCTCACGCTCGCGCCGTCGCTCGGGCCGGCGTACTTCTGCCTGCTGGAGGACTCGCTGCAGGAGCCCGACCTGTACATCGCCAACGGCAGCGACGTGCGCTCGCTGGCGGCGCTGGCGGCGGCCAACCCGAGCGCGCGCCAGCCCGCGCTGATCGTGGGCGCGGCGGCGGTGGACCTGCCGTACGAGCACATCGAGCGGCCGCTCGATCCGGGCCGCCTGTTTGTGCTGCTGCAGCGGATGGTGGACCAGCGGGCCGACGAAATCGCCAAGATCACGGCGCGCGGGCTGCCAGATGTGCCGGAGCGGCGGCGCCGCCGGCGGCCGGACTTCGACCTGACCGACCCCAGCGACTACCTCAAGATGCGCAAGACGCCGCCCGGTGGCGCGGTGCTGATCGTGGACCGGGGCCCGTCCTGCCGCGACCACGTGGCGCGCCTGCTGGCGCCGCGCAAGGTGGAGGTGGAGTGGACTGATTCCGCCTCCGCCGCGATTCGCCTGTGCGACGAGACGCCGGTGTCGGTGGTGCTGGTGAATACCTCCACGCCGGAGGTCGATCCGTATGCCCTGTGCGCCTCGATCAAGGGGCTGGCTGGGGCGGCGCGCATCGCCGTGGTGTTCCTGGTTGGCAGCGACTTCCACTACGACCCGGCGCGGGCCCGTGCGGTGGGCGTGCGCGGCTTGCTCGACAAGCCGATCGCGGACCGGCACCTCTCGGCCACCATCAAGCGGTTGCTGTCGCTGCCGCTCTAGCTGTAGATCTCCGCCGTCGACAGCGCCACACGGTCTGGATCAAGCCCGCCCACCACCAGGACCTTGCCCGTCGGAAGAGCCGTGGCCGTGTGCAGCAGGCGCGCCGCTGCGAGGTTCGGACCGGCCACGGTGGTCGTGCTGGTCGGGCCATACAGTTCGGTGCTGGCCAGCGGGTGATACGCGAGCGTATCGTTGCCGCCGGTGACCAGTACGCGGCCGTCGCTCAAGGCGGCGCTGGCGTGCATGGTGCGCGCCGTGGAAAGGGGAGCGCCCGGCTGGATGCTGATGCCGCCCACGGCAATGTTGGCCGTGGCGGCCAGCGGACGCCCGTCCAGCGCGTCCTCGCCGCCGAGCGTGGTGTAGTCGCCGGTACTGCGCTTGACGAGGCTGGCGCCCAGGCGCGGGGTGGTGTCGAACGGCGGGTTGAGCAGGTCCGAAGACTGGGCGACCACATCGACCACTTCCGGCCGCACCGCGGCGCCTCCCACCGTGGCGCCGCCATACAGCAAGACCAGATTGGCCGTCAGCGGCACGGCCACATGCGCGTAGCGCGTGGCCTGCAGGCGCAGGTTGAGGCGCGTGAACTGCTGGGTCGCCGGATCGTACAGCTCCACAGTGTCGCTGCCCACGTTGCCCCCGGGTGTCAGGCCGCCGGCAATCAGCACGCGGCCATCGGCCAGACGCGTGGCGGTGTGGCGCGAGCGCTGGACGGCAGGCTGTCCCGCCGTGGCGCGCGCTTGGCCGGTGCGCGGGTCGAACAACTCCGCGATCGTGGTCCCGCTCACGGTGCGGCTGCCGCCCACCACCAGGACTGTTCCGTCGGCCAGGACCGTAGCGGTGTGCGAGAAGCGTCCCGTCGTCAGGGCGCCTGCGCGGACGAACGTTTCGGTCGCAGGGGCGAAGGCCATCACATCGAGCGGCGGCATGCCGCCCTGGCCCTCGCCGCCGAGAATCAGCACGCGTCCATCGGTTCCCGTCACGGCCACGTGAGACGCGCGGGCAAATCCCATTGGGATGGTGCGGAAACTGTTGCGGTAGGCCACCGGCAAGGCCAGATCGCGGGTGGCACTGCCTACGGTGAGGCGGAAGGTGGTGGTGCTGCTCAAGGATGGGAGCGTGAGCGGGGTGCCGCTGGCGATGGCAATGTTGCCCGGATCGATACGGCCAGTGCCGCCCGAGAAAGTCGCGGTCACGACTGGTGCGTCACCCACGAAATACGCGGCCTTGTCGGCCGTGAAGGCCGAGATCACGGGGGCGCTGCCAGGGACCCCAGGGGCGGCGCTGTCCTGCCCGCCACCGCCACATGCGGCCAGGGAGCCGGGCAGGCCCAGCGCGGCCAGGGCGCGCAGCAATTCACGTCGGTTCATCGTCATCCTGCAAAGAGATTGGAGCAGAGAATGATAAATACACTCCCGGCGCAGGGTTGTCATCCTTTGTCCTAATTCTTCAGGGAATGTTGGACGATTCTTCTTGGCAATCGTGCCGGGATTGCCTGACGGTCGATTTATAGTATGGCGATGGATGACCACAAGGACGACCCACCCGCGCGGGTGCCGGACCGGCGCGCCCCGCGTGGGGCTTCGCGCTATCTGAAGGAAGGCGATACGCCGCTGGCGCTGGGCTGGCGCGTGCTGCGCTCGCGGGTGCGGGCGGTGCGGGACAAGATCGGCCGCGACTTCATGCAGCGCACCCTGAACATCGGGATTTCGGCGCGCATCTTTCATCCCGAGCAGGGGGCGACGGGGCTGCGCTCCAAGAACCTGCAGTACCTGGAGGAGTCGCTGGCGCACTGGGTGATGTCGCGCGATGTGCTGGTGTTCATGGTGCCGACGGTGAACACCGGCGGCCTGCTTCATCCCAGCAATATCACCTTGCAGCACTATGCCAAGCATCTGGACGGACTGGTGCTGCAGGGCGGGGCGGATGTGTCGCCGCAGACGTATTCCGAGGCGCCGACCAAGCCGGAGTGGAGCGGCGACCGGGCACGTGATTTGTACGAGCTAGAACTACTTCATGCCTTCATCAACGCGGGCAAGCCGGTGCTGGGAATTTGCCGCGGCTGCCAGCTGCTCAATGTGGCGTTCGGAGGGACGCTGTACCAGGATGTGGCGACCAATGTGCCGGAGGCGATTGCGCACGTGCACGCGGATTACGATGCGCACAAGCACGCGGTGCGGTTCCCGGCCGGCTCGTCCCTGAGCCGCATGTTTCCAACTGCTGCGCGCGCGGTGGTGAATTCGATTCACCACCAGGCAGTGAAGGACTTGGGGCGGGATGTCACGGTGGAGGCGATTTCGGAGCCGGACGGGATCATTGAAGCGATCCGTTACCAGCGCGCCGATTTCGTGATGGGCCTGCAATGGCACCCGGAGTTCCACCGCGCCGGCGGCACCGAGCTGCTCGACTGCACCCCCATCCTTGACGAATTCCTCCGCGTCGCCCGCGAAACCCGGCTGTAAGGCTAGGCTGCCTGGCTCAGGAAAGGCCCGCGATCCGGTCCGAATAGCTCCCGCATCACAAATGCCAGTGCGATGAACCCGGCCTCGGCAAAGAGACCACGGTTGAGCGTTACCGCAGACTGGAGGAGCGCCGATGAAAAGACCGATCCGATCAGCAAACAAAAGGGCACGATCAGTAACCCGTTCATGAAATCGACGATGACCCACCGCATGTCGAAATGCGGCAGCGCCGATGCTGCGGCTGAGCGCCGCGCCGGGCGAACTGCAGCCGCACATGCGGCCGCAACAATTGTGGCCATGTCGGCGGGATTGCCATCGAGGGCAATCATTCAGATCACCCGACGGGCTTGTAAAATCCCGACTGTCACGAAGCCGATCACTGCGCCAGCCAGGTAGGTGCTGTCGCTTACGTGCAGCCCGAACAACGGGCCGAAGGCGCCAGCGAACACATCGCCTGCCAGTGCGCCGCCCATGCACAGCCTGAGGCTTTCGAGCCTGTCCCAGAATCTCATCGCGATCCTCCCACGCTTCGAGAATTTCATGATACGCCAAGGCGCTTGGGTCTTTGTTAGCGTGCTTCAGCGGTGCGCGTGGAACTTCCGAAGCGTACGAGTGTCAGGAGGTGACCTCATCACTGCGGAAGCGGCCGATGGCGGCGGCGACCATGCCTTCGGTGCTGCCTTCCTGCGTGTACTGGTTGCGCAGCCAGGTCGAGTCGCTGCCACCGTGGACGGCGCGGCGCAGGTGGGACAGGGCGGCCGTGCTGCCCAGCGCCTCGGCGTGCGGCTCCATCAGCTTCAGCGTGGCCAGGATGTCGTCGCGGATGGAGCGCTGTTCATACGACTTGGGCAGGGTCACCGTCCCATCGAGCCCGAAGCGGCAGGCCTGGAAGCGGTTGTAGTTGTAGACCAGATAGTCGTCCTCCGCCGGCGGCTCCTCGCGCCGCTCCAGCAGGTGCCGGCACAGCGCCTGCAAATAGCCCGCCAGCGCGGCGGCACGCTCCACCGTCAACGGCGTGTCGCACACGCGCAGCTCGATGGTCCCGTATTCAGGCTTGGGCCGCAGGTCCCAGTAGAAATCCTTCATGCTGCGGATGATCCCCGTGCGCTCCATCTTGGCGAAGAACACCTCGGTGAATTCCTCCCACGTGAGCAGGAAGGGCGCCCGCCCCGACATCGGAAACGCGAACACGGAATTCAGGCGCGCCGATTCGAACAGCGAATCATGCCCCTGCACGAACGGCGAGGACGCCGACAGCGCAATGAAATGCGGGATGTAGCGCGACAGCGAATGCAGCAGGAACAGCGCATCGTCCCCGCTCGCGCAACCGATGTGCACGTGCTGCCCGAACACCGTGAACTGCTTGGCCAGGTACCCGTACAGCGACGACAGTTCGCGAAAGCGCGGCTTCTCGAAGATCTTCTGCTCGGACCAGTGCTGGAACGGATGCGTCCCGCCCCCGCACATGCCGATATTGAGCTGGTCCGCGGCCGCCACCAGCGTATCGCGGATCTCCTGCAGCTGCGCCAGCAGCGGCTCGTACGACGAGTGCACGCTCGAGTTAATCTCGATCATCGACTCGGCGATTTCCGGCGTGACGTTGCCGGGGAAAGGCTTGCGGTTCAGGAGATGCAGCAGGTCCGGGCTCGCATCCATCAGGTTGAAGTCGGAGAGGCTCACGAGCTGCAGTTCCAGCTCGACCCCGAAGGTCAGCGCGTCCGACTTGGCAAAGGCTTCAAGAGGCATGCTGGCTCCCTTTCGATTCGCGCGCCCATAGCAAGGCGCGCTGGATGATGATCGGGCCGAAGACCTCCAGCAGCATGGTCACCGCGGCCATGGCGCGCAGCTCGTCCAGCACGTCGACGCCGCGCTGACGCGCGTGCTCCAGAAGCAGGATGACGAATACCGAAACCGGCGTCAGCGCCAGCCCGGTGAGCGCGCCCTTGCGCCAGGTGATGCCCGAGAGCCGCGCGAAGGCGGTGACACCGATCGTCTTGGCCAGCATCCGGACGCCCACCACCGCCAGGGCCAGCGAGGCCCCGGCGGCCACCTTGCGCCAGTCCAGCGTGGAGGCGGCGTACACGAACAGCAGCACCGTCAGCAGTTCGCCCAGCGCACCGAAGTTGCGCTGGGCCTGGGAGAACGCCACCCGCCGGTGGCGTGCCATCAGCCCGAAGGCCAGGGTGGCCGCCACCGAGGACAGGCCGGAGGAATAGCAGATCGAGACCAGCAGCATCACCGCGATCGCGAAAGCCACGGTGGCGTCCCGCGCGAGGTTGCCCAGCTGCCGCAGCAGGGCCGGCACCACCACGCCGAAGATCGCACCCAGCGTGAGCGACAGCAGCAGCCGCACCAGGGTATCGATGGCCGCCGCGCCGATGTCGTTCGCGGTGTGGAAGATCCAGAAGCCGAGGATCACGTTGAACGCAAAGACGGCCAGCAGGCAGTTCACGGCCGACAGGTGCAGCACCCGCTCCGTCACCTGCCCGGAGCTGCGCATCTCGTTGACGATGCGGATCACGGTGGCGGGCGAGGATGACATCGCGAGGGAGGCCAGCATCAGCGAAGTGAGGGTCGAGGTGCCGAAGGCGTTGGCGGTGAAATACACGGCCACGAACGTGCCCAGCGACTCCACCAGCGCGCTGGCCAGGAGCCAAGGATTGGTGAGAAACCAGCGCGCATTGATGCGGTACCCCAGCTCGAACAGGATCAGGCCGAACGACACGTCGGCCAGGGCCAGCACCGGCCCGGCGTCCGCCGGCGGGAGGGCGCCCAGCTGCGAGCTGGCCAGCGCAAAGCCGACCAGCCCATAGAAGCTGATGCGCGGCAGGCCGGTGAGGCGCTGGCCGAATTCGCCCGCCAGCCAGGCCAGCGCGATCGCTATCGGCCAGGAGAGATTGGTGAGGACAGTGAGCAGATCGGGCATGAAGTCCTTTCGCAGTAGCCGGTTGTCGTCGCGGCCACGCGAATGTCCGTCCGGACCGGGAAGGCCGGCGCTACTTGGACAGCAGCCGCATCGCACGTTCCAGCCCATCGAGGGTGACCGGGAACATGCGGTTATTCATGATCTGGCGGATCACCGACACCGACTGGCGGTACTGCCACACGCCTTCGGGCTCGGGATTCAGCCACACGAAATGAGGGAACGTATTCACGAAGCGGGCCAGCCATTCGGCCCCTGCTTCCTCGTTATTGTATTCGACCGAGCCGCCCGGCTGCAGCACTTCATAAGGGCTCATCGTGGCATCGCCCACGAAGATGAGTTTCGTGTCGGGCGTGTATTTGCGCAGCACGTCCCAGGTGGGAAAGCGCTCGGCGTTGCGGCGGCGGTTGTTCTTCCACAGGTGGTCGTACACGCAGTTGTGGAAGTAGAAGAATTCCATGTTCTTGAATTCTGTCTTCGCGGCCGAAAACAGTTCCTCCGTGCGTTCGATGTGGTCGTCCATGGTGCCGCCGACGTCCAGCAGCATCAATACCTTGATGCGGTTCTTGCGCTCCGGCTGCATCTTGATGTCAAGGTAGCCCGCGTTGTTGGCGGTGGCGCGGATGGTGGCATCGAGCGCCAGTTCTTCCTCGTGGCCCTCGCGCGCGAAGCGGCGCAGGCGGCGCAGGGCCACCTTGATGTTGCGGGTGCCCAGTTCGCGCTCGTCATCGTAGTCGCGGTAGCTGCGCTGTTCCCACACCTTGACGGCAGTGCGGTTGCCGCCCTTGCCGCCGATGCGGATGCCTTCCGGGTTGGTGCCGCCGTTGCCGAACGGGGACGTCCCCCCGGTGCCGATCCATTTGCTGCCGCCTTCGTGGCGTTCCTTCTGCTCCTGCAGCAGTTGATTGAGGCGCTCCATCAGCTGCTCGTAGCCGAACTTTTCGAGCGCCGCGATCTGCTCGGGCGTGAGCTCGCGCTTCATGCGCTGCACCAGCCAGTCAAGCGGGATGCCGGCAGCCGGGTCGAAGGCGGCGTTGATGCCCTTGAAGTAGTGGGCGAAGGCGCGGTCGAATTTGTCGAAGTGGGCCTCGTTCTTCACCAGCGTGAGGCGGGCCAGATAGTAGAAGTCGTCCAGCGACTGGGCGCTGACGCCGCGCTGCATCGCTTCGAGCAAGGTCAGGAATTCCTTGATCGTGACCGGGACCTTGGCGTCCTTCAGGGTGAAGAAGAAATCGATCAGCATGTCACTTCTCGACGGCGTGCCTTTGCAGCAGGTAGTGCAGCTGTGCCTTCACCTCCGGCCATTCGCCGCGCAGGATCGAGTACATCACCGTGTCGCGCACGGTACCGTCGCGGCGCGGGTGCTGGTGGCGGATCACGCCGTCCTTCTTCGCGCCGATCCGTTCGATGGCGCGCTGCGAGGCGTGGTTGTAGTTATCGGTGCGCAGGCCGACCACCGCGCAGCCGAGCGTGTCGAAGGCGTGCGACAGCAGGAGCAGCTTGCAGCTGGTGTTCACGTGGCTGCGTTGCCAGCTCTTGCCGTACCAGGTCCAGCCGATTTCCACGCGGTCCACCTGCGGCAGGATGTCGTGGTAGCTGGTGGTCCCGATCACGCGGCCGCTGCCGATGTCGATCACGGCGAAGGCCACGCGGCCGGGCATGTCGATGGCGGCGCGGATGTAGCTCTCCACATTGTGCGGCTCGGGCACGGAGGTGATGCGCAGGTTCCACAGCTCGCCGTCGCTGGCGGCGGCGCGCAGGCCGTCCGCGTGCTGCAGGCCGAGGGGCTCGAGGCGTACGCCATTGAACTCGATGGTGGTGGGCTGGACGTCGATCATCGGTTGGTCCTCGACATGAACATCAGGCGCTCGAACAGGTGCACATCCTGCTCGTTCTTCAGCAGGGCGCCGTGCAGGGGCGGGACGATCGCTTTCTGGTCCTTGGAGCGCAGCGCTTCGGGCGGGATGTCCTCGGCCATCAGGAGCTTGAGCCAGTCGAGGAATTCGCTGGTCGACGGCTTTTTCTTCAGGCCCGGGATGTCGCGCACTTCGTAGAAGCTTTGCAGGGCGCTGGCCAGCAGGTCGCGCTTTAGGGTCGGGTAGTGGACTTGCACGATCTGCTCCATCGTGTCGCGGTCCGGGAATTTGATGTAGTGGAAGAAGCAGCGGCGCAGGAAGGCGTCCGGCAGCTCCTTCTCGTTGTTGGACGTGATGATCACCAGCGGCCGGTGCCTGGCCGTGACCATTTCGCGCGTCTCGTAGACGTAGAACTCCATGCGGTCCAGTTCGCGCAGCAGGTCGTTGGGGAATTCGATGTCGGCCTTGTCGATTTCGTCGATCAGCAGCACCACCGGTTCCGGCGAGGTGAAGGCCTGCCACAGCACGCCCTTGACGATGTAGTTGTGGATGTCACGCACCCGTTCGTCGCCGAGCTGGGAGTCGCGCAGGCGCGACACGGCGTCGTATTCATACAGGCCCTGCTGGGCCTTGGTGGTGGACTTGATGTGCCACTGCATCAGCGGCATGTTGAGCGCGGCGGCGACTTCCTCGGCCAGCATGGTCTTGCCAGTGCCGGGTTCGCCCTTGATCAGCAGGGGGCGCTGCAGGGTGAGGGCGGCGTTGACGGCCAGCTTCAGGTCATCGGTGGCGACGTAGCCGGCGGAGCCTTCGAATCGTTGGGGTGCTTGCATGGGGCGCGGATGGTCCGGGTGACAATGAGCCATGAGTATATGCCAGCCCGCACGACCGTGCGGAATAGCCCCGCAGACCGCGCGCTCCGCCCGCAGCGGGGCCGCGCAATGTGTGCGGTCGCGAACAGCGGGGCGGCACGAACGCCGATACGATCATGACCAACTGACATAGCGACAAGAGCGAGACATCATGGTCTTGGGACCGGAAAAGGACGACATCGAAGCGCAGCAGCTGGATCACGAATCCGGCGAAGGGCAGGCGGTCGGCGTGGAAGCGCAGGGGACCGTCGAAGGCAACGCCTATTCGCCGCTCGGCGGGGCCGGCATGCGCCATTGGCGCGCCAGCTACGTGGACCGCCCCGGCTTCCATGAGCGCGGCAATATCTTCTTTGCCGCCGTGGAAATGACCCGCATGCCAATGACGGTCACCGACCCGCGCCAGCCCGACAACCCGATCGTCTTCGCCAACAACGCCTTCATCGACCTCACCGGCTACGAGCGCTCCGAAGTCGAGGGCCGCAACTGTCGCTTCCTGCAAGGCGCGGACACCGACCGCGACACGGTCGCCGAACTCGCCAAGGCCGTGCACGAACAGCGTGCCATCGCGGTCGACATCCTGAACTACAAGAAGGACGGCACGCCGTTCTGGAACGCGCTCTTCATCGGCCCGGTGTTCGACCAGTCCGGCGAGCTGCTGTACTTCTTCGCCTCGCAGATGGACATCACCCAGCGCCGGGTGAGCCAGCAGTCCACCCTGCAGGCGCAAAAGATGGAAGCGATCGGCCAGCTCACCGCCGGCCTGGCCCACGACTTCAACAACCTGCTGCAGGTGGTCAACGGCAACCTGGAACTCGCCCAGCGCATGCTGGACGGCAAGCATCCGGCCGGCGAAGCCCTGCAGCGCGCCGAAAAAGCCGCCCTCAAGGGCGCCAAGCTGACCCAGCAACTGCTGACCTTCGCCCGCAAGCAGCGCCTGGAACCCAAGCGCCTGAACCTGAATACCGTCGTGGTCGAATTCAGCGAGATGCTGGTGCGCACCCTCGGCAGCAAGGTCGACCTGCACCTGGACCTGAAACCCGGCCTGCCGGCCTGTACCCTGGACCCGACCCATCTGGAAATGGCCCTGCTGAACGTGCTCATCAACGCGCGCGACGCGATGCCGGAGGGCGGGCAAGTGTCGGTCGGCACCACGGTAATGTCGGACGCCGAACGCCTGCAGCGCCATCAGCTGCCGCCCGGCACCTACGTGGTGATCTGCGTGATCGACCAGGGCACCGGCATGACGCCGGAGGTGGCCCGCCGCGCGATCGAACCCTTTTTCACCACCAAGGGCCCCGGCACCGGCCTCGGACTGGCGATGGTGCACGGCTTCGTGCAGCAGTCGCGCGGGCGGCTGGAGATCGAGAGCGCGCCGGGCGCGGGCACCACGGTGCGCCTGATCTTCCCGGCCACCGGCAGCGTCGCCGATGCGCGCCCCGCCGCCGTGGTTCACCCGCGCCAGCGCGAGGGCCTGCCGGTGATCCTGCTGGTGGAGGACAACGAGGACGTGCGCCAGCTGGCCCACGATTTCCTGGCCGCCTCCCAGTATGAGGTGGTGCCCGCCGCCAGCGCCGAGGAGGCGCTCCAGAAGCTCGCCGGACGGGAGCGCGTGGACCTGGTCTTCAGCGACGTCATCATGCCGGGCGGGATGAACGGGGTGCAGCTGGCCGACCGCCTGCGCCAGAGCCATCCGGACCTGCCGGTGCTGCTGACCACCGGCTACATGGAAGAGCTGGCCGGCAAGGCGCCTGCCGGCGAACCGCTCGACATCCTGCCCAAGCCCTACAAGCACCACGACCTGCTGGAGCGCATCGCTGCCGCCATCGCCCGCAAGGCCCCGGAGCGGCGCCGCCAAGCGTGACCCGGTCCGCCGGAAGTTGCGTTGTGGACTGCCCCCCACTCTTGGGTTAGAATCCGGCGCTGGTACTGGAAAAGTGTGACTTTTTCAACTGCCATTCAGGGCGCAGCCGGACCGGGCCCTCTCGTACAACCTGATCATCGTCACCATGAATAAACTCGTTGCAGTTGTCGTACTCGCGGGTGTGGCCGGTCTGGCCTCTGCCGCGGACGTTGTTGGTAACGCCCAGAATGCCAAGGCCAAGGTCGAGATGTGCATCGGCTGCCACGGCATCGCCGGCTACAAAGCCAGTTTCCCCGAGGTGTACCAGGTCCCGATGCTCGGCGGCCAGAATGCCAAGTACATCGAAAACGCCCTCCAGGCCTACAAGAAGGGCGAGCGCAAGCACCCCTCCATGCGCGGCATCGCCATCCCGCTGAGCGACCAGGACATCGCCGACGTCGCGGCCTACTATTCCCAGCAGGGTGGCAACGCCCAAGCCAAGAAATAAGAACGAGTTCGAGGACGGAGACCATGAAGAAACTGACGATCGCCCTGGCCGGCGCGAGCCTGTCGCTGCTGTCGCTGACCGCCACCGCGGGCGGCAATGCGGCCAACGGCGAAGCCCTGACCAAGAAGTACAACTGCGCCGCCTGCCATGGCGCCGATTTCAACAGCCCGATCGACCCGAGCTATCCGAAGCTGGCCGGCCAGCACAAGGATTACCTGGAGCACGCGCTGATCGCCTACAAGCGTGGCGACGGCCCCAACGGCCGCGCCAACGCCATCATGGGCGGGCAGGTGAAGCCGCTGTCGGACCAGGACGTGAAAGACATCGCGGCCTATCTGCATTCGCTGAAGGGTTCGCTGGTGCTGAAGCGCTGATTCCAGCCCCGGAGCCCGCTCGAACGCCACGCGATCCGCGTGGCGTTTGTCATTTTGGGGATGGGGAAATGTAGACCCGGCCTTGCGCGGGCGAGAACAGCACGCGGCGCGGGCGCAGGAAATCCATGCCGAACACGATGTCGGCCGGAACCGCCTGGCCGGCCGGGTCGGCAAGCAGGCGCAGTGGCCAGTGCGGCAGGCGCTCGTCGCCGATGACGATGGTGGCCGCCGCGCTCCAGGCGGGGCTGGGCGGGCCACCGGCCCCGGTGATGGGCGTGGCCGGCTGGGTATCCGGG
>NZ_SPVF01000259.1 GCF_004614185.1 Zemynaea arenosa | reverse complement strand
GGTAAGGCCCACCGTCGCCACTCCTGCCGCCGCCCGTGCCGCCCACCGACCCAATGCCCCCGCACGATCCCGCTCCGACGCCCGCGCCGGACCGCGTGCCCGCGCCCCCAGCCGCGACGACGCCTGGACCTGGTGTTGCGCAGGCTCCCGTACCGCGCGCACCTGATCCGCATCCCGCGTCAACCCGCTGGACGCGCGTCGGTGGGCTGTTGGCCGCGTTCGCCGAATCCCTGCCCGCGCTGATCATCGCGATGATCTGCCTGCGCGTCACCGAGCTGCATCTGCCGTTCGCGGAGAGCGCCAGCAAGGACAACCTGTTCCCGCAGGCCCTGGTCACCGACTTGCTGTCGATGCTGCGCTACGCCCCGCTGCTGTTCGTGCTCACGCTGCCCGCGCTGCTGGTCCGCAACCGCACCCGCCAGAGCATCGCCATCGGCGCACTGTGGACCATCCCCGTCCTTCTGCAAGCCGCTCTGGTCGCCTACACCAGCGCCTCGGGTGTGCCACTCGGGTCCGATCTCTTTGCCTACAGTCTCGCCGAGATCAACACCACCATCGGTGGCAGCACGCACCCCGGCGGGCCGCTGCTGGCGGGTACGCTGCTCGCCATCATGCTGATGTGGCTCGGCCTCGCCTTGCGCGCCCATGGCGACAATTGGCCTACCTTCTCATCGCGCGGTGGCGCCATCGTCCTCGCCTGTGCCGTCATTGCGCTCATTGCCGCGCCCCCGCAGACTCGCGCGTCCGCGGCCGATGCCGGCGGCAGCGCCGCCACCGTCGCCCTCAACAAAACGGCGTTCTTCATCGACGACACCTTGCAGGACCTGTTCGGCCGCGCCAGTGTGCCAACGGGGCAGAGCGCCCAGTCACGGCAGGCCGCCCTGCGCGACACCAGCTACCGCGGACCTGATCCGGCCCACCCATTCGAGCACACCGACCGCACCCCCGACACCCTCGGGCCCTTGCTGCCGCGCGTGGCCAGCCCACAGCCCAACATCGTCCTGATCATTGTCGAGGGCCTTGGCCGCTCCTTCTCCGGCCCCGATGCCCGCCTCGGCAGCTTCACACCCTTCCTGGACGAACTGGCTGCGCGCAGCCTGTACTGGCACAACTTCCTCGCCCCGCAGGGCCGCACTTTCGGCGTGCTGCCCTCCGTCCTTGGCTCGCTCCCGTACGGCGCCACCGGCTTTGCCGAGCTGCCCACGTACCCGCCGCATATCTCGCTGCCTGCGCTGCTGAAAGAGCAGGGCTACAGCCTGCGCTTCTACACCGGTACCGGCCTGGAGTTCGACCAGGAGGGCCGCTATCTCAAGTCCGAAGGCTTCACCGACACCGTAAGCACCCCTGACTTCCCGGCCACCTACCAGCGCAGCAACGACTGGGGCTACGGTGACCGCGAGCTGGTCGACATGACGCTGAACCGCATGCGCACGGCACCCCAGCAGCAGCCTGCGCTCACGGTCATCCAGACCAACTCGATGCACACGCCTTACCAGTTCCGCGGCCAGGCTGAGTACATGGAACGCGTTGATCGCCGCCTTGACCAGCTGAACATCCCCGCCGCACGGCGCGCCTCATACACCGCCCAGCGCGATATCTACGCCAGCATCCTGTACGCCGACGACGCGCTGCGCCACTTCTTTACGGAGGCCGCCAGGCTGCCGGGCTACGAAAACACGGTCTTCCTCATCACCGGCGACCATCGCCTGCCTGAACTGCCAATGGACACGCGCCTGGAGCGCTACCATGTGCCGCTGGTCGTGTTCTCGCCGCGCCTGAAGCAACCGCACAGCATCAAGGCCGTGTCGTCCCACTTCGACATCGCCCCCGCACTCGCGGCATGGCTCGCCAATGGCTATCAGCTCAAGACACCGCCGCATGTGACCTGGCTCGGCACCGGCCTCGATACCAGCGTCGAATTCCGCAACCTGCATGCCATCCCGCTCAAGCAGACCAAGACGGAGTTCAGCGATTTCGTGAGCGGCACCGTGTACCTCGCGCAGGACCGCCTGTTCGCCCTCAGCGATGGCCTGCTGATCGAGCCGGTGCGCGATGACGCCGCCCTGGCCAAGGCCCGCGCCCAGTTCAACGCCTTCCGCGGCGCCAACGACCTGATGACCCGCACGGGGGCACTCGCCGCGCCGTCCGCTCTGGCCGAACGCCTGACCTACACTCCCGCCGCGCGCGAACTGCGCAGCGTGGCGCTGGCCGCCGAACATGGGCGCCTTGGCGTGAGCGGCCTGCACATCGCGCCGCGCACTGGCCGCATCACGGCCACCGCCGTCATTGTCAACGGCGCCGCCACACCTTCGCCGACGTTCGTGCCATTGCTCGTCCTGAGCGACGCCAACGGGGCGGAACTCGGCGAATCCTACGGCAAAGCCATCACGCTGGACCCGGGCGCCCGCGCCCAGGTCCAGCTGGAACTAGGCACCAGCAAACTCCCGTCCGGCCGCTACTTCGCGTCACTGATCCCGTCGCACCCTGACACGGGCAGGCCAGTCGGCACCGGCCAATACCACGTGGAGGTGGACCGGTGATGCAAACCATGGCCCGCCTCCTCGCAGCCGTGGCCTGCGTGCTGATTCTGCAGACATCCGCGAGCGCCGCGGCGCCGCGCGCCATCTGGACCTGGGAGCCCGAAAGCTACGCGATGCTGGAAAACGAAGCCGAAGCCGCATCCACCATCGCTTTCCTGAAGGCGCACCACATCCAGACGGTCTACCTGTACGCGGACGAATACTGCCACCGCAACTGGGTCGCCGAACGCCCTGCGCTGTACCGCGCCCTGATCAAGCGCCTGGGCGGGGAGGGCATTACTGCGTATGCGCTGCTGGGCTCCGGATTCCTGAAAACAGAACGCTACGTCCTCCCGCAATTCCATGGCCGCATGCTGGACGCCCTCCAGCGGGTCCTCGACTACAACGCCTCCAGCAAGGCCGACGAACGCTTCGCCGGCATCAACTTGGACATCGAGCCCCACATCCTGGACCAGTGGGACCACGACAAGGATCGCCTGATGCTGCACTTCCTCGACATGAGCCAGGCCGTCATGGACCGCAAGCGCAAGTCCGGCCAGCGCTTGCAGATCGGCCCCGCGATCCCGTTCTGGCTGGACGGGATGACCGCGACGTGGCACGGTGTGCGCAAGCCGGTGAGCGAGCATGTCCAGGACATCTACGACTACGTCGCGCTGATGGACTACCGCGACCATGCGCTCGGCCGCGACGGCATCGTGAGCCATGCCGCTACTGAGCTGGCGTATGGACGCCGCATCGGCCGCACCGTGATGATTGGCGTGGAGACGACGCCCAACGAGATCGCGAAAGTCTCGTTCGACCACCTGGCCGAAGCCGACATGGAACGCGAACTGGGGCTCGCCACCCAGGCCTTCGCGAGCGAACCTGCGTTCGGCGGCTTCGTCATCCACCACCTCGCGGGCTATCGCCGCTGGCTGCAGCGCGCGGCGCCGAACAGCCCTTGACACGCATCGCGCGCGGCGAGTCTAATACGCGCTGCGGTTTTTTCATCCAAGGATACGTAGTGAACAAGACAGATCTGATCGAAGAGATCGCCAAGCAGGCCGACATCACCAAAGCTTCCGCCACGCGCGCACTGGACGCCATGCTGGACGCGGTGACCGCCACCCTGGCCAGCAACGGCACCGTGACGCTGGTCGGTTTCGGCACCTTCTCCGTGGGCGAGCGCGCCGAGCGCACCGGCCGCAATCCGCGCACCAAGGAAGCCATCACAATCAAGGGCGCCAAGGTTCCGAAATTTAAAGCTGGCAAAGCGCTGAAAGATGCGGTAAACTAGCGGGCTCTGACGCGTTGAGATTACTCGGCGCACCGGAAACTGGAGCGGTAGTTCAGTTGGTTAGAATACCGGCCTGTCACGCCGGGGGTCGCGGGTTCGAGCCCCGTCCGCTCCGCCAGATTCCAAAACGGCCTGCATTTCGCAGGCCGTTTTCATTTCCGCATGCAGTATCATCAACCGCATGCAAGCTCTCCACTTCACGGCGGATCGCCGTCTCGGTACCTACGTCGCCCTCGGCTTCGCGCTACTGTCGGCGCTCCTCACGCTGATCCTCGTGGAAGTCATCGGCGCTGCCGCATCGGACCAAATGCGCAGCCAGATCGGCGACCAGCTCGAAGACCTCGCCCTGCAAACGGCCGACAAACTCGATCGCGGCATGTTCGAACGGTATCGCGAAGTGCGCCTGATGGCGGCGCGCACCGACGTCACAGGGGCCGACGTCAGCCCCGCCGCCCGCCGCCGCGCGCTGGAGATGCTGCAGGAGACCTACCCGTACTATGCGTGGATCGGGCTGGCCAGCCGCGATGGCAAGGTGCTCTCCGCGACCAAAGGTATGCTGGAAGGTGTGGACGTGAGCCAGCGGCCGTGGTTCGGCAACGCGCACCGCGGCACCTACCTTGGCGACGTGCATGAGGCCAAGCTGCTCGCCAAGCTGCTGCCGAATACCTCGGGGGAGCCGATCCGCTTCGTCGATATCGCCTTCCCGACGCCGGAGGAGAGCGTGCTGGGTGTGCACCTGTCCTGGACCTGGGCGCGCGACGTCGAACGCTCCGTGTTCCGTTCCGCCGACGGCCGCGCCATCGATGCCATCATCGCCACCCGGGACGGAACCGTGCTGCTGGGACCTCCGGCCCTGCGCGACCAGCGCCTGGACCAGCAAAGTCTGGTGGCCGCGCGGACCCGCAGCGGCAGCCTGACCGAAACCTGGAGCGACGGCCGCACCTACCTGGTCGGCTTTGCGCGCAGCCGCGGCTACGAAAGCTATCCGGGTCTGGGCTGGACGGTGCTGGTGCGGCAAGACGTGGACACCGCGTTTGCCCCGGTCACTCGCATCCAGCGCCACGTGTTCTGGAGCGGGATGCTGATCGCCGCCGGGTTCTCCCTGTTTGGCCTGTTCGCCGCACGCCGCATCACGCGTCCGATCGAGGACCTGGCCAACGCCGCACAGCGCATGCAGGCCGGGGAGGACGTCCCGCTGCCCGCGCTGAACGGAGGCTACCGCGAGGTGACCACGCTCGGCGCCTCGCTGCAGGCGTTGCTCGATGACTTGCATAGCCGGCGCAACGCGCTGGCCGAACTGAATGCCACGCTGGAGGAGCGCGTCCGCACACGCACCCAGGAGCTGGATGCCGCACTGGGCGAGGTACGCGCCAACGAGGCCCGCATCCAGACCATCATCGAGACCGCGCAGGATGCCTACATGGCTACCGGGCTGGATGGCTGTGTACTCGAATGGAATGCGGCCGCCGAGCGCATGTTCGGCTGGAAGCGCGATGAGGTGATCGGCAAGCCGCTGGCGCCCTTCATCGTGCCGGAGCGCTTCCGCGCCCGCTTCGATGAATCGCTGGTCGAACTGCGTGGCGCCTCGGTGCAGGCTGCGCGGGTGGAGCGCGTGGTGATGAATCGCGAAGGCGAGGAATACCCGGTCGAGGCCACGGTCAGCGTGGTGCAGTCGGGTGGGCGCACCTTCTTCAGCGCCTTTGTGCACGACATCCGCGAACGCAAGAAGGTCGAGCGGATGAAAAACGAGTTCATTTCGACCGTGTCTCACGAGCTGCGCACGCCGCTCACGTCGATCCGGGCGTCGCTGTCGCTGCTCGCTTCCGGCATGGCGGGCGAGCTGCCCCCGGATACCAAGCGCCTGATCGAGATCTCGAATGGGAGCTGCGAACGGCTGGTGCGGCTGGTGAACGACGTGCTGGATATCGAGAAGATCGAATCCGGGGGTGTGCAGCTGGCCATCTCCGAACAGCCGCTGGCACCGGCGCTCCAGCACGCGCTCGATGCGTTGACGGGATACGCCGGCCAGTATCAGGTGGCGCTGCAGCTTGAGTGCCCTGCGGATTTAAGCGCGCGCTTCGACAGGGACGCGCTGCAGCAGGTGGTGACCAATCTGGTGTCCAACGCGGTCAAGTTCAGCCCTTCAGGTGGGACCGTCGAAGTGAGCGCGGCGCGTGTCTCAGGCTACACACGTATCGCCGTGCGCGACCACGGCGGCGGCATCCCGGCCAGCTTCCGCGACCGCGTCTTCCAGAAATTTGCGCAGGCCGATGGTTCGGACTCGCGCAAGCGCGGTGGCACGGGCCTGGGCCTGGCGATCTGCCGCAGCCTGGTGGAACTGCATGGTGGGCGCATTCGCTTCGAGACCGAAACGGGGCAGGGCACGACCTTCTACGTCGAGCTGCCGGAGGTTTGACTGGTCCGAGACGACAGCAGCGCGCGCAGGCGCTCCATCAGCTGCTGCGGTTCGAAAGGCTTGAGCAGGTAGTCATTGGCCCCGGCTGCGCGGGCGGCCGTCACGTCGGCTTCGTCATGCCGGGCCGAGAGCATCGCCACCACGGTGCGCTGCCACGCAGGCTGCGCGCGGATCTGCGCCAGCAACTGCATGCCGGTCACCTGCGGCAGCATCATGTCCAGCAGGATCAGGTCAGGCGGCGCGGCGGTAATGATGTACTCGCGCGCTGCCGCGCCATCGTTGATCATGCTTGGCTGGCATCCGAGCCGCCCCACGATGAATTCCAGGACGGCCGCGATATGCTCGTCGTCCTCGACGATCACCACCGATGTTCCTTCCAGTCCGCTCATGGCTTGTCCTCCGGGTGGCGGGTTTGCCAGCTGCCCTGGCGTTTCATGGTGCCCCATTGGGCTTCCTTCTGGCGCGCCCATTGGAACAGGCCGACCAGCCGCCACCAGCTGTTCAACTGGCGGTAGCCAAAGTTCTCCAGGATGACGATGGCGCCCAGCCGCAGCAGCTGGCTGCCGCGCGGGTAGATGTGGAAGGAGATCTCTTCCAGCAGCAGGCCGGAGGCCGACAGCAGGATCCCCAGGCCGATGGCGACCAGCAGGAAGGCAAAGAGCGCCTGCACCGACACCCAGCCAAAGATGAAAGCCACCACCATGAATACATAGCCGCCCAGTTCCACCAGCGGCCCTAGCCACTCGAACAGAACGAAGAAGGGAAACGCCAGGTAGCCCGGCACGCCGCCATTGGGCCCGAACATGAGGCCCCAGTTGTTTGTGAGGCTCTCGCCCAGGCCGCGCTGCCAGCGGATGCGCTGGTTGCGCAGCGTGGCCCGGTCCTCGGGTGCCTCGGTCCAGCAGATAGGGTCGGGCACGAATTCGATGCGATATGGTTCGCGGGTGTGCCGCATCAGCCGGTGCATGCGCACCACCAGCTCCATGTCCTCGCCGATGGTGCGCGGGAGGTAGCCGCCCGCTTTCACCACCGCGTCCTTGCGGAAGATGCCGAAGGCGCCGGACACGATCAGCATTCCGTTCATGGCAGACCAGCCGAGGCGCCCGAACAGGAAGGCGCGCAGGTACTCGACCACCTGGTACTGCGCCCAGGTGTTCCGCGGCAGGCCCACTTCGGTGAGGAAGCCGCCTTGCACCTTGCAGCCATTGGCGATGCGAACGGTGCCGCCGGTGGCGATCACAGTCGGGTCGCGCAGGAAGGGTCGGACCACGCGCTGCAGGCTGTCCCGCTGCAGGATGGAATCGGCATCCACGCCGCAGAACAGCGGGCAGCGCGCCGCATTGATACCTGCGTTGAGCGCGTCCGCCTTGCCGCCATTGGCCTTGTCGATCACGCGCAGGTTGGGGTAGCGGGTGGAGCGGTAGATCTGCTTAATGGGCTGGCAGGGCACCTGCACGCGGTAGGCTTCCGGATAGGGCAGCAGGCTGAATTCCTCGATCAGCACTTCGATGGTGCGGTCGGCCGAGCCGTCGTTGATGACGATGACTTCATAGTCCGCATAGGAGAGCTGCAGCATCGAACGCACCGAGGCCGCAATGGTCGCTTCCTCGTTGTAGGCCGGAACCAGCACGCTGATGGGCGGCTCCAGGCCCGAGTAGATCTGCGGCAGGTCGTCCAGCAGTTTCTCCTGTGCGCGGCGGCGCAGGGCGACGATGGAGATCAGGTTCAGCGTCAGGTAGCTCAGGTTCAGGATCACGAAGTAGCCGATCACGAACCAGGTGATGAAGTCCACCAGGATCAGGTGCCAGTTCGGGTGCCAGTTCATGCGCGTGCTCCCGTGCTTGGGGCGAGGGCCAGGATGTGGCGCAGCATTGCGGAGCCGTAGCGGTCCTGCAGCTCGCCGGCCATGTGCTCCAGGTCGGGCGGTGTGAGGAAGGGCAGGCTGGCCAGCGCCTCGGCGGCGCGGTGGCGCACCCACCATTCGGAATCGGCGAGCAGGGTGCGCAGGCGGTCCACGTCTTCCGATTCGCCGATACGGCCAAGGGTGCGCGCAGCGTGTACCCGCACGCGCCAGTCCTCGTGCGCGGCCAGGGCGCGCACGCGCGGAAGAACGCCCGGCCCGGCGGCCAGGCGCAGCGCGGCGATCAACACATCCATCGAGGGATCGCCCAGCAGACGCTCGTGCAGCTCCGGCGGAAGGGTGGCGCGCAGGCCTTCCATAATGCGCAGGGCGCGCAGCAGGGCGCCATCGGTGAGAGCGGGCAGGCGGGCTTCCAGCGCGTGCAGCAGCGGCGCGCCGCCGTCCTGCATGATGGTCACCACTTGCGCCAGCGGCCAGTCGGCCCGCACCAGCACCCGCGGCACCAGCATGTCCGCCGCGCGCCACGGGTCGGCCTGCACCATGGCCCAGCCGGTGTAGATGGAGAGCAGGCTGTCATTGGCATCGAGATGGAGGACCAGCGCGTCCCAGTGGCGGGCATCGCGCAGGTGGCCCAGGGTCAGGATGCCCAGCAGTGCTTCGGAGCGATTGCCACCGGCCAGCAGGCGCAGGGCTGCGCGATCAGCCCGGGCGCGCAGGCCGATCTCGATCAGCCCCCGGCTTGCGCTCCCGCGCAGGGATGCCTGCAAATGCACCCACAGCTTGAGGAAGGCGACACGGTCCTGGCGCGCCACGCGCGGGACGTGGCGGGGCTGGTCCTCCGCGATGGCCGCGGCGAACAGTGGGCGCCATTGCTGGATCACGGCCTGCTCGCGCCGCGCCGCACGCCGCATGCGGATGCGCAGGAACACGATCTCCGCGGCCAGCACCAGCGTGAGGGCCAGCGCGGCGGTCCCGGTCCATAGCGCGGCCAGGACCCAGGGATCAGTCGCCTGCGTGCTCGTCATCCGTGCGCTTCGGGTCTAGCGGGGCCGCACGTGGCGCCGGATGCGGGCCAGCAGCTCGTTGGGCTGGAACGGCTTGGCGATGTAGTCGCTGGCGCCCGCGTCCAGCGCGCGCACAATGTCGGTCTCCATGTTCTTCGCGGTCAGCATGATGATTGGGGTATCGCGCCAGTCTTCATTCCGGCGGATCAGGCCCACTAGCTCGAAGCCATCGACATGGGGCAGCATCACGTCCAGCAGCACCAGCGCGGCCGCGGGCTGGCTGGCAATATGGCTGCGGGCCGTGGCCCCATCGGCGCACAGGGTGGCCTGGTAGCCCTGGCGCTCCAGCATGAACTTGAGGACCTGGGCGATATGTTCGTCGTCTTCCACCACGAGGATGCAGGGGGCGGCGTTGGCGTTGTGGCTCATCGGCTTCGGGTAGGAATTCTGGGGCGTTGACATCTTAACCGAGAGGCGCCGGAAGTGCTGCCCGGCAGGAGGGCAGCCACGGCCTTTGGGGATATGGAATGAGCAATAGGGCCGTGCTATACTCGCCGGTCACTCGCAACCCCCAACATCCACCCATGTTTGAATTTATCCGTACCCACCAGCGCCTGATGCAGATCTTCCTGGCGGTGCTGATCGTGCCGTCCTTCGTCCTGGTCGGTATCAGCAGCTATAAGGGATTCGGCGGCAACTCCGATGCCATCGCGACGGTCGGCGGCCAGCCGGTCACCCAGCAGGAATTCGACAAGGCCCTGCGCGACCAGACCGACCGCCTGCGCCAGACCTACGGCCCGCAGTTCGATCCGAAGATGCTGGAGACGCCGGAAGCGCGCCAGAACATCCTCGATAACCTGATCGCGCAGCGCGCCATCGATGCGGAAATCACCAAGCGCCACCTGACGGTGAGCGATGAGGCCCTGGCCAAGTTCTACCGCGAGAACATCAAGGACGATCTGGGGAACTTCGACGTGGCGCGCTACCAGGCCATCGCCGCCCAGCAGGGCCTGACGACGCAGGGCCTGGACCAGATGGTCCGTCGCCAGCTCCTGAGCCAGCAGTTTGCCGCAGGCGTGGAAGCGACCAGCTTTGCGCCGCGCACCGTGGCCAACCGCCTGGCCGACATCACCCAGCAGGAACGTGAAGCGCAGGAGATGCTGTTCCCGGCCGCGAACTACGTGAGCCAGGTGAAGGTCACCGACGACATGGTCAAGGCCTACTACGACAAGAACGCCGCCTTGTTCCAGGTGCCGGAACAGGCCAAGATCGAATACGTGGTGTTCGACGGCGCGGCCGTGGAAGGCCAGGTGACGGTGAGCGACGCCGAGATCGCGGACTTCTACAACAAGAACATCGCGCGCTTCAAGTCGGGCGAGCAGCGCCGCGCAAGCCATATCCTGATCCTGGTGAAGAAGGACGGCAGCGCCGCCGAGAAGGCCGCCGCCAAGGCCAAGGCCGAAGCCATCCTCGCGGAAGTGAAGAAGAACCCGGCCGATTTCGCCAAGCTGGCCAAGACCAATTCGCAGGACCCGGGTTCGGCGGAGCAGGGCGGTGACCTGGGCGTGGTCGAGAAGGGCGCTTTCGTCAAGCCGGTGGAAGATTCGATCTATGCGCTCAAGCAGGGCGAGATCAGCAACCTGGTGGAGTCGGAGTACGGCTATCACATCATCACGGTCACCGACATCAAGGCGGCCGGCCAGCGCACGCTGGAAGAAGCCAAGCCGGAAATCGCGACGGAGCTGAAGAAGCAGAAGATGTCGAAGAAGTACTCGGAGCTGGCCGAAGCCTTCGGTAACACCGTGTACGAGCAGGCGGACAGCTTGAAGCCGGTGGCGGACAAGCTGAAACTGACCGTGCAGACCGCGGACGGCGTGACCCGCAACCCGAATCCGGCCGCGCAAGGCGCACCGTGGAACAATCCGAAGTTCCTGAAGGCGCTGTTCACCGATGACGTCATCAAGAACAAGCGCAATACGGAAGCAGTGGAAGTGGCACCGAGCACGCTGGTCGCGGGCCGCATCGTCGACTTCAAGCCCGCCACCAAGAAGCCGCTGGCCGAAGTGGCCGACGTGATCCGCCAGCGCGTGACGCAGGAAGAAGCGACCCGCCTGGCCAAGGCCGCGGGTGAAGCCAAGCTGGCCGCCGTCAAGGCCTCCGGCGACGCGACCGGCTTCGGCGAAGCCAAGATCGTCACCCGCACCAAGGAGCCGCCGTTCGTACCGGCTGCTGCGATGGCCGTCATGAAAGCCGATACCAGCAAGCTGCCGGCCTACGTGGGCGTGGAGCTGCCGGGCACCGGCTACGGCGTCTACCGCATCAACAAGGTGCAGCAGCCTGCCGAGCAGGATCCGGCGCGGCGCCAGGGACTGGCCCAGCAGATTGGCGCGGCCATCGGCCAGCAGGAGATGTATGGCTACATCGAGGCCCTGAAGCACAAGGCCAAGACCAAGGTCAATCACGCGCCGGCGACGGCGCAGCAGCAGGGCGCACCGCAGTAATTCCGCCCGCTTCAAAGCATAACGGCTCGCAAATCGCGAGCCGTTGTCGTTTGTAGATCCGGGATCGGCGTGCCGCGCCGCGTCAGACCAGCGGCCTTTCAGGCGATCAGGCCATCAAGCGGCGCGCTGCGCGCTCGAAGTCTGCCTCGCCGATGCCGGTGAGCTCGAGCGGATCCGCCTCGTTGTACTTCACGAAGTTGCGGAAGATGGAGCGCGTGTAGGCCGGGTCGTAATGGTCGCGCAGAAGCTCGTCCACCAGTTCCGGCATCCGCCCGCCATTGGCCAGGTCGTGCCAGGCCTTGATGCGTTCATGCCCGTGCAGCTTGACCAGGCAGTCCAGCTGCGTGTTGAGCACGGCCGGGTTGTCGACGAAATGATGGTAGTCCTCCATCAGCAGCTGGACGCGCTGTTCGCGCGCGAGCTCCAGGGCGATGCAGGGCGATTGGCGCATCGATTCCATGAGCGCATCCGGCACCCGCAGGTTACCCACTTTTTTACTTTCCGATTCCACGAACACCGGGCGCGCAGGATCGAAGGTGCGCAGCTTGTCCCAGACGTGGGTCTCGAACAGTTTTTGCGTCGGCTGCGGCTCGTCCGGCAGGTGGCCCAGCACCGAGCCGCGGTGGGCGGCCAGCTGCTCCAGGTCCAGCACCTGGGCGCCGAGGCGGGCCAGCGTTTGCAGCAGGCGGCTCTTGCCGCTGCCGGTGGTGCCGCACACCACGCGGAACTGGTGCGGCGGGCGCTCCGCCAGCGCGGTATTCACTTCACCGCGGTAGGCCTTGTAGCCGCCTTCCAGCTGCACCACGGGCCAGCCGATCTTGGCGAGGATGATGGCCATCGCGCCACTGCGGCTGCCGCCGCGCCAGCAGTACACCAGCGGGCGCCATTCGCGCGGGTAGCCCTGCATGTGGTGCTCGATGTGGAGGCCGATGTTCTTGGAAACCAGCGCCGCCCCGATCTTCTTGGCCTCGAACGGGTTGACCTGCTTGTAGATGGTACCGACACGGGCCCGTTCTTCGTCATCCAGCACCGGGTAGTTCACGGCGCCGGGCAGGTGGTCCTCCGCGTACTCGGAGGGGCTGCGCGCGTCGATGATGGCGTCGAATTGATCGAGATTGGCGATCGCCTCGGCGGCGGACATCACCTGCGGATACTTGGGGGCGCGTTCGCTCATCGTCCCTGCACCAGTTGTACGAAGGAGGGCCAGATGTTGGCCAGGATGGCCGGATGGGCCTGTGCGGTCGGGTGCATGCGGTCCTGCTGGAACAGGGCCGGCTTGTCGGCCACGCCTTCCAGCATGAAGGGGACCAGCGGGACCTTGAGCTCCTTGGCCAGCTTGCCGTACATGCCGGTGAAGCGCTGGGTGTAGTCGCGGCCATAGTTGGGTGGGATCTGCATGCCGACCAGCAGGACGCGCGCCTTGTTTTGCTGCGCCAGCTCGATCATCGCGCGCAGGTTGGCCTCGGCCGCGGGCACCGGCAGGCCCCGCAAGCCGTCGTTGGCACCGAGTTCGATCACCAACGCGTCCGGACGGTACTGCTTGACCAGGGCCGCGAGGCGCGCCCGGCCACCGCTGGTGGTTTCGCCGCTGATGCTGGCGTTGACGATGGTGGCGTCCACCTTTTCCGCCTTCAGCTTCTGCTCCGCCAGCGCAACCCAGCCGGTTCCCCGCGCCAGGCCGTATTCAGCCGACAGGCTGTCGCCCAACACAAGGACGGTTTTTGGGGCAGAATAGGCGGTCGCCGGCGCGGCGGCGCCCAGCAGCAGCAGGCCGGTGGCGGCCCATCTTTTGAACTGATCAAGCATGCGTGACATCGAAGAAGCTTCCAGAAAAGTAGCGGCAGGCGGGCCGGCGCCCCAATCGGCATCGGCAGCGGCCATCGAGGTGGTGAACCTCTCGAAGACGGTGACCGATGCGAGTGGTGAACTCACCATCCTGCATCATGTGGATTTTACCGTGCAAGCGGCTGAGACGCTCGCCATTGTCGGGGCCTCGGGGTCGGGCAAGTCCACCCTTCTTGGCCTGCTGGCGGGGCTGGACACGCCATCCACCGGCCAGGTGCTCATCCACGGGACCGACATCTTTGCCCTCGACGAGGACGGCCGGGCCGCCCTGCGCAAGAAAGAACTTGGGTTCGTGTTCCAGTCTTTTCAACTGCTGGCGCACCTGAACGCGCTGGAAAATGTGATGCTGCCGCTGGAATTGCGCGGCGATCCGCAGGCCAGGGAGAAAGCGGCGGCGATGCTGGACCGGGTCGGCCTGTCCACCCGCCTGCGGCATTATCCGAAGTATCTATCGGGCGGCGAGCAGCAGCGCGTGGCGCTGGCCCGCGCCTTCGTGACCGAACCGCCGCTGCTGTTTGCGGACGAGCCGACCGGTAGCCTCGACGCGGCCACCGGCGAGGCGATCATCCAGCTGATGTTTGAATTGAACCGCGAGCGCGGATCCACCCTGGTCCTGGTGACCCACGACCCCTCGATTGCGGCGCGCTGCGGCCGCACCATCACGATCGCCGCCGGGCGTATCGTCTGACCAGTTCATTCAGCACCGCGCGCGCGGCCAGTGGCAGTTCCCCCGCCGTGAGGCCGATCGGGCCGATGCCGCGGCGGACCAGCCGGTCCGCAGCAGCGCCATGCAGCCATACACCGCCCAGCGCCGCTTCCCACAGCGGCCAGCCCTGCGCGAGCAGGGACCCGCAGATCCCCGCCAGGACGTCGCCGGTGCCCGCGGTGGCGAGGCCGGGATTGCCAGTGCTGTTGACCGCCACCTGATCGCCATGCGCGATCACGGTGCCCGAGCCCTTGAGCACCGCGACCGCGTTGAAGCGCGCCGCCAGCTCGTGGGCGGCGGCCAGGCGGTCGGCCTGCACGATGGGGACCGTCATGCCGAGCAGGCGGGCGGCTTCCAGCGGATGCGGCGTCAGGATCGCGTTGCCGCGCTGGGTGAGGCGCTGCTGCAGGTCCGGGCTGTTGGCGATGAGATTGAGGGCGTCGGCGTCGATGACCAGCGGGCTGGCGGATTCGAAGGCGCGCAACAGGTCGCGCACGGCGTCGGGCGAATGGCCCATGCCGGGGCCGAGGACCAGTGTGGCGGTGCCGAAGTCGAAACCGCCGGCGAGGCGGCACATCACTTCCGGCTGGGTGCTGTCGTAGGCGGGGCCGGGATCGACGAAGGCGGCGAACACGCGGCCAGCGCCGGTGAACAGGGCCGCGCGGGCGCCCAGCATCGGCGCGCCGGTCATGCCATGCGCGCCGCCGACGATGGCCACGTTCCCGAAGGTGCCCTTGTTGGCGTTCTGGCCGCGCGCGCGCAGGCAGTGCGCGAACAGGTCCGGGGTGCTCAGCAGGGCGGTGGCGGGTGGGAACTGGTCCTGAGATATGTCCAGGCCCACGACGGCGACCTGGCCCGCATACTCGCGGCCCTCGTTGGTGTGCAGGCCGGGCTTGTCGCCGATGAAGGTGATGGTGTGCGAGGCGCGGACCGCGATGCCGTCCGGGCCGACCACGGCGCCGGTGTCGGCATCCAGGCCGCTCGGCAGGTCGAGGGCGAGGACCGGACAGCCATATTCGTTGATAGTGTCAACCAATTCGCGCCCACGGCCCTCGAGAGGCCGTGTCAGGCCGATGCCGAACAGGCCATCGATGACGAGGTCCGGCTCCGCGCTGGGCAGCGCGTCCGTGAAGGTGGCGCTGGAGGCACCGGCGCGTTCGATGGCGCGCGCGGTCTCGAAGGAAGGCTGGGCGCCGTCCCCGCGCAGGTGAATGACTGTGACCTGTTCGCGTGCGGCCAGGTGGGCCGCCACTTCCAGTGCGTCGCCACCGTTGTTTCCGGGCCCGGCGAGCACCAGTACGGCGCGGCCGGTGCCGGGACCCAGCAGGTCCGCCGCGTGGTCCGCTGCGGCGCGGCCCGCTCGGTCCATCAAGATGCCCGGCTCCAGGCCCGCGGCTGCGGTCCGCTCGATGCCCCTGATCTGCGCGACGCTGAACAACGGATGCTGCATCTGGTCTCCCTTCGCTGAAGATGCTATTTTCGCCAAAAACGGCCGCCAGTGCGACTACAATATGCGCCCACTCACGTAGCTCACGAGGCTTGGCATGGATTGGCAATTCTGGATCGACCGCGGCGGCACCTTCACCGACATCGTGGCGCGCACGCCCGAGGGGCGCATCGTCACGCACAAGCTGCTGTCGGAGAATCCGGAGCAGTACCGGGATGCGGCGGTGGCGGGGATCCGGCATCTGCTGCAGCTGGCTGAGGACGTGGCGGTACCGCCGGGGACCATCGGCGCGGTCAAGATGGGGACCACGGTGGCCACCAATGCGCTGCTTGAGCGGAAGGGCGAGCCGACTGTCTTGGCCATCACGCGCGGCTTCCGCGATGCGCTGCGGATCGCGTACCAGAACCGTCCGCGCCTGTTTGACCGCCATATCGTGCTGCCCGAGCTGCTGTACGGAGAGGTCGTCGAGATCGATGAGCGCATGGGCGCGCATGGGGATGTGGTGCTGCCGCTGGATGATGGCGCGGCGCGCGTTGCGTTGCAGGCGGCATTCGACAAGGGATATCGCTCGCTGGCGATCGTCTTCATGCACGGCTACCGCTACACGGCACATGAGGAAGCGGTGCTGCACATCGCGCGCGAGATCGGCTTCACGCAGATCTCGGCCTCGCATCGCGTGAGTCCGATGATGAAGCTCGTGGCGCGTGGCGATACGACGGTGGTCGATGCTTACCTCTCGCCGATCCTGCGGCGCTACGTGGACCAGGTGGCGAGCCAGCTGCCGGAGACGAATCTGCAGTTCATGCAGTCGAGCGGTGGCCTGACCAATGCGCATACGTTCCAGGGCAAGGACAGCATCCTGTCCGGTCCTGCGGGCGGCATCGTGGGCATGGTGCGCGCGAGCCAGATCGCGGGCTTCGACAAGGTGATTGGCTTCGACATGGGCGGCACGTCGACGGACGTGTCGCACTTTGCCGGTGAGTTCGAGCGTGTGTTCGAGACCCAGGTGGCCGGGGTGCGCATGCGCGCGCCGATGATGAGCATTCATACGGTGGCGGCGGGCGGCGGGTCGATCCTGCACTTCGATGGCGCGCGTTATCGCGTGGGGCCGGACAGCGCGGGAGCGAATCCGGGACCGGCGAGCTATCGGCGCGGTGGGCCGCTGGCGGTCACGGACTGCAATGTCATGCTGGGAAAGATCCAGCCGGCGCATTTCCCGGCGCTGTTTGGGCCGAATGCGGACCAGCCGCTGGATGCGGATGTGGTGCGCGAACGCTTCGCGGCGATGGCCCGCGACATCGGCGCCGCCACCGGCAGCACGCCATCGGCCGAGGCGGTGGCAGAAGGCTTTATTCGCATCGCGGTGGGGAATATGGCCAATGCGATCAAGCAGATCTCCGTGCAGCGCGGGCATGACGTGACCGAGTATGTGCTGACCAGTTTTGGTGGCGCAGGCGGTCAGCATGCCTGCCTGGTGGCCGACGCGCTGGGCATGAAGACGGTCTTCATCCATTCGCTGGCCGGTGTGCTGTCGGCGTATGGTATGGGACTCGCGGACCAGACGGCGATGCGCGAGAGTTCGGTGGAGGCGCGGCTGGACGCGATGGCGCAGGATGATTTGCGTGCGTGGCTCGCGGTGTTGGCTTCGGATGCGGTGGCGGACTTGGAGCGGCAAGGCGTCGCACAGGAGCGCATCAGCATCGTGCAGCGGGTGCACCTGCGCTACGAGGGCACCGATTCGGCCATCGTGGTGCTGCTGGGCGAGCGCGCGGACATGCAGGCGCAGTTTGAGGCAGCTTATCGCAAGCGCTTCTCCTTCCTCATGCCGCACAAGGCGCTGGTGGTGGAGGCGATTTCCGTGGAGGCCATCGGCGCGTCCGATGCGCCGGGCGAGCCAGTGTTCGACGAGGATGCCGCTGCGGGCGAGGTAGCTGCTGACCAGCAGGTCCACATGTACGCCGAGGGCACATGGCATGAGACGTCGCTGTTCCGGCGCGAGTCGCTGCGGATTGGTACGCGTGTGAACGGCCCGGCCATCATCGCGGAGGCCAGCGCCACCACCATCGTGGAGCCGGGCTGGCAGGCGGAGGTCACGCGGCACAATCACTTGGTGCTGCGGCGGGTGCAGGCGCTGCCCGAGCGGCACGCCATCGGCACCAGCGCGGACCCGGTGATGCTGGAGATCTTCAACAACCTATTCATGTCGATCGCAGAGCAAATGGGGCTGCGGCTGCAGAACACCGCGTACTCGGTCAACATCAAGGAGCGGCTGGACTTCTCGTGCGCGATCTTCGACGCCGAGGGCAATCTGATCGCCAATGCACCGCATATGCCCGTGCATCTTGGGTCGATGGGCGAGAGCATCAAGACGGTCATGCAGCGCAATGCGGGCGCGATGCGGCCGGGCGATGTCTTCATGCTGAACGACCCGTACAACGGCGGCACGCACCTGCCGGATGTCACTGTCATCACGCCTGTGTTCGATGAGGCGGACGAACGGATCCTGTTCTACGTGGGCTCGCGCGGGCACCACGCGGACATTGGCGGGACCACGCCGGGGTCGATGCCGCCGGATTCGGTCAGCATCGAGGAAGAGGGCGTGTTGATCGATAACTTCAAGCTGGTGGATGGCGCGACGGGGCTGCTGCGCGAAGCCGAGACACGCGCGCTGCTGGCGGGCGCACGGCATCCGGCGCGCAATCCGGACCAGAACCTGGCGGACTTCCGCGCGCAGGTGGCGGCCAACCAGAAGGGCGTGGAAGAGCTGCGCAAGATGGTGGCGCACTTCGGGCTCAATGTGGTGCAAGCCTACATGGGGCATGTGCAGGACAACGCCGAGGAAGCGGTGCGGCGCGTGATCACTGCGCTGCACGATGGGAGGTATCGCTATGAGCTCGATAATGGTGCGGTGATCAATGTGGCGATCCGCGTGAACCGGGATGAGCGGAGCGCGGAGATCGATTTCACGGGGACATCGGAGCAGCTGCCGAACAACTTCAATGCGCCGTCGGCGGTGTGCATGGCCGCGGTGCTGTATGTGTTCCGCACGCTGGTAGATGACGAGATTCCGCTGAATGCCGGCTGTCTCAAGCCGCTCAAGGTGATCATTCCGGCTGGGTCGATGCTCAATCCGCGCTATCCGGCTTCCGTAGTGTCCGGGAATGTTGAGACATCGACCTGCATCACCAACGCGCTGTATGGCGCGCTGGGCGTGATGGCGGCGGCGCAGGGGACGATGAACAATTTCACTTTCGGGAATGCGCGCTACCAGTATTACGAGACGGTGAGCGGCGGCTCGGGGGCGGGCGAGGGTTTCAGTGGGACGTCGGTCGTGCAGACCAACATGACCAACTCACGGTTGACCGATCCCGAAGTGCTGGAGTTTCGCTTCCCGGTGCGACTGGAGAGCTACGCGATCCGCGCCGGTTCCGGTGGCGAAGGTCAGTGGCGTGGTGGCGATGGTGGAGTGCGGCGCGTACGCTTCCTGGAGCCGATGACGGCCGCGATCCTGTCGAACAACCGCGTGCATGCGCCGTTCGGAATGGCGGGCGGCGCGCCGGGCGCAAAGGGCATCAACCGCGTTGAGCGCGCGGATGGCAGCAGCGAGGTGCTGCCCCACATCGCCAAGGTCGAGATGCAGCCGGGAGATGTCTTCGTGATCGAGACGCCGGGTGGCGGCGGGTACGGACAGCGTTGAAGAGGAGCTGACATGCCGACGCGTGACGATATCGCTTTGCTGGCGGCGTACAACGCCAGCATGAACCGCAAGGTCTACGCCGCAGCGGCCACGCTGCCGCACGACGTGCTGGCTGAGGACCGGGGTGCCTTCTTTGGCTCGGTGCTCGGTACGCTGAATCACATTCTTTGTGGGGACACGATCTGGCTGCGCCGATTCGCGGCGCATCCGGCCAGCTTTGCATCGCTGCGCGAGATCGCGTCCATCCCTGCGCCGAGTGGCCTGCGGCACAGCTATGGCGACGATCTTCAAACGCTCCTGGCTTTGCGTTTGCACCTGGACGCCATCATTACCGCGCTGGCGGCCGATGTATCGAACGAGGACTTGCAGCAGCCGCTGTCCTACACGAACTACCAGGGCGTCCAGCGCAAGAACTTCGGCTCGCTGCTGCTCCACTTTTTCAACCACCAAACCCACCACCGCGGCCAGGCCAGCACGCTGCTCACGCAGGCCGGCGCCGACATCGGCGTCACCGACCTTCTCGAACTGATCCCCACTGCGCGTTGATTTGTACTACCCAAATCGGGGACGTACCCCGCTCCCAAAGCAGGGACGTACCCCGGATTAGCGCTGTTGGAAATGGCCGAACAAATAAGTTGCAGGACCGAGGCACATAATCAATTCCGACGGTGAATCAAAGGCTTAGACACCGCCACATAATCCAGGGGATTTGCCGGGAAAGGGGACGTACCCCGCTCTGGGAGAGGGGTACGTCCCCGGCGTTGCGGGTGAAAAAAAATGGTGGCGCGGCGTCAGGTGGCGATACCGTATTTGCGCTTGGCGGCGTTGAACGAGTCGGACAGCTTCGTGTATTCCGAGCTGGCTCCGTCGGTGGCGCGGAGTTTGTCGAGCTGCTGGGTCGAGACTTCGGCGAGGGCGTGGTCCCATCCGAGTTCGTCGATCTGGCGGACGATGGCCTGTACGGCGGCGGCCATGACCTGGGTGTTGCCGGGGGCCTTGCGCAGAGCTTCGGTGAGCGTCTGCACGGCGCCTTTGACATCGCCCATCTTCGACTTTTCTGCGGCGACGTTGAGCAGCTGGGCGACCTGGCGCTTGAGTTGAGAGGTCATGGTCTCAGCCAGCTCCGGGCGGCCGGCCTTGACGAATACATTCATCGCCTGCGCTGTGGTCACGCCGTCGTCGTTCAGCGCTTCCAGCATGACCTGCTCGGCCTCGTTATCGAGCTTGTGATCGAGGCACGTGCGCGCCAGGTTGATTTTGAAGCCGGAAGACAGGTTCTGCGCGAGCTTCATCGCGGAGATGGCGTTGGTGAGCTCCGCCACGGCGCCTTCGGAATTCCCCGCAGCTTCGTGAACCAGCGCCATCGAGATGGCCTTACACGCATCGACGTTGGTGTTCCCGCGCAGGGACTTTTCCAGGTCGCGGATGACGGCGGTGGCGCCATTCGTGTCGCCCTTCTTGACCAAAGCGCGGGTGAGGTTGACGTGATCCTCTGGGTCGCGGAATTCTGAGTAGCGGGCCTTGGCCACCACCTGCTTGAACGACTTTTCGGCCGCGGCGACGTCACCCGCCTCCATGGCGACCGCACCCAAGTGGCGCAGGCGGCGGATCATGTGCGGCGAGATGCTGACCGCGTCCTCCAGCACCATCTGCGCCGCTTCCGGGTCGCCCGCCGTTTCGTGGCAGCGCGCGAGCAGGTCGTAGGCGGCCATCAGGCGCGGGTTGTCGGCGATGAGGCGCGACAGCAGCTGGCGCGCCTCATCGTGCCGCTCCTGTGCGAACAGCGTGCGCGCCAGCCCAAGCTGGGCCCAGCCCAGCGGACGCACTTCGATGATGCCTTCGTAGACCTTTTCGGCCTCGCGCAGCTCGCCCAGGCTCACGTGCAGCTCCGCGCGCAGGCGGGCGAATTCGATGGCGTAGCGCGGCGTGCTGACCTCCGCCGCGGCGCAGGCGCGGATCGCGGCGCGCACGTTCCCCTGGCCGATCAGTTGATAGACCGGCAGGAAGGCGCTGCGGCGGTCGATGGCGCGGGTGATGCGCTGGCTGAGGATGTCGACGGCGAACGGCTTGAGAATGTAGTCGGTGGGCGTGAGCTCGGCGGCTGACACCACCTTGCTGTACACCGCCTCGGACGTGATCATGATGAAAATGGTCCACAGCCCGATGATGCGGTGGTGGCGCAGGTCTTCCAGCAGTTGCTGTCCATCCTGGCCGTCTTCCGTGCCGCTGCCCAGGTCATACTCGCAGAGGATGATGTCGTATGACCGTTTCATCAACTGCTTGATGGCGGTGCCCGAGCTGACCGCGAACTCGATTTTCGTGATGTTCAGCTGGTTCAGCATGTTCTGGAGGCTCCCGCGCAGGGCGGGGCTGGGATCGATCACCAGAACGGACAGCTTGCTGTTGTCTTGCATGGAAGGCCCTTGAGTCTCTTTCGTCATCGGTAACGGCACGCCGGGGCCATTCCTGAAGGGCTACGATACGACATGTCACCCGCGTCGGCAACCGGTAGTGGCGGCGACGGGGCAGGGGCGACGCGGTATAATAGCAAGCTCACATCGCTTGTTAGCTTGACCATTAACCCCGCGGCCACAAGCTGCCCTTCCAGCTCTTGACCATGTTGATCCTGCCGGGCTCCAACGCCCTGTCCGCATTTCGCCAGCAGCGCCTTCTCTCGCAACTGCAAGCCGCCGCTCCCGCCATCACCAACGTCTACGCCCGCTTCATCCACTTCATCGATTCTTCCGCCCCGCTGTCCACCGCCGATACCGAGCGCCTGGCCGGGATGCTGACCTACGGCGAGCCGTTCGCGGCGCAGCCGGGCGAGCATGTGGAAGAGTTCTTTGTCATCCCGCGCCTTGGCACGATCTCGCCGTGGGCCTCCAAGGCCACCGACATCGCCCACAATTGCGGCATGCAGCACATCCACCGCATCGAGCGGGGCGTGGCCTACATGGTGGAGCTGAAGGCGGGCTTCCTCGGCCTCGGCGGCACCAAGAAGCTGGACGAGACGCAGACCATGGCCGTGGCAGCGCTGCTGCACGACCGGATGACCGAGTCGGTGCTGCGCCATGCGGACGACGCGAAAAACCTGTTCACGGAACTGGAAGCGCGCCCGCTGGAGTCGATCGACGTGCTGAAGAACGGCCGCGCCGCGTTGGAGAAAGCCAACGTTGAACTGGGCCTGGCCATGTCGGACGACGAAATCGTCTACCTGCACGAGGCTTTCACGAAGGCCCAGCGCAATCCGACCGACGTGGAGCTGATGATGTTCGCGCAGGCGAACTCGGAGCACTGCCGCCACAAGATCTTCAACGCGGACTGGATCATCGACGGCGTGAAGCAGGAGAAGTCGCTGTTCCAGATGATCAAGAATACGCACCAGCTGGCGCCGCGCGGCACCGTGGTGGCGTACTCCGACAACTCGTCGATCATCGAGGGCGCCACCGTCACGCGCTTCTATCCGCGCGGCGCAGGGCACGAATATGCGTGCGAGCAGGAGCTCACCCACATTCTGATGAAGGTCGAGACCCATAACCACCCGACCGCGATCTCGCCGTTCCCGGGCGCCTCCACCGGCGCGGGCGGCGAAATCCGCGACGAGGGCGCGACTGGCCGCGGTGCCAAGCCGAAGGCGGGCCTCACCGGCTTCACGGTCTCCAACCTGCTGCTGCCGGATGCGGTGCGGCCGTGGGAGAACGCGGCCTCGGTGACGTCCCCGTTCCCGCAACGGAGCGCGGACGCGGGCGCATATGGCAAGCCGGAACGCATCGCGTCCCCGCTGCAGATCATGACCGAAGGCCCGATCGGCGGCGCGGCCTTCTCGAACGAATTCGGGCGTCCGGTCCTGGGCGGCTACTTCCGCACCTACGAACAGAACGTGGGCCACGCGGTGTTCGGCTACCACAAGCCGATCATGATCGCGGGCGGTATCGGCAACATCTCGGCCCAGCACACGCACAAGGACGAGATCCCGGTCGGCTCGTTGCTGATCCAGCTGGGTGGCCCGGGCATGCGCATCGGGATGGGCGGCAGCGCCGCATCCTCGATGGCGACCGGCACCAACACGGCGGACCTGGACTTTGACTCGGTCCAGCGCGGGAACCCGGAGATGGAGCGGCGCGCGCAGGAAGTCATCAACGGCTGCTGGGCACTCGGTGCAGCCAATCCGATCATCTCGATCCACGACGTGGGCGCGGGCGGCCTGTCCAACGCCTTCCCGGAGATCGTCAACGATGCCAAGCGTGGCGCGGTGTTCGACCTGCGCAAGGTGCCGCTGGAGGAATCCGGCATGGCGCCCAAGGAGATCTGGTCCAACGAGTCGCAGGAGCGCTATGTGCTGGCGATTGCGCCGGATGACCTGGCGACCTTCGCTGCGCTGTGCGAGCGTGAGCGCTGCCCATTCGCGGTGGTCGGCACGGCGACCGAAGAACGCCAGCTCAAGGTGATCGACCCGCAGATGAACAACTCGCCGGTCGACATGCCGATGGACGTCCTGCTCGGCAAACCGCCCAAGATGCTGCGCGACGTGGAGCACGTGGCCCATGACTTTCCGCCGGTGGACCTGACTGGCCTGGAGCTGGCCGACGTGGCGCAGAAAGTGCTGCTGCTGCCGACCGTGGGCGACAAATCCTTCTTGATCACCATCGGCGACCGTTCGGTGGGCGCGATGACGGTGCGCGACCAGATGGTGGGCCCGTGGCAGGTGCCGGTGGCCGATTGCGCCGTCACTGCGATGAGCTACGAAGGCTACGCCGGCGAGGCGATGGCGATGGGCGAGCGCACCCCGGCGGCGGTGATCAATGCCGCGGCGTCGGGCCGCATGGCCGTGGGCGAGGCGATCACCAACATCGCGGCTGCGCCGATCAAGGACATCTCCGACATCAAGCTCTCCGCCAACTGGATGGCTGCCTGCGGCCAGCCGGGGCAGGATGCGGCGCTGTTCGACACCGTGAAGGCCGTGGGCATGGAGCTGTGCCCGGCACTGGGCGTCTCCATTCCGGTCGGGAAGGATTCGCTGTCGATGCGCACCACATGGAGCGATAACGGCGAAGCCAAGGCGGTGATCTCGCCGGTGTCGCTGATCGTGTCCTCGTTCGCGCCGGTGTACGACGTGCGCAAGTCGCTCACGCCGCAGCTGCGCACGGACCTGGGCGAGACGGTGCTGATCGCGATTGACCTGGGCCGCGGCAAGAACCGCATGGGTGCATCGGCGCTGGCGCAAGTCACGCAGCAGCTGGGCCACGAGGTGCCGGATGTGGACTCGGCGGAGGACCTGAAAGCCTTCTTCAACGCGATCCAGCAAGCGAACGACAAGCTGCTCGCCTACCACGACCGCTCGGACGGCGGCTTCTTTGCCACCCTGTGCGAGATGGCCTTCGCGGGCCGCACGGGCGTGACCGTGAACCTGGACATCCTGGCGCACGAATCCGAGCACGCCGCCGACTGGGGCGATGCGAAGAACTGGACCGGTCAGGTGGCCGAGCGCCGCAACGAACTGACGCTGCGCGCGCTGTTCAGCGAGGAGCTGGGCGCCATCGTGCAGGTGCGCGACGCGGACAAGCGCGCGGTGATGGACCTGCTGCGTGCCCACAATCTGGGCGCGTGCTCGCACATCATCGGCAAGCTGAATGACCGCGGCGCGATCGAATTCACACGCGATGCGAAGGTAATCTACAGCGAGCAGCGCAGCGCCCTGCACCGCCTGTGGAGCGAAACCAGCTGGCGCATCGCGCGCCTGCGTGACAATCCGGCCTGCGCGGACATGGAATACGACCGCCTGCTGGACGAAGAAGATCCGGGCTTCCAGCCGAAGCTCACCTTCGATCCGCAGGAGGACATCGCGGCGCCGTTCATCGCGGCCGGTGCGCGGCCGCGGGTGGCGATCCTGCGCGAGCAGGGCGTCAACTCGCACGTGGAAACGGCGTGGGTGATGAACCAGTCGGGCTTCGCGGCCATCGACGTGCACATGAGCGACCTGATTGCGGGCCGCGCGAAGCTGGATGATTTCAAGGGCCTGATCGCGGTCGGCGGCTTCTCGTACGGCGACGTGCTGGGCGCGGGCGAGGGCTGGGCCAAGACCATCCTGTATCACCCGGAGCTGGCGGCGCAGTTTGCGCAGTTCTTCCAGCGCGGCGATACCTTCGGCCTCGGGATCTGCAACGGCTGCCAGATGATGAGCAACCTGAAGTCGATCATCCCGGGTGCGCAGGCGTGGCCCAAGTTCACGCGCAACAAGTCGGAGCAGTTCGAGGCGCGTTTCGGCATGGTCGAGATCCTCGATTCGCCGTCGATCTTCTTCGACGGGATGGCTGGGACGATGGCGCCGCTGGCCATTGCGCATGGCGAGGGCTTTGCGGACTTCTCGCAGACTGGCGATATCGGCCAGGCCATCAAGGCGATGCGCTTCATCGACAACCGCGGTAACGCGACCGAGCAGTATCCGTTCAACCCGAACGGTTCGCCGGGCGGTCTGACGTCGGTGACGACGCCGGACGGCCGCTTCACGGTCCTGATGCCGCATGCGGAGCGCGTGTTCCGCACCGCGATCAACTCGTGGGCGCCGGACAGCTGGGGTGAATACGCGCCGTGGATGCGGATGTTCCGCAATGCGCGCAAGTTCGTCGGTTAAGACTTGAAGGAGAGTGCGATGCTGCGTTCCGTGGTGATGCTGGCAGTGCTGGGCCTCGCGGCGCACTCGGCGCAGGCCGAAGCCATCCGCAAGGCGAACCCGCCGTCGGTGCCCAAGCCGGTGGCGGCCTACAGCCATGTGGCCGTGGTGCCGCCGGGGACGCGGCTGCTCTACCTCGCAGGTCAGGTGGGAAACCGGGCGGATGGCACGGTTCCGGCGACCATCGAGGAGCAGGCGGTGCAGGCGCTGGAGAACATCCGGCTGATCCTCGCCGCCGAGGGCGCGGGGCCGGAAGATATCGTGAAGCTGACCTTTTACGCGGCTGCCAAGCCGACGGACATGGCGAAGATCGGCGCCAAGCGCGCGCAGATGCTGGGCAAGTCGCCGCCGCCGCCCAGCACCTGGGTGTATGTGAGCGGACTGGCGAGCCCGCAGTACCTGATCGAGGTCGAGGCCATCGCCGCGGTGCCGGACAAGGCGCCGACGCGATAAGGCACGGCCGGGCTGCGCCGGGCAGGCGTGGCGCCGCTGGCGCCTGTTACGCGCCCCGCGGGGCTCCGGCCCAGAGTACGGCCCGCGCCGTACCTTCCCGCTGCAGGCCGGGCCTATGATGGTGGCATCCCATCACCACTCACAGGACCTGGCCATGATCACCTGCTTCATCCGCTACGAACTCGATCCCTTCCAGCGTGACGCCTTCCGCGCCTACGCCGAGAACTGGGGCCGCATCATCCCGCGCTGCGGCGGGAACCTGATTGGCTACTTCCTGCCCAGCGAGGGCACCAACTACGAAGCCTGGGGCCTGATCGGCTTTGACTCGCTGGCGGCCTACGAGGCTTATCGCAAGCGTCTGATGACCGACCCCGAAGGCCGCGCCAATTTCGAGATGGCGCAGCAGAAGCGCTTCATCCTGCGCGAGGAGCGCACCTTCACCGAAGTGGTGGAGGGGACCTTGCAGAGGACTGCGCAATGATCGCCGTGATCTTCGAGGTGCTGCCGGACGAGGAGCGGCGGCAGGAATACTTCGACCGCGCGGCGGCCCTCAATGCGCTGCTGCAGACCATCGACGGCTTCATTTCCATCGAACGGTTTCAGAGTCTGGCCACGCCAGGCAAGGTGCTGTCGCTGTCGTTCTGGCGTGACGAGGAGGCGGTGCGCGCCTGGCGCAACCTGCCGGAGCACCGCGCGGCGCAAGAGGCGGGGCGGGGCGGCGTGTTCGCGGACTACCGCTTGCGAGTGGCGCAGGTGATCCGGGACTACGGCATGACGGAGCGGGCCGGCGTGCCGGCCGATTCGGCCGCGCACCACGGCAAGGCGGACTCCTAGACACGCGTATCTGCCTGGGGCGAGCAGCGGAGCCACACGTCAGCCCAAGCGTTCGTTGTACACTTGGATGCCCGCGCGGCCGGGCCCAGCGACGACCTCACAGGAATGGCCAATGAAACTGCTCCTCACCTCGGGTGGCATCAGTAACCCCAGCATCCGCAGCGCCCTGGAGGGCCTGCTCGGCAAGCCGATCGAGGAAGCGAAGGCCCTGTTCATTCCTACGGCGATCTACGGCATTCGCGGCGGTCCGCAGCTCTGCCGCGAGGTGGTGCGGGGCACGCTCGGCGACCCGTTCTGCGAGGCGGGCTGGAAATCGCTTGGCCTGCTGGAGCTGACGGCACTGCCAAGCATTGCGCGCGACCTCTGGGTGCCCATGCTGGTGGAGACGGATGCGCTGCTGGTGGGCGGCGGCGACTGCCAATACCTCACCTACTGGATGCAGGCGTCCGGCCTGGCCGCGCTGCTGCCGCAGGTACTGGAGAAGACCGTCTACGTGGGCCTCAGCGCGGGCAGCATGATCATGACGCGCTACGGCACGACCTACGGCCATCACACGCTGCCCGCGGACACGCCCAAGTGCCTCGGGTGGCTGGATTTCGCGCTGCATCCGCATCTGGATTGCCCCGGCATGGCCGACAATGCGCTGGCCTGCGTGGAGACGCTGGCAGAAAAGCTGCCGATGGTGTCGTACGCGCTCGATGACGCCAGCGCCATCCAGGTGGTGGATGGCGATGTTTCGGTGATCTCGGAAGGGACGTGGCGCCGCTTTGACCCCGGCGGCGAGCGGTCACGCCCGTTCAGCGCGCGCGGCGCTGGCGCAGCTGGCGGCGAATGAGGAAGTAGCCGGCGTGGAAGGTCAGCTCGGCGGCGACCAGCAACAGGATGATGTCCATGGCGATGACGCTCCGGATGAAAAAAGCGCCTCACAGGGAGGCGCTTTCGTCGTAAAGATTACTGGATCTTCGCTTTCTTGATCAGCTCATCGCGGTAGGCCGCCAGGCGGCGCTGCTGGATCTGTTCCGCGACTTGCGGCTTGACCTGCTCCAGCGGCGGCAGCGTGGTGGCGCGCACGTCTTCCAGCTTGATCACGTGGTAGCCGAACTGGGACTTGACCGGGGTCTCGGTGACCTGACCCTTCTGCAGGGCGACCATGGCCTTGGAGAACTCAGGCACATAGTTGGCCGGGGAGGCCCAATCCAGGTCGCCACCGTTGGCGGCCGAACCGTCCTTCGACTGGGCCTTGGCCAGGTCTTCGAACTTGGCGCCGCCCTTGATCTTGGTGATGATCTGCTTGGCTTCGTCTTCGGTCGGCACCAGGATGTGGCGGGCGTGGTATTCCTTGTCGCCCATCTGCGCCTTGTACTTGTCGTACTCGGCCTTGACTTCGGCGTCGCTCACCGGGTGCTTCTTGATGTAGTCCTGCACCAGGGCGCTCACCAGGATGTTCTGGCGGGCGGCGTCCATGGCGGTCTTGACGTCGGCCTTGTTGCTGAAGCCCTGCTTGTCGGCTTCCTGCACCATGACTTCACGGCCGATCAGCACCTTCTTGACCTGCTCGCGCAGAGCGGGCGAATCGGTGGCGCGGCCCTGGGCCACTTCGGCCTTCACGATCTGGTCCACGCGCGAGGCGGGGATGGCTTTGCCGTTCACGGTCGCGGCGTTCTGCGCGAAGGCAGGCGCGGCGGCCATGGCGGTCAGGGCGATCAGGCTGGCTGGCTTGAACTTCATGAATTCGATCCTTGATAAAAAAGGTTTAAGTCCGCGACCTTACTGGATTTTGGCCTTCTTGACCAGCTCCTCCTGGAACGCCTGCAGCTTGCGCTCGGCCAGGGCCTGCTGGATCTGCGGCTTCACTTCGTCCAGGGTCGGGAGCTTGGCGGCACGGACATCGTCGACCTTGATGACGTGGTAGCCGGCCTGGGTCTTCACCGGGGTCTCGGTGACAGCGCCTTTTTGCAGCGCGGTCACGGCGGCGCCGAATTCCGGCGGCAGGGAGGCCGGGGTGGCCCAGTCGAGGTCACCGCCGTTGGCGGCCGAGCCGCTGTCCTTGGAAGCGGTCTTGGCCACCTCTTCGAATTTGGCGCCGCCCTTGATCTTGGCAATCGCCGCCTTGGCGTCGGCTTCGTTCTCGGTCAGGATGTGGCGGACGTGGTACTCCTTGTCGCCCTGGGTCTTGATGAACTTGTCGTACTCAGCCTTGATGTCGGCGTCGGCCACCGGGTGCTTGGCGATGTAGTCGCGGGCCAGGGCCTGCACCACGATCGACTGGCGGGTGTTCTCCAGCGCCTGCTTGACGTCGGCCGACTTGTCCAGGCCGAGCTTGACGGCTTCCTGCGCCAGAACTTCGCGGGCGATCAGGTCTTTCTTGACCGCTTCACGCAGCTGCGGGGTGTCGGCGCCCTGGCCCTGGGCCACGGCCTGCTTGACGACTGCATCGGCGCGGGACGACGGGATGGCCTTGCCGTTCACCACGGCGAGATTTTGCGCGAACGCCGGGGCCGAAGCGATGGCGACGAGTGCGAGCAGCAAGCGGGCAGGCTTGAAAGTCATGTCTGATTCCTAAATGGGGAGAATTGCCGAGATGGGTTGGACGACTGCGTAGTTCTTGGTTATAGGTCTGCGATTCTGGATCAGGATACTTAAATCAGTCTGAACATCGTTGCCACCTGTCACTGCTCGGACGGGGCCAAGGCCGTGATGGCAAGGGCGTGGATGTCAGAGTGCATCATGTCTCGGACGGCATCATACACCAGTCGATGACGCATGACGAGTCTCTGGCCCTCGAAGCGGGGAGAGACGATCTTGACGCTGAAATGGCCCGCGCCCGAGGCCGCGCCGGCGTGGCCGGCGTGCAGGTGGGAGTCGTCCCGGACGTCCAGTTCCAGCGGGTCGAGCGTGGCCAGTTTCTGGCGGATGAGTTCGACGCGGGCGGCGGTCATACCTTGTCCTCCTGGATGTGCTTGGCCACGTACAGGCTCTGGACGATGGCGAAGGCGAAGGTCATGGCGGGCAGGCCGAAGGCCTTGAAGCTGACCCAGGAGCTGGTCTGGTCCTTGAAGATGACGAAGGCCACCAGCAGGTTGACCGCGCCGGCCACGGTGAAGAAGCCAATCCACAGCCAGGAGAGGCGGTCCCAGACCTCGTCCGGCAGGGCGATCGCTTCTTTCATGACTTCACGGATGATGTTCTTGCCGAACAGGAGCTGGGCGGCGGCGATCACGGCCGCGTAGATCCAGTTGAGGATGGTGGGCTTCCATTTGATGAAGTGGTCGTCGTGCAGGTAGATGGTGGCGCCGCCGAAGACGACGATCACGATCACCGACACCCACAGCATCATGTCGACCTTCTGGCGCCGGGCAAGCACGTAGCCGACCTGCAGGATGCTGGCCAGGATGGCGACCGCGGTGGCCACCATCATCGGGCCCTGGTCCTGCGCGATCTTGCCGCCGGAGACCAGGCCGAGCATGTGCGCGTTGACGAAGGCGTAGGCCTCCGCCGGGAACATGTCCGCGACCTTGTAGACGACGAAGAACAGCAGGACCGGGAACAGGTCGAACAGGAATTTCATGGTGCTTTCAAATTATTCGGCTGGTTCGAAGGCGAGGGCGGCCGAGTTGATGCAATAGCGCAGTCCGGTCGGCGGCGGGCCGTCGGGGAACACGTGGCCGAGGTGGGCGTCGCAGACGGCGCAGATGATTTCGGTGCGCAGCATACCATGGCTGCGGTCGACCTTTTCGATCACGTTGTCGGGATTCAAGGCACGGAAGTAGCTGGGCCAGCCGCAGCCGGATTCGAACTTGGCGTCCGATTCGAACAGCGGGGTGTTACAGCAGACGCAGCGGTAGATGCCGTGCTCGTGGTGGTCCCAGAACTTGCCGGTGAAGGCGCGCTCGGTGGCGGCGTGGCGGGTGACCTGGTACTCCATCGGGTCCAGCTGGGCGCGCCATTCCGCGTCGGTCTTGACGACTTTGTCGGTCATGTTGATCTCCGGTTGTATTAAGAGGAGCAGCTGACTTCGAGGTGCGCGGCCCAGTCCGGCGGGACGGCGGCGTAGGCCTCGTGCTCGGGCTGCTCGTCGAAGGGGTGCTCGAGGACCTGCAGCAGGCGGGCGACTTCGCTGAAATCCTTCTGCTGGGCTTTCTCGATCGCCACCTGCGCGAGGTAGTTGCGCAGGATGTATTTGGGGTTGACGCGGTTCATCGCAAGCCGGCGTTGGGCGTCCTCGCTGTTTTCCTGCTGCAGGCGGGCGCGGTATTGGGCGGCCCAGGCGTCGAAGTGCTCGCGGTAGATGAACATGTCGCGCAGCTTTTGGTCGCCGGCGTTGGAGGCGGCCTCGATGGTGCTCAGGGCGCGGAAGAAGCTGGTGTAGTCGACGTGGCTCTGCTGCAGGAGATTGAAGAGTTCGTCCATGAGCGCGCGGTCGCTGTCCTGGCGGGTTTGCAGGCCGAGCTTGGCGTGCAGGAGCTCGTCGATCTTGTCGGCGAAGTCGTCCTGGTAGTCGGCGAGCGCCTCTTCCGTTTCCTCCACCGTGCCGATCAGCGGCAGCAGGGCCTGGCCGAGGGCGTAGCAATTCCAGTGGCCGATCTGCGGCTGGTTGGCGTAGCTGTAGCGGCCCTGCTGGTCGGTGTGGTTGCAGATGTGGTGGGGGTTGAAGGCTTCCATGAAGCCGAAGGGGCCGTAGTCCAGGGTCAGGCCTAGGATGGACATGTTGTCCGTGTTGAGCACGCCGTGCATGAAGCCGACCGCCTGCCAGTGGGCGACCAGGTGGGCGGTGCGGCGGGTGACTTCCTTGAGCAGGGCGGCGTAGGGATTGGCGCGCTCGCGCAGCTCTGGGTAGAAGTTGTCGATGACGTAGTCGGCCAGGATCTTGAGTTCGCCTTCCTGGCGGCGGTAGAACCAGTGCTCGAAGGAACCGAAGCGCACGAAGCTCGGGCTGACGCGGGTGACGACGGCGGAGGTTTCGATGGTCTCGCGGACGACGCCCTGGTCGGAGCCGGTGACGATGAGGGCGCGGGTGGTCGGGATGCCGAGGGCGGCCATCGCTTCCGAGCACAGGAACTCGCGGATGGAGGAGCGCAGCACGGCGCGGCCGTCGCCCATGCGGGAGTAGGGCGTCAGGCCCGCGCCCTTGAGCTGGAGCTCCATTGGGCCCTCCTTGCCGCGCAGGGCGCCGAGCAGGATGGCGCGCCCATCGCCGAGCTGGCCGGCCCAGACGCCGAACTGGTGACCCGAATAGACCGCCGCCAGCGGCTTGGAGGAGGCCGGGATGCGGTTGCCGGTGAGGGCTGCCACCATCTCCGGCTTCTGCAGGTCGTTGACATCCAGCCCCAGTTCGTCCGCAGTGCGCGCGCTAGCGGCCACGAAGTAGGGATTGGGCAGCGGCGTCGGCTGCAGATGGGTGAAGAACGCCGGCGGCAAATCCGCGTAGCCGTTCTCGAAGTTCAGGTCGTCCGGTTCGATGGCGAAGGTCCTTGTTGAATGCGGCGCGATTGTACCGCACCCCCTGTCCCGCCCGCGCCAGCCACCCTGCTGCGCCGCACCACCGATTCCCGTTGACGCCTCCCGCCCCCTTTCCATAGGCTCCCCCAATCAGCCCCGTACCCCCGATGGGGTCAGGCCTCGGCGGATTGTGAAATCCCAAAATGGTGCACGTGTAAGTGGTTGATTTGAAAATGGGATTTTTCGGTGGGGTCAGGGCTCGTCTATGAAGCCGGTGCCTGACCCCGGGGTTATAGGCTTGCGCAATCAGCCGAGTATCCCCGATGGGGTCAGGCCTCGGCGGATTGTGAAATTCCAATTTGGTGCATGCTTAAGTGCTTGAATTGGTGGGGGAATTTTTGGATGGGGTCAGGGCTCGTCTATGAAGGCGGTGCCTGACCCCGGTGGGTTGAGGTGGATCAGAAGGAGGAGATGGTCATGCTGCCGATGAGCCCGGTCGTAGGGCGGATGATGGAGGTGCCGTTGCTGGTGTCCAATATCCTCGCGTTTGCCGAGAGGAATTTTGGGGCGGTCGAGATCGTGTCGCGGCGCGTCGAGGGGGATGTGCATCGGTACACGTATCGGGAGCTCGGGGGCAGGACGCGGCGGCTGGCCAATGCGCTGGGAGGGCTCGGGATCGCGATGGGCGACCGGGTGGCGACACTGGCGTGGAATGGGTATCGGCATCTGGAGGCGTACTACGGTGTCTCGGGGTCGGGGGCCGTGCTGCATACGGTGAACCCGCGGCTGCATGCGGAGCAGATTGCGTACATCCTCAACCACGCCGAGGACAAGGTGCTGCTGTTCGATGCGTGCTTCCTGCCGCTCGTGGAAGCGGTGGCGCCGCTGTGTACGACGGTCGAGCATTGGGTGGTGCTGGCGGGGCGGGAACATATACCGGCCGGCTCGTCCATTCCGAATTTGCTGAGCTATGAGGAGCTGCTGGCGGCGGCATCGGACCAATACGAGTGGCCGCAGTTCGATGAGCGTTCGGCGGCGTCGCTGTGCTACACCTCGGGCACCACCGGCAACCCGAAGGGTGCGCTGTACTCGCACCGGTCGACCATCCTGCACGCCTACGCGTCGGCGCTGCCGAATGCGCTTAATGTGTCGGCGACCGACACGGTGCTGCCGGTCGTCCCGATGTTCCATGTGAACGCCTGGGGCATACCGTACTCGGGGTTGCTGTCGGGCGCGAAGCTGGTGTTCCCGGGGCCGCAGCTCGATGGCAAGTCGCTGTACGAGCTGTTCGAGGCCGAGGGCGTGACCTTCTCGGCGGGTGTGCCGACCGTCTGGCTCGGCCTCATCAACTACGTCCTGCAGAACGGCGTTAAATTCTCGACCTTCCGCCGCACCGTGATCGGCGGCTCAGCCTGCCCGCCGGCGATGATGGCGGCGCTCATCGACAAGCTCGGCGTCGAGGTCTGCCATGCCTGGGGCATGACGGAGATGTCGCCCGTCGGCACCACCGGCGTGCTGATGGCCAAGCATCTGCAGCTTCCGCCCCAGGAACAGCGCGCCATCCTGCAAAAGCAGGGCCACGCCCTGTTCGGCTGCGACATGAAGATCGTCGACGACCTGGGCGAGGAACTGCCGTGGGACGGCGCCAGCGCCGGCCACCTGCTGGTGCGCGGCCCATGGATCATCAGCAGCTACTTCAAGCAGGAGGGCGGCGAGGTGCTGGAAGACGGCTGGTTCCCGACCGGAGACGTGGCCACCATCGACCCGGACGGCTACATGCAGATCACCGACCGCAGCAAGGACGTCATCAAGTCGGGCGGCGAGTGGATCGGCTCGATCGACCTGGAGAACATCGCGATGGCGCACCCGGCCGTGCTGCAGGCGGCCTGCATCGGCATCGCGCACCCGAAATGGGATGAACGGCCGCTGCTGGTCGTGGTCAAACGGCCGGGCATGGACCTCAGCAAGGACGAGCTGCTGCGCTGGTTCGAGGGGAAGGTGGCGAAATTCTGGATTCCGGACGACGTCGTTTTCACCGATGCGCTGCCGACCGGCGCCACCGGCAAGATCCAGAAGAACCGCCTGCGCGAGCAGTTCCATAGCCATGCGCTGTCGTCGTAAAAATAATACGACCGTACTTTTATTTGCGGTATAGTGCAGCATTGCCAATCCAGCCAACCCACAACAAGGAAGAGACAATGACCGCCGAATACCAGGTCCACGGCAGCGTGGCCGTCATTACGCTGAACAATCCTCCCGTCAACGGCCTGGGCCTCGCGACCCGCACGGCGGCGGTCGACGGCATCCGCAAGGCGCTGGCCGATGAGCACGTGAAGGCGATCGTGCTGACCGGCGCTGGCAAGGCCTTTTCCGGCGGCGCGGACATCAAGGAATTCAACTCGCCCAAGGCGCTCACCGAGCCGACTTTGCACACCCTGATCAAGACGGTGGAGTCCTCGACCAAGCCGGTGGTGGCCGCGATCCACACCGTCTGCATGGGCGGCGGCCTGGAGCTGGCCCTGGGCGCCAACTACCGCGTGGCGCTGCCGGGCGCGCAGATCGCACTGCCGGAAGTGAAGCTGGGACTGCTGCCGGGCGCGGGCGGAACCCAGCGCCTGCCGCGCGTGCTGGGCATGGAGATGGCGCTGAACATGATCGTGTCGGGCACGCCGGTGCCGTCCGAAAAACTGAAGGGCACGGCGCTGTTCGACGAAGTCTACGAGGCCGGCGCGGACCTGATCACCCAGGCCATCGCCTTTGCCAGCAAGGTGGCCGACGGGCGCCCGCTGCCGCGCGTGCGCGACCGCATGGTCGACTACCCGAACCACGAGGCCTTCCTGCAGTTCACCCGCAACACGGTGAAGGCGGTGGCGGGCCCATTCCCGGCGCCGATCGAATGCGTGGAGACGGTCGCGGCTTCGGTGACCAAGAAGTTCGAGGACGGTCTGAAGTTCGAGCGCGAGCGCTTCCTGCACCTGATGCAGACGCCGGAATCGAAGGCCCTGCGGCACGCCTTCTTCGCCGAGCGCCAGGTCAGCAAAATCCCCGATGTGCCGTCGGACACGCCGACGCGCCCCATCGCCAAGGCCGCCGTGATCGGCGCGGGCACCATGGGCGGCGGCATCGCCATGAACTTCGCCAATGCGGGCATCCCGGTCACCCTCCTGGAGATGAAGCAGGAGGCGCTGGACAAGGGCATCGCCATCATCCGCGGCAACTACGAGAACACGCTCAAGAAAGGCAAGCTGACCCAGGAGAAGTTCGACCAGCGCATGGGGCTGATCTCGGGCTCGCTGGACTACGCCGACATCGCGGACGCCGACATCGTGATCGAAGCCGTGTTCGAGGACATGGGCGTGAAGGAAGCCGTGTTCCGCCAGCTGGACGCGACCATGAAGCCGGGTGCGATCCTGGCCTCCAACACGTCCACGCTGGACGTCGACAAGATCGCCAGCTTCACGCAGCGGCCGCAGGACGTGATCGGCCTGCATTTCTTCAGCCCGGCCAACGTGATGAAGCTGCTGGAAATCATCCGCGGCAAGGCGACCGGCAAGGATGTGCTGGCCACCGCCATGGCCCTGGCCAAGAAGCTCAAGAAGACCGGCGTGGTCTCCGGCGTGTGCGACGGCTTCATTGGCAACCGCATGATCGAGCAGTACTCCCGCCAGGCGGGCTTCCTGCTGGAAGAGGGCGCCACGCCGGAGCAGGTCGACAAGGCCATCGAGAAGTTCGGCTTTGCCATGGGCCCGTTCCGCATGATCGACATGGCGGGCAATGACGTCAGTTGGTACATCCGCAAGCGCCGCTACCTCGAGCAGCCGCACATCGCCTACTCGAAGACGGCCGATATCCTGTGCGAGATGGGCCGCATGGGCCAGAAGGTGGGCAAGGGCTGGTACGACTACAAGCCGGGCGACCGCAAGGCCTATCCGTCGGCCGAGGTCAACGAGATGATCGTCAAACACTCGGCGGACATCGGTGTGGCGCGCCGCAAGATCACGGACGAGGAGATCGTCGAGCGCCTGGTGTACGCGCTGGTGAACGAGGGCGCCAGGATCCTGGACGAAGGCATCGCCCTGCGCGCCTCGGACATCGACATGGTCTACCTGACTGGCTACGGCTTCCCGCTGCACCGGGGCGGGCCGATGTTTTATGCCGACAGCGTGGGTCTGTTCAACGTGCGGATGGCGATGGACAAATACGCCCACGGCCGCCATGGCGACGCCTGGGAACCCGCGCCGCTGCTGGTGAAACTGGCGGACGAGGGCAGGGGTTTCAACTCCTGAAGCCCGGCCGGGACGCGCGCTGCCGCGTTCCGGATGTGATTGCATGTGGCGGCTGGCGGGCGTAGCATCAAGAGTTCCGGCGTCGTCAACGAAAGGCTGCCATCATGCTTACTTCCGTTCAACTTCGTCAGCGCGCGCTGCGGCGCAAACGCGAGGCCATCCACTCGGGCGAGCACCGCCGCGAGACGCCGGAGCCGTTCTGGGACGAGCTGTTCCGGGTAACGGACGAGCAGGAATTGGCCGAGGCGGTGGCCGCGGCCGAAGCGCGGAGCGGCGTGCGCGCCGAGCCGCACGTCCGGCAGGAGCCGGCCCTGCAATAACCGGCCCTGCACAGGCCGCCGCTGCAATGGCCTCTGCGCCCCGCTGGGCGCCCTACCTCAGGCTGCGGTCCGGTAACGAGGCGGTTCCATCTGCTGGTCCCTGCGCCGCACCCCAAGCAATGAAAAAGCCGCCCCGAAAGGCGGCTTTGCTCTGCGCGCGCGGCGGGATCAGTCGTGCGCGTAGATGTCGTTGTCCTTGGTTTCCTTGATGAACAGCGTCCCGATCACGGCGGTGATCAGGGCGATGATGATCGGGTACCAGAGGCCATAGTAGATGTCGCCTTTCATCGCCACCAGCGAGAAGGAGATGGTCGGCAGCAGGCCGCCGAACCAGCCGTTACCGATGTGGTAGGGCAGGGACATCGAGGTGTAGCGGATGCGGGTCGGGAACATCTCGACCAGCATGGCGGCGATCGGGCCGTACACCATGGTCACGTAGATCACCAGGATGAACAGCAGCAGCACCAGCATCGGCTTGTTGATCGCAGCCGGGTCGGCCTTGGCCGGGTAGCCGGCGGCTTTCACGCCTTCGCCCACGGATTTCTTGAGCGCGGTTTCCTTGGTCTTGGAATCGGCATCGAAGTCCAGGCCGGCGGCGTTCATGGTCGCGTTGAAGGACGGGATCACCTTCTCACCCACGTGCACCTCGGCCACCGAACCGGCCGGGGCGGCTTGGATCTTGTACGACACCGAAGCATCGGTCAGCATCTTGGTCGCGATGTCGCAGGACGACGGGAACTTCTTGGTGCCGGTCAGGTTGAACTGGAAGTGGCAGGTGGCCGGGTCAGCCACCACCACCACCGGCGAATTGGCCTGCGCCGCTTCCAGCGCCGGGTTGCCGTAGTGGGTCAGCGCGCCGAAGATCGGGAAGTAGGTGAGCGCGGCGATGACGCAGCCGGCCATGATGATGACCTTGCGGCCGATCTTGTCCGACAGCGAGCCGAAGATCACGAAGAACGGCGTGGCCAGGGCCAGCGCGATCGCGATCAGGATATTGGCGGTGGCGGGTTCGATCTTCAGCGTCTGGGTCAGGAAGAACAGCGCGTAGAACTGGCCGGTGTACCAGACCACAGCCTGGCCCATCGTCAGGCCGATCAGGGCCAGGAACACGATCTTGGCGTTCTTGGCCTGCAGGAAGGACTCCTTCAGCGGCGCTTTCGAGGTCTTGCCTTCCGCCTTCATCTTGGCGAAGGCCGGGGACTCGTTCATCGACAGGCGAATCCACACGGAGATGCCCAGCAGCAGGACAGACACCAGGAACGGGATGCGCCAGCCCCAGGCGGCGAACTCCGGCTCGCCCAGCGAGGTGCGGGTGGTCAGGATCACGATCAGGGACAGGAACAGCCCCAGCGTCGCGGTGGTCTGGATGTAGGAGGTGAACAGGCCGCGTTTGCCGTGCGGGGCATGCTCGGCCACATACGTCGCTGCGCCGCCGTACTCGCCGCCCAGTGCCAGGCCCTGCAGCACGCGCAGGGAGACCAGCAGGATCGGCGCCGCAATGCCGATCGTCGCGTAGCCGGGGAGCAGGCCGACGATGAAGGTGGAGCCGCCCATGATCAGGATGGTGACCAGGAAGGTGTACTTCCGGCCGATCAGGTCGCCGAGACGGCCGAACACCAGGGCGCCGAACGGACGCACCAGGAAGCCGGCGGCAAAGGTCAGCAGCGCGAAGATGAAGGAGGTGGTCGGGTCGCCGAGGAAGAACTGTTTGCCGATGATGGCGGCCAGCGAACCGTAGAGGTAGAAGTCGTACCACTCGAACACGGTGCCGAGGGACGAGGCGAAGATGACCTTCCGCTCTTCCTTGGTGATCCCGCCCGACCGGACGGTGCCGCCGAGGTTGGCGGCTGCAGTGTTTGCCATATGTGTCTCCGTTATGTTTGTTTATCCGCGTTGGACTGCGGGTGCCGCTGGTTAGTTCGGCTGGGTCGGAGTGTGGGCTCTTAAACTTACGTCATGCTTTCGCGGGGCTTACTCGAAACTTACAAAAACGACATCGGGTCACGCAAGATGTTTTCCGGCTTCGCGGCGGGTGAGGGGGCTGAGGCGGCCGCCCTCGGCGGCCAGGAAGGTGGCCACGGCGTCCGGCGCGTGGCGGGCGTAGTCACGCAAGGCCCAGCCGATGGCTTTGCGGATGAAGAAGTCGGTTTCCGGGGCGAGGGTGCGGGCGTAGGTGAACAGGCGGGCCTCGTCGGTGTCGCCGCGCCAGCCGAGCTGGTGGAGCATGGCGACGCGGCGGGTCCACAGGTCCTCGTGGACGAGACAGGCATCCATGCGGGCCTGTTCGCTGCGGTGGCGGCGCACCACGCTGCCGATGATCACCGCCAGTGCATCGACCGTGTCCCACCAGGACTTGGTGCGCACGAGGGCCAGCAGCTCGTCGAGGTCGCGCGGTTCGAGCCGCTTGCGGTATTTGTCCAGCAGGTCGAGCGCCGCGTATTGATACTCGCGCTCGGGCAGTGCCCACAGCAGGCGGGCCGCGTCCAGCAGTGCCGCGACCGGCAGCGGCTTGGCATCGCGCAGAACAGGGGCGGTGGCGGCGCGCCGCTGCGGCGTCTGCACGCCGAGGAAGGGATAGCGGTCCTTCATGTAGGCCCGCATGGCCGGCGCCTTGGCCGGGTCGGCCAGCGGCCGCAGCGCCAGGGTGATCTGATCCACTAAAATCATGCCCCTATTGTAGCGGCCGGTTTTGCGAACGACCGTTCACAAATATGCTATTCTCGCCCGCATTCATCCATCACAGGGAGACTGGAACATGCTAGACGCCGTCATCGTATCGACCGCCCGCACGGGCCTGGCCAAGTCCTGGAAGGGCGCCTTCAACATGACCCATGGCGCCACGCTGGGCGGCCATGTGCTGCAGGCGGCGATCCAGCGCGCGAATATCGAAGCGGGCGAGATCGAGGACGTGCTGATGGGCTGCGCGAACCCCGAGGGCGCCACCGGCGGGAACATCGCGCGCCAGATCGCGCTGCGGGCCGGCTGCCCGGTCACCGTGCCTGGCATGACCGTGAACCGCTTCTGTTCCTCGGGGCTGCAGACCATAGCGCTGGCCGCGCAGCGCGTGCTGGCCGGCGAAGGCGAGATCTTTGCGGCGGGCGGCGTCGAGTCCATCTCGTGCGTGCAGCAGGAGATGAATACGCACATGTACAAGGAGGTCTGGCTCAACCAGCACAAGCCGGAGATCTACTGGCCGATGCTGCAGACCGCGGAGAACGTGGCCAAGCGCTATGCGATCTCGAAGGAGCGCCAGGACGAATACGGTGTGCAAAGCCAGTTGCGCGCGGCGGCGGCCCAGCAAGCCGGATTGTTCAACGCGGAGATCGTACCGATGACGACCGTGATGGGCGTCGCGGACAAGGCCACCGGGCAGCTGCTGACGCGCGAGGTGACTATCGCCGCCGATGAGGGCATCCGCGCGGATACGACGCTGGAAGGCGTGGCGAAGATCCGCACCGCGGTGCCGGGCGGCGTGATCACGGCGGGGAATGCGAGCCAGTTTTCGGATGGCGCATCGTGCGCGGTGGTGATGAGCGACCGGGCGGCGTCGGCTCGGGGACTGGCACCGCTGGGCATCTTCCGCGGGTTTGCGGTGGCTGGGTGCGAGCCCGATGAAATGGGCATCGGGCCGGTGTTCGCGGTGCCCAAGCTGCTGGCGCGCGCGGGCTTGAAGGTCGAAGACATCGGCCTGTGGGAGCTGAATGAGGCGTTCGCCGTGCAGGTTTTGTACTGCGCGGACAAGCTGGGGATCCCGATGGACCGCCTGAACGTGAATGGCGGGGCGATCGCAGTGGGGCACCCGTATGGAGTGTCGGGCGCGCGCCTGGTCGGGCATGCGCTCATCGAGGGCAAGCGGCGCGGCGTGAAGTACGTCGTGGTGACGATGTGTATCGGCGGCGGGCAGGGTGCGGCCGGACTGTTTGAAGTGGTGTGAGGTTTAGGACTATGTTGAAACATATCGTGATGTGGAAGCTGAAGGACCACGCGGAGGGGAACGACAGGGCCACCAATGCGCGGCTGCTAAAGGAAAAGCTGGACCGTTGCGCGGCCGTGGTGCCGGGCATACTCAAGTTCGAGGTCGCGCTGGCGCAGCCGGGGCTCGAGGCGACGTATGACGCGGTGCTGTACTCGGAGTTCACGGATGCGGCTGCGCTGGAAGCGTACTCGGTGCATCCGGAGCACGAAGCGGTGAAGGGCTTCATCGGCGCGGTGCGGTCCGAGCGCCAGTGCATGGACTTCATCGTATGAGCGCGCGGCGCGTGGCCGAGCTGTTTTCGCTAGCGGGGAAGACCGCGCTGGTGACGGGCGGCTCGCGCGGGCTCGGGCTGCAGATTGCGCAGGCGCTGGGCGAGCAGGGTGCGCGCGTGGTGGTCTCGGCGCGCAAACAGGCGGAGTTGGAGGAGGCGGTGGCGCTGTTGTCGGCGCAGGGCATCTCGGCTTCGTTTGTGGTGGCCGACCTGTCGATCGAAAGCGCGGCGGGCGATCTCGCGGCGGCGGCCATCGAGCGCCTCGGCCGCATCGACATCCTCGTGAATAATGCGGGCGCCACCTGGGGCGCGGCTGCGGAGGACTACCCGGTCGAGGCGTGGGACAAGGTGATGGACCTGAACCTGCGCGCGACCTTCCTGCTGTCGCAGGCGGTGGCCAAGCGCTGCATGATCGATCAGAAGGCCGGGCGCATCATCAACGTGGCGTCGATCGCGGGGCTGGCCGGCAATCCGCCGGGGACCATGCAGACGGTCGCATACAACACGTCGAAGGCGGCGGTGATCAACCTCACGCGCGCGCTGGCGGGCGAGTGGGGGCGCTACGGGATCACCGTGAACGCGCTGGCGCCGGGCTTCTTCCCGTCGAAGATGACGCAAGGGCTGATTGCGGCGCTGGGCGAAGACGAGCTGGCGCGCGGTGCGCCGCTGGGCCGACTGGGCGACGATGAAGACTTGAAGGGTGCCGCGGTGCTGTTCGCGTCCGACGCGGGCAAGCATATTACCGGGCAGGTGCTCGCGGTGGATGGCGGCGTATCGGCTGTGTGAAGGGGTGGGATGCGGTATCAGAGGATGGTGCTGGCTGCGCGGCCACGCGGAGCGGTACAGGTAGGGAACTTCCGGCTGGAGACGGTGGAAGCGCGGGCGCTGGAGGATGGTGAAGTCCTGGTCCGCAATGAATGGCTGTCGCTCGATCCATACATGCGTGGACGTATGAGCGAGGCGAAGAGTTACGCGGTGCCGCAGGCGCTGGACGAGACCATGATCGGGGCCACGGCGGGGTACGTGGTCGCGTCGCGTGATGCGCACTTCGCGGTGGGCGATGCGGTGACCGGGATGCTGGGCTGGGCCGAGATGGGTATCGCTGCGGGTGACGCGCTGCGCAAGGTGGATACCGCGCGCGTGGCTTTGTCCGCGTACCTGGGCGTGGCCGGCATGCCGGGCGTGACCGCGTGGTACGGCCTGCACGAGATCATGCGGCCGCGCGCGGGCGAGACGATCGTGGTGTCCGCGGCGGCGGGCGCGGTGGGCAGTGTAGTGGGCCAGCTGGCCAAGCGCCTCGGCTGCCGCGCGGTCGGCATCGCGGGTGGACCGGAAAAGTGCCGCTACGTGGTCGAGGAGCTGGGCTTCGACGCCTGCGTCGACTACAAGGCCGGGAACCTGAAGGCCGACCTGAAGGCCGCGACACCGGACGGCGTGGATGGCGTCTTCGAGAACGTCGGCGGTGTCATCTTCGACACCACGCTGACGCGCATGAATGCCTTCGGCCGCGTCGCGCTATGCGGCCTGATCGCCGGCTACAACGGCGACCCGCAGCCCCTGCACAACCTCAAGTCGATCCTCTTGAACCGTCTGACTGTGCGCGGCTTCATCATCACCGAACACCCCGAAGTCTGGCCCGCGGCGCTGGCCGACCTCGAGCCCCTGGTCGCCGCTGGCCAACTCAAATACCGCGAGTCCATCGCCGATGGCCTGGCCAGCGCCCCCGCAGCCCTGGTCGGCCTACTCTCAGGCGCCAACTTCGGCAAGCAACTCGTCCACCTTCCCTGATCCCCGTCAACACCGGGGTCAGGCCTGCCTCTCATAGACGGGGTCTGACCCCGGGCAGTTATCCCCACCCGGCTTCATTCGGAAAAACAGTTATTCACACCCCTGGGGTCTGACCCCGGCCGGGAGGGGGGAGGCCTGACCCCGGTTGGGGGATGTCAAAGGGGCGGGCTCAGCTGGGCTCAGGAGCGGATGATGCGTTCGTGGAGGACGGCGGGAGCGGCCATATACAGCGTGACCACCGTGGAGGTGCGGGTGCCGTAGCCGGGGGTCTCGATGCAGACGGCGGACAGTTCACGCTCGAGCTCCAACGCGACGCCGGTTTCGGGCAGGCGCATGTCGGGGGCGCGGGTGGTGTCAGCGAGCATGTCGAAGAAGGCGTCTTCGGGGGCGCCCTGGCACAGCAAGCTCGCAAACTGCGCCTTGGTGCGCACCACCTTCGGCCACGGGTCATCCAGCAGGCCATTCGAGATGCCGTAGATGCCGGGCTCCAGGCGCGCGCCGTTGCGCACGTCGCCATCGCCGCGGTTGGAGAACCAGACCAGTTCCGTGGCGTCGCCAATCACCAGGTTGAAGCCGTTGTACTCCTGGGCGCTGCCGCGGATGTGGGCGATGTAGTCGGAAGCCGTCCAGGAGCCGATCAGATAGTCGGACACCAGCGCCCCGCGCGTGGGGGCGTCGGCGCGCCAGTCTTTCGGATTGCGGTAGTTGGTGATGGCGGCGAAGCGCGGGCCGTTCGGGCCGGACTGGGTGATGCCCATCCAGGTGCCGCCGCCCAGCAGGTCGCGGCCGCCGAAAATCTCGGGGTGACCGTCCCACGGGCCTGCCGGCTCGGCCGGGCGGTCGTAGAATTCATCGCGGTTGGCGGCCGCAATGAGGGGCACGCCGGGCATCACCTGCCACGCAAAAACGATCAGGCACATCTAGTTGAAATCCGTGAAAACTTCGGTGTGGCGCAGCCCGTCGATGTGCTGCTGGAGGCCGGCTTCCTCGGCCGCCCGGTCCAGGCGCGCGGGGAAGTCATCGGTGACGGAGGCGTACACCTCCATCCAGGTCTGCAGCCCGTCCTTCTCGCCGGGACGGCGCTTCAGCTGCCCGCCGCCCAGCGCGGCCTGCATGGCGCGCACCTTGGAAGCGAGCGCGCCGGCCTGCCCGGCCGGCACGCGGTAGTAGATATACAGGTCGGTCATGCGTGCCAGCCGCTCATACGTCAAGCGCGTCGAGCTCGTAGGGCAGGGGCTGGAAACGTACCGCGGGGCCCTCGGCCGAGCCGAGGCGGACCGCCTCGCCCAGCGCGGCCAGCTTCATCTCGACCAGCGCGTCGGTGCCGCCGGTGGCGTTCGGCGCGGCATTCACGACCATGCCGCAGGGCTGGCCGGGGTCGTCCAGGGAGAACACTTCATCGCCCGCGTGGGCCTGGCCGTCGATGATGGCGCGGGCCGTGCGGCGCTTGAGCTTGCCCAGGTACTGGCTGCGGGCGACGATTTCCTGCCCGGGGTAGCAGCCTTTCTTGAAATTCACGCCGCCGAGCAGCTCCAGGTTCACCATTTGCGGCACGAACTGCTCCTGGGTGCGGGCGGTGATTTGCGGGACGCCCGCCAGGATCGAGGAACGGATCCAGGCATCCGGCCCGCCCTGCGCCAGCGCGGCCAGGGTGGGCCAGGCCGCGTCGGCCGTGCTCGACGACGTCAGCCACTGGTAGCGCGGCGCGCCGGCGGCATCGGCCACCCGCACCACGGTGCCGTGTTCGCTGTCGATATGGGTGTTGGGTGCCGCGGGCAGGGCGCCGAAGACGTCGCGCAGCGCGGCCTCGCCCTGCACCCCGCCGATGCCGAGCGCCACCTCGGGCGTCGCATCCTCCAGCTTGGCCTTGGACCGCAGCACGAACATGCTCAGGCGCTTTTGCAGCGGCGGCTGGATCTCGCGCGGCAGCTGCAAGAAAATGGATTCAGGCGAGCGCCACATCAGGAAGGTGGCCTGCAGCCGTCCCTTGGGTGTGCAGTACCCGGCCAGCCGGACTTCGTTCAGCCCCAGGTGCTCGACATCGTTGGTCAGCTGGTTGTGCAGGAAGCTGGCCGCGTCCGCCCCGGTGACCGCAATCAGGCCCAGGTCGGCCAGCGGCGCCACGAAACCGTCCGCCAGCTGGGCGTCGGTCAGGGGCTCGGCGGTTTCGGCTGCCAGGAATTGGGTCAAATTGTTCATAAAATCTCGTGATGCGCCGTCGAAAGCATTATGATTACGGGCTCATTATAGGGTGCCCCGGCAATTCGCGCCGGACACCTCCCAAAACGACTGGCCAAGACCTTGATTAAGAAACTGTTCTTCCTGGCGCTGCTCGCCGTGATCGCCGCGGGTACCGGCTTTGGCTACTGGGCCAAGCAGCCGATCACCACCGCCGAGCCGGCCATCCCGTTCACAATCACCCCGGGCAGCAGCGGCGGCGCGGCCGCGCAGCAGATCGCCAATGCGGGCGTTCCGATAAACCACTTTCTGTTCCAGATGCTGGCGCGGGCCACGCGCAAAAGCGGCAAGATCAAGGCCGGTTCGTATGAGCTGGAACCCTTCACCACGCCGCTGCGCCTGCTGGACAAGCTGGTCAAGGGCGAGTTCGCGCAGGGCTCGCTGACAGTGATCGAGGGCTGGACCTTCAAGCAGATGCGGGCCGCCATCAACGCCGCCCCGGCCCTCAAGCACGACACGGCGAACCTGTCCGACGCCGAGCTGCTGGCCAAGGTGGCGCCGGATTACAAGGTGCCGGAAGGCCTGTTCTTCCCGGACACTTACCTCTACCCGAAGGGCTCCAGCGACCTGGAGATCTACAAGTCGGCCCACACCGCGCTGCTGAACCGCCTGAACGCGGCCTGGGCCAAGCGCGACCCGAACCTGCCGTACAAGACGCCGTACGAGGCGCTGACCATGGCCTCGATCGTGGAAAAGGAAACCGGCCAGAAGAACGAGCGCGGGATGATCGCGGGCGTGTTCGTGAACCGCCTGAAGATCGGCATGCTGCTGCAGACCGACCCGACCGTCATCTATGGCATGGGCGACAAGTACGACGGCAAGATCCGCAAGAAGGACCTGGAAACGGACACGCCGTACAATACCTATACCCGCGTGGGCCTGCCGCCGTCGCCGATTTCGCTGCCGGGCGTGCAGTCGCTGGCCGCGGCGCTGAGCCCGGCGAAGACGGACGCGCTGTACTTCGTCTCGCGCGGCGATGGCACCAGCCAGTTTTCGGGCAACCTGAACGACCATAACAAGGCCGTCAACCAATACCAGCGCCAATGACTGTTCCTGCAAAGCGCGGCAAGTTCATCACTTTCGAAGGCATCGATGGGGCGGGCAAGAGCACGCACATCGCCTTCATCGTCGACTTCCTCCAGCAGCACGGCAAGACCGTGGTCTCGACCCGCGAGCCGGGCGGCACGCCGCTGTCCGAGACCCTGCGCGAGCTGGTCCTGCACCAGAAGATGCACCTGGAGACCGAGGCGCTGCTGGTGTTCGCCGCGCGCCGCGAGCACATCGCGCAGGTGATCGAGCCGGCCCTGGAGCGGGGCGACTGGATCGTGTCGGACCGTTTTACGGACTCGTCCTTCGCCTACCAGGGCGGCGGACGCGGCCTGGCGCTGGCCAAACTGGAGGCACTGGAGGAGTGGGTGCATCCGGCCTTGCAGCCGGACCTGACCCTGCTGTTCGACGTGCCGCTGGAAGTGGCGCGCGCCCGCCTCGATGCCACGCGCGAGCTGGACAAGTTCGAGCGCGAGCAGGCCGATTTCTTCCTGGCCACCCGCCAGGGCTATCTCGCGCGGGCCGAAAAGTTTCCGCATCGTATTATCATCATTGACTCGACCCAGCCGATCGCGCAGATCCAGCAGCGCCTGACGACCATCCTGGGCCAGTTATTGAACTGATAAGTTACTTCAAGAATTCGGCATAAGCTCTTGTTTTCGTTCATAATCATCGGATGAGCACCGCGATTTACCCATGGCAGGACGAGGCCTGGCGCCAGCTGCAGCAGCTGCGCGTCCGGATGCCGCACGCCTTGCTGTTCTATGGGGCGCAGGGTACCGGCAAGGCCGGGTTTATCGAGGCCTTCGCCAAGGCTTTGCTGTGCGAAAACGTACGGGCGGATGGTCATGCCTGTGGCGAGTGCTTGTCGTGCAACTGGTTCGAACAGGGCAGCCATCCGGACTATCGCCGCGTGCGGCCGGAGGCGCTGGAAGACGAGCCGGGCGAGGGCGAGGAGGGCGAGGAGACCAAGAAGTCCAGCAAAACCGCCAAGCCCAGCAAGGACATCAAGATCGAGCAGATCCGTGCGCTGGCGGACTTCATGAACATCTCGACCCACCGCGCCGGGCTGCGCGTGGTGGTGCTGTACCCAGCCGAGGCGCTCAACGTGCCGGCTTCCAACGCGCTGCTCAAGACGCTCGAGGAGCCGCCGCCGGGGACTGTGTTCCTGCTGTCATCCAACGGACTGGACAAGCTGCTGCCGACCATTTTGTCGCGCTGCCGCAAGTTCGCGCTGCCGATGCCGGACCACGCGGCCGCGCTGGCCTGGCTGAAGGAACAGGGCTTGCCGGACGCGGACTCCTGGCTGCGCGAGCAGGGCGGGGCGCCGCTGGCGGCGCTGGACGCCTCCCAGTCAGGCAGCCGCGAGGACATGGATATCTTGCTGCAGATGCTGGCGCACCCGAGCGTGGATGCCGCGCTCAAGGCGGCCGAGAAGCTGGCCAAGGCGTCGATGCCGGCGCTGGTCTCCTGGCAGCAGCGCTGGCTGTACGATGTGTTCGCGTACAAATTGTCCGGTACGGTCCGCTACTACCCGCGCTACCAGCGGGAACTTGCGGCGCTGGCCGCGAAAGTGCACACTGCAAACCTGATGAAGGCCCTGAAGTCGGCCACCGACCGGCGTGCGATCGCGGACCATCCGCTGTCGGCGCGCCTGTTCGTGGAGGACATGCTGCTCGACTACGCCGCCTGCTGCGCTCATTGATTTTTGACTGATACCGCATGAGTACCAACCCGCCCGACTCGACCGCTCCGCAGGCGCCGCGGCCGTCCGTGCTGTCCCTGGCCATCAAGGAAAAGGCCGCGCTGTATGCGGCCTACATGCCGTTCCTGAAGAATGGCGGGATGTTCGTGCCGACCCAGAAGCCGTACAAGATCGGCGATGAGATCTACCTGATCCTGTCGCTGATGGAAGACCCCAACAAGTATCCGATCGCGGGCAAGGTGGCGTGGATCACCCCGGCCAGCGCGAACAACAACAAGGCGCAGGGCATCGGCGTGCACTTTCCGGCGGACGAGTCGGGCCAGCGCGCCAAGCAGCGCATCGAAGAAATCCTGGGCGCGGCGCTGCGGTCGTCGCGCGCCACCCATACTCTCTGAATCCCATGTACACCCATCGCGTCGCCACGGCGGAGGATCTGCCCGTTATCGTTGACATCTACAACTCGACCATCGCCTCGCGCGAGGTGACGGCGGATACGGAGCCGATCTCGGTCGAGTCGCGCCGCCAGTGGTTTGCCGATCACGATCCGGCGCGGCGGCCGCTGTGGGTGGTGCAGCGCGAGGGCTCCCCGGAGATTATCGGCTGGATTTCGTACTCCAACTTCTATGGCCGCCCGGCCTACAACGGCACGGCCGAGGTGTCGATCTACATCGCCGAGGCCTTTCGGGGCAAGGGCATCGGCCAGTACTGTCTGAAGGAAGCTATCGACCACGCGCCCAAGATCGGCGTGCATACGCTGCTGGGCTTCATCTTCGGGCACAACATCCCGAGCCTGGGGCTGTTCGAGAAGTTCGGCTTTGCCATGTGGGCGAACCTGCCGCGCGTGGCCAACCTGGACGGCGTGGAGCGCGACCTGGTCATCCTGGGCAAGCGGGTGGCATAAGCCGCCTGCGTGGCGGGCGGGCGTCCCGTACAATATCGGGATGTACATCGATTCCCATTGCCACATCAATTTCCCCGAGCTTGCCGCGCGCATGCCGGAGATCCTCGCCAAAATGGAGCAAAACAAGGTCACGCACGCACTGTGCGTGTCCGTGGACTTGCCGGATTTCCCGCAGGTGCTGGCCCTGGCGGAGCAGTATCCGCACATTTACGCCTCCGTGGGCGTGCACCCGGATTATGAGGACACGCCGGAGCCGTCCGTCGAGCAGCTGGTCGCGTTGTCCAATCATCCCAAGATCATCGCGATTGGCGAGACGGGGCTGGACTACTACCGGCTGGAAGGCGACCTGGAGTGGCAGCGCGAGCGCTTCCGCGTCCACATCCGGGCCTCGCGCCAGACGCGCAAGCCGCTGATCATCCATACCCGGTCGGCCAGCGAGGACACCATCCGCATCATGCAGGAGGAGGGCGCCGGGACCGACCAGGGCGGAGTCGCGGGCGTGATGCACTGCTTTACGGAGTCGCTGGAGGTGGCGGAGGCGGCGCTGGCGATGGGGTTCTATATTTCGTTTTCGGGGATCGTGACGTTCAAGAGCGCCAAGGACTTGCAGGCGGTGGCGCGCGCGGTGCCGCTGGAGCGGATCCTGATCGAGACCGATTCGCCCTACCTGGCGCCGGTGCCGTTCCGGGGCAAGATGAACGAGCCGGGGTTTGTGATGCACGTGGCAGAGTACCTGGCCACGCTGAAGGATCTGCCGCTGGCCGAGGTGGCGTCTGCGACCACTGCCAATTTCCGGCGTCTTTTCAACGTTGTAGACTGAACTCTTAAGGTTGAATATGAAGATCATGCAGCGCTTTGTCCTCGCTGCCGCGCTCGTTTCGGGCTCGGCTTTTGCGGCCCCGGATGCCACCGACTTCCTGAAAGCCGTCCAGATGGACGACGAGGCCACCGTACGCACCATGCTGGCGGCGCGGGCGGATCCGAACGCGGCCGAGCCAGTCCGCGGCGAGAACGCGCTGATCCTGGCGCTGCGGGACAAGGCGATGCGGACCTTCCATGTATTGCTGGGTGATCCGCGCATCAAGGTGGACCAACCTGCCAAGAACGGCAATACGGCGCTGATGATGGCCGCCTTCACCCATAACAAACCGGCGGCACTGGAACTGATCGCCCATGGCGCCGCCGTCAACAAGCCGGGCTGGACGCCGCTGCATTACGCCGCCGCGGCGGGGGACGACGAGATCGTCGCGCTGCTGCTGGAGCGCAAGGCCGACATCAACGCCCGCTCTCCGGACGGGATGACCCCGCTGGCCGTCGCCACCCGCGAAGGGCATGACCGCACCGCCGACCTGCTGCGCCAGCGCGGCGCCACGCCGGTGCCGCCCCAGCCGGCGAAATAGGCGTAAAAACCCGGTCAGCTCGCCTCTTCGGCGACAAGGGTCATTGCTCATAATGAACCTTGTCGACAATCCGCCGTGCACCGCGGCCGAAGAGGAACCACATGCTGAAAGAATCCGAAATCGAGAGCTGCTACCTGGGGCAGTTCATCCCGGTTCATTACCATCACAACATGCTGATGGACCAGAACCGCATGCACAACTTCAAGTCGGCGATCCATTACGCCGTCAAGCCGGGCATGAAGGTGCTGGAACTGGGCGGGGGCACGGGCGTGCTGTCCTGGTTCGCGGCGCAGATGGCGGACAAGGTGTACTGCGTCGAGTTCAACCCGGACATGGTCAAGGAAGCGCGCAAGATGCTGGCCATGAACCCGAACGGGCACAAGGTCGAGGTGATCCACGCGGACGCGTTCGAGTACCTGCCGCCGGAGCCGGTGGACGTGGTGATCTGCGAGATGATCCACGTCGGCATGCTGCGCGAGAAGCAGGTGCAGGTGATCGAGTCCTTCAAGCAGCGTTACCTGGCGCGCTTCGGCGGGCCGCTGCCGGTGTTCATGCCGGAGGCGGTGATCATGGCGGTGCAGCCGCTGCAGCAGGAATACGACTTCGAAGGCTTTTACGCGCCGATCGTCCAGTTCCAGGAGACGACGGTGATCTATCCGGGCACGGCCGAGCTGGCCGCGCCGCAGGTGTATTCCATCCTCGACTTCACCCAGCCGAACGACCTGTCGATCGCGTGGGAGGGCAAGTTCCTGGTCGAGAAGACGGGTGCGCTGAATGCGCTGCGCTTCGTCACCAAGAACGTGCTGGCGGTGGTGCAGGAGCGCGGCTCGACCATCGACTGGCTCAACCACTACATGACGCTGCCGCTGCAGCAGCCGGTGCAGGTGCACGCCGGCGACGTGCTGCGGGTCAGCTTCGCCTACCGCTGCGGCGGCTCGATCCCGGCGCTGGAAGCGACGATGCAAGCCGAGGTCATCTACGATTCGACCGCCGAGCACGTCATCTCCGCCGCGCCATCCCCAACCGTCCCCGCCTAGGGCGTCCGCTCTACTGCTGAGCCACCAGCGCACCACTTCTGCCGCTCACCCCGCCGGGGTACGTCCCCGGCGGGGTGAGGCGCAGAGGTGTGCCGAATTTGGGGCAGTGCACTCAGCGGTGCAATTCACCCTGCTTTTTTGACCGCTGATCGGCGTGTGGCGCAGCCGGTCGCATCGGCATTGTCCGGGCGGACGGCCGGGCCTACAGTGCGGCCATCGATGCAACTCGTTGGGAGCACTCTCATGTTTGGTTTCCTGATCTGGCTGGTCCTGCTGTTCTTCTGCTGGCCGCTGGCCTTGCTGGCACTGGTCGCCTATCCTCTGGTGTGGCTCTTGCTGCTGCCGTTCCGCCTGATCGGCATTGGCGTGGATGCGGTCTTCGAGCTGCTGCGCGCGATCGTGATGCTGCCGGCCCGCGTCCTCGGTGGCGGGGCGCCGCGCCGGTAAGTCCACAAGGCAATGTGGCGCGGCGAACAGACGTTGCGGTCTACAGTGTAGATAGTCGTGTCTGTTTTATTCATTGAGAGGAACCCCATCATGCGCCTGGATATTTATCGCCGCCCCGAAAGCGACGGCAGCTTTTCCTACCTGGCAGTGCCCGAGGCCCGCGCGATTCCCGAGGAAGCCACCAATACCGATTGGGTGGTCGAGGCCCGCGCCCTCGACGTGCCCGACCACGAGGACACCCTGCAGCAGTACTCGATTCCTCATCTGAACGAGCAGATCGCCGAAAAAGGCTATGCGATGACACCGCTGCACTAGGCGGTTCTTGCACGGCACTCCCAGGCCGCCTGCGGGCGGCTTTTGTTTGTCCGGGCCCCTCGCTCTGCTACCCTTGGCAACCATTTAACAGAAAGGCCAGCAGTGAACCGTCGCCAGTCCCTTGTCATTGCCGCTGCTGCGGCGTTCTTTCCCGTCCGTTTTGCGTTCGCCACGCCCCCTGCCGGGCGCTATGAGGCCGTGCTCGCCCAGTTTCCGGACTTCAACGGAACCGTGGCCGTCGGACGACGATGGGAGATCCTGTTCAGCCGGGCGCTCGGGCTGGCCGATCCGGTGGCAGCTATGCCGATGGCGCTCAACACCCGCTTCGAGACCGGGTCTGTGTCCAAGTGGATCGCCTCGATGGTCGTGCTGGAGCTGGTCGACCAGGGCAAGCTGTCCCTAGACGCGCCGATCCTGCGCTACCTGCCGGATTTCCGGGCCGACAACGGCCTCCGCCTCACGCTGCGTCACCTGCTCAGCCATTCAAGCGGCGTGCCGAACGACATCGCGGCGGCGCGCAAGGCCGATCCGAAGGCCGGCACCGTGGAGCTGGCCCAGATGGACGCCGTCCGCCGCTACGCCAGCGGCGATCTGCGCTTTGCGCCGGGAACCGATTGGGACTATTCGCACTCCAACTGGCTGCTGGTGAAGGCCATCGTCGAACGGGTGAGCGGGCAGACTTACGCCGACTGCGTCTCCAGCTGGCTGGTGCAGCCGCTCGGGCTGCGGGACAGCGGCATCTACACGGGCGATTCCAGCGCGGTGCCGGGGATGGCTGTGGGCTACGCCGGTCCGCCGTGGCAGCGCAAGCCGAGCGTGATACCGGACTTTATGGCCATGGCGGGCGGCTTCTACAGCAGCGCGGAGGACATGGTGCGGTTGATGGAGGGGGTATTGGGCGGGGACCGCATCCTCACTTCCGCTTCCCGTGAAGAACTGCTGAAGGTGCAGCGTCCGCTGCAGCACTACGCGCTGGGCGGGCGCACGCGCGTGGAAATCATCGCGGGACAGCCACGCCGCGCGGCATGGGAAGATGGTTCAAACGGCGGCTTCCGCATGGTCGCCCGGCGAGTGCTGGCCGATGGCGTGAGCGTCGTCGTGTTCAACAACACCAGCACCCCGCACCAGAAGCTGGGCGACCTGGCCAGCGGCCTGATGGAGGCCGCCTACGCCTGACAGCCCCGCTCAGGCGCGCGGGCGCGACTTGTGGAAGACCAGCGGGCTGTACGGTACAGCCGAGGGCGGCGGCGAGTTCAAGATGCCCGGCTTCATCGCGCCCACCACGTGCATCTCGCACGGCTTGCAGTCGAAGCGCAGGGTGTAGGTCTCGTTGCCGCTGACCAGGGTCATGGGCTCGGCCTTGACCTGGCCTTGCACGCCCTGCACGCCCTTGGCCTGCTTGGGGCACAGGTTGAACGAGAAGCGCAGGCAGTGTTTGGTGATCATCAGCGACACCTCGCCCGGCTCTTCATGGGATTCGTAAGCCGCGTCGATCAGCTGCACGCCATGCTTCATGTAGAACGCGCGCGCCTTCTCGTTGTAGACGTTGGCCAGATAGCTGAGCTGGGTGTCCGGGTAGACCGGGCGCGGATCGGCCTCGCCCTTGCGCGCCGGGCGCTCCCAGGCGGCCAGCCGGGCAGCCTCGTGCGCGGCGATGGCGTCGCGGCGCAGGGCGTTGATGGCGGAAGAGGGCACGAACCAGGGCCGCGCTAGCTGGAGCCTCACCTCCCGGGCGCTGAACATCGTGTTGCCCAGCTTGGCGATATTGTTGCGCAGGCCGGCGCTGGCCTGTTCCGCCTGTTGGGCGGGCTGGAACGGAATGGCGGCATCGGTCACGGTCTCGATCCCGTCCTCGTCGCGGATCGCCAGGCGCAGGCCATCCGCGTGCTCGCTCAGGGTCAGGTCGACGGCGACCTTGCGCTCGGACGACTTCTTCATCAGCTGCGCTTCCCAGTGATGATCCTTGTTGCGGTGGATCTCGAGACCCGCCTTCAGGCCGGGCAGGGCGCTGATCTGCTCGTTCGGGAACACGCGCCACAGTTCGCCGCCACCCTGTTCCCCCAGCTTCTGCGCCGTGTTGGCCAGGATGCCGACCGTGGCGCGCTTGTGCATGTAGTTGAGGCCGTCGCCATTGGCCATCGGCGAATTCGTCAGCAGGTCGAAGTTGTCGGTGCCGACGCGCTGCACGGTGCCGAGCTGCACGCCCACGTACTTGGGCGTGTCGAAGGCGCCGATGTCCGGCTGGCGGCCCTGCGCGAAGTAGTCGGTATGGCCGCGGTGGAAGTTCTTGTCGACGTCCGGCGTGAACAGCAGCTCGGTGCGGCCGCTGGAGGCGCGCGCGAACTCGGGGCGGCGCTCCAGGATCTCGTCCAGCAGCTGGCGGTAATGGCCCGTGATGTTCTTCACGTAGCCCATGTCCTTGTAGCGGCCTTCGATCTTGAAGGAGCGGATGCCCGCGTCGACCAGCGCTTCCAGGTTGGCGGACTGGTCGTTGTCTTTCATCGACAGCAGGTGCTTTTCGTAGGCGACCACGCCACCCTTGCTGTCGGTGAGCGTGTACGGCAGGCGGCAGGCTTGCGAGCAGTCGCCGCGGTTGGCGCTGCGGCCGGTGTCGGCGTGCGAGATGTAGCACTGGCCGGAGAAGGCCACGCACAGGGCGCCATGCACGAAATACTCCAGGGGAGTATCAGTGGCCGCCTTGATTTCGCCGATCTGCTTGAGGCTCAGCTCGCGGGCCAGCACCAGCTGGGAGAAACCTGCCGCGCCGAGGAACTTGGCTTTTTCCACCGTACGGATGTCGCACTGGGTGGAGGCGTGCAGCTGAATCGGGGGCAGATCGAGCTCGAACATCGCCATGTCCTGCACGATGAGCGCGTCGACCCCGGCGTTGTACAGCTGCCAGATCTGTTCGCGCGCCAGCTCCAGTTCCGAATCATGCAGGATCGTGTTCATGGTCACGAAGATGCGCGCGCGGTAGCGGTGGGCGAACTCGACCAGCGCGGCGATGTCTTCCAGCGGATTGCTCGCATTGTGCCGCGCGCCGAAGGCCGGGCCGCCGATGTAAACCGCGTCCGCCCCGTGCAGGATGGCCTCGCGGCCGATTTCGGCGGTCTTGGCGGGCGACAGGAGTTCAAGCTGGTGGGCGAGCAGAGACATGGCGGCAAATCCTTGGAGCGAAGGCGGAGATTATAGTGCAAGGAGGGGGCGAAATCTCAGCGCCTTGCTGCTGATGCCGGCAGGCAGTACGATGCTGTTGCTTCCGGCTGTTCACACAGAGACCTATGGCGCGCACAGGCATCACCAAAGCACAAGTTCGAGACGTCCGGGAGCGGATGCTGACCGAGGGCCGCTACCCGTCCGTGGAGGCGGTACGCCATGCGCTGGGCGATACGGGCTCCAAGTCGACCATCCACCGGTACCTCAAGGAGCTGGCGGACGAAGCAAGCGGCGCCGGCGGCGGCGCGCGCGAGGACACGGCGCGCCAGCTGCAGGCGCTCGTCGCACAGCTGGCGGACCGGCTCCACGCGGATGCCGAGCGACGCCTGTCTTTACTGCGTGCCGAGTTCGATCTCACCATGCGCGCCAAGGACGCCGAGCTGGACGAGCTGCGCCAGACTGTAGCGGTGCTGACTGCGCGGGTGCGGGAGCTGGAAGGCGGTGATCTGGTACGGAACCAGGCAGGGGCAGGGCGCACTGAGCTGGGCGTCGGCTTCGGCCAGTTCGGGGCGCTGGTGTCCAATTCCCGCAGCGGCGCGCACGACATTTCCCCGTTCAGCGCAGTGCGCACGGCAGGGCGGTCGGACGTGATCGACGCTGCCGAATTGCTGAAGCTGGTTCATTGAAAGAGGGCGCCCGGACGAACTGGGCTAGGCCGCGCCGCATAAACGGCGGATAATAGCGGCCCCACACCTCCTCAGTCCGTCCCCGGTATCGCCCATGGAAATCAAAGTCAATTTTCTAGACAAGCTGCGTCTCGAAGCCAAGTTCGATGACTTCACCGTCATCGCCGACCAGCCGATCCGCTACAAGGGCGATGGCTCGGCGCCCGGACCGTTTGACTATTTCCTGGCGTCGTCGGCGCTGTGCGCGGCGTATTTCGTGAAGTTGTACTGCAATACACGGAATATCCCGACCGAGAATATCCGGCTGTCGCAGAATAATATCGTCGACCCGGAGAACCGCTACCGCCAGATTTTCAAGATTCAGGTCGAGCTGCCGGAGGATATTTCGGACAAGGACCGGCAAGGCATCCTGCGCTCGATCGAGCGCTGCACCGTGAAAAAGGTGGTGCAGGAAGGGCCGGAATTCGTGATCGAGGAAGTCGAGAACCTCGACGAGGATGCGCAGGCGCTGCTGGCCCTGGCGCCGTCATCGGACACCAGCACCTACATCACTGGCAAGGATCTGCCGCTGGAACAGACGATTGCGAATATGTCCGCGCTGCTGGCGGGGCTGGGCATCAAGATCGAGATCGCGTCATGGCGGAATATCGTGCCGAACGTGTGGTCGCTGCATATCCGCGATGCGCATTCGCCCATGTGCTTCACCAACGGCAAAGGCGCAAGCAAGGAAAGCGCGCTGGCGTCGGCGCTCGGTGAATATATCGAGCGGATCAGCTGCAATCACTTTTATGCCGGCGCGTACTGGGGCGCGGATCTCGCCGAGGCGCCGTTCGTGCATTATCCGGAAGAGCGCTGGTTACAGCCAGGGCGCAAAGATGCGCTGCCCAAGGAGATCCTCGATGACTACTGCCGGCCAATCTACGACCCGGACGGCGAATTGCGCGCCTCGCACCTGTACGACACCAATTCCGGAAACACGAAACGCGGGATCTGCGCGCTGCCGTTCGTGCGGCAGTCGGACGGCCAGACCGTGTATTTCCCGACCAATCTGGTCGAGAATCTCTTCGTCAGCAATGGCATGAGTGCCGGGAATACGCTGGTCGAAGCGCAGGTGCAGTGTCTGTCCGAGATTTTCGAGAGGGCGGTCAAACGGGAAATCCTGGAGGGCGAAATCTCACTGCCGGATGTGCCGGACGAGGTGCTGGCCAAATACCCGGGCGTCGTCGCCGGGATCAAGGGCCTGGAAGAGCAAGGCTTTCCGGTGCTGGTGAAAGATGCATCGCTGGGCGGTCAATACCCGGTGATGTGCGTGACCTTGATGAATCCACGTACCGGTGGTGTGTTTGCGTCCTTCGGCGCGCACCCGAGCTTTGAAGTGGCGCTGGAACGCAGCTTGACGGAGCTGTTGCAGGGCCGCAGTTTTGAAGGCCTGAATGATTTGCCGCCGCCGACCTTCAACAGCAGCGCGGTGACGGAACCGAATAACTTCGTCGAACATTTCATCGATTCCAGCGGCATCGTGTCGTGGCGCTTCTTCAGCGATCAGGCGGATTACGAGTTCGTGGAATGGGATTTTTCCCATCAAGGCGCCGATTCCAACGCCAGGGAGGCGGCGACGTTGTTTGGCATCCTCAAGGAGATGGGCAAGGAAGTTTATGTGGCCGTGTATGACCATCTGGGCGCGAATGCCTGCCGCATCCTGGTGCCGGGCTATTCGGAGATTTATCCGGTCGAGGACCTGGTCTGGGATAACACCAACAAGGCTTTGCTGTTCCGGGCCGATATCCTGAATCTGCACCAGCTGGACGACGAGCAGCTGGAAGCGCTGCTGGACCGGCTGGAGAACAACGAGCTGGATGAATACGGCGACATCGCCACCTTGATCGGCATCGAGTTCGACGAGAACACGCCGTGGGGGCAGCTCACGGTGCTCGAATTAAAACTCCTGATCAATCTGGCGCTGCAGGACTACGAGGCGGCGCACGACCTGGTCGGCGCGTTCTTGCAGTACAACGACAACACGGTGGACCGTGGACTGTTTTACCAGGCCATGAATGCGGTCCTCGAGATCGTGCTGGACGACGACATGGAACTGGACGATTACGTACGCAATTTCCGGCGCCTGTACGGGAATGAGCGGATGGACGCGGTACTCGGGTCGGTGGACGGCAGCGTGCGGTTTTACGGTTTGACGCCGGTGAGCCCGGACATGAAAGAACTGGACCGCCACCAGCGCTTGCTGGACAGCTACCGTAAGCTCCACGCGGCGCGCGCCAAGCGCACTGAACGGGCTTAGATCAGCCGCTGGCCGGGCTCTGGCGAACCAGAGAGAACGGCCGATGTGCTATGCCAAACTTCGCATAATTCATATTATGTCAAATGTGATGTGCGCAGCGTTCGATATGTTTCGGCCGCGTGTACCCTGCGCTTTCCTTTCCTAAAAACCGATCTTCAGTCTGGTCGATACCCCGGTGGCGTTGCTGGCGCCTGGCCACTTGGTGGCACTGCTGCCGGATTTGACGACCTCGCCTGACAGCGCGGCCTTGGCGTTCAGCTTGTACTGGGCGCCGACGCTGGCGTACGGGCCGGTGTCGGCCGCCGGGATCGGGTCCTTGGCCAACTGGGTCTGGCGCGGTTGATTGGGCCGCTCACGCATCTTGCTCTCGCTGTGCGCGATGCCGAGCTTGCTGTACGCGGTGAACCGCTCCGTCACCGGCACCGTGAACTTGGCTGCGGCGTAGCTGCTGAAGCCGTGATCGCCGAGCACGCCCGCCTTCTCCGCTGGGCGGCTGTCATCGAGGTAATGAAAACCCCGGCTCAACAGATTGGCGAACCCGAGCTCGATGCCGAACGTGGGCGTTAGGGTGAGGCCGAACTGCAGCTTGGGATCGGTGCGATAGACGTCCAACGCGCTTTTGATGACCGGCTGGCCGGCGGTGTTGGCGGCGTATGGCCGCGGAAACGGCTGGAACGCGTCCCCGAAGGCCTGCGCCCCAAGCGGCGGCTGGGCTTCCAGATTGACCTGTTCGGAAGTCTGGCCCGGCTCGACCAGCTGCGCGTCGGCAGTGCTGAAGGCGAAAACGGCTGCGACGACGGTGGACGTGCGGAACATGGCGGACACTTCGGAGGCAAGAATTCCGTCCAGCATACGCCGGTTGAGTGATGAACAACTTAAGCAGTGCGCGAGCGCGTACACCCTGTGCAATCTGGAATGGTTCCGGCGCATTTACTCTGTGCCGCGAGGATGGACTGGAGGGTATCGACGACGCGATCCTGCGGCGGCGCTTCGCCCAACTGGCCGCTGTGTCGCTGACCCTCGCATTCGGCCCACCCGAGCAGTTTCACGAAGGGCCGCCGACAGGCCTTCTGTTTGGCATCAGCCGCTGTGCTGGATGACACAATAATCTGACAACTCGACAGTAGCGGACCCGGCCGGTCACGAAGCCCCTGCGCTCCACGGCGCGCCCGAAACGCCCGCCCCAGCACCTGGACAACTTATTGGCAAAGGAACACCATCATGCCCCCCGTGCACACACGCTGCGGCGCAAGCTCGGCGGCCTCATCGGGCCGGCCTGGCTCGCCGGACTCGGCCGGTCCTTCGCGGCCGCCCTGGCGGCGCCCTGCTCCGCCTTCGCGCGTGGATTCGCAACAGCAGCGCGTTTGGCGCCGTGACAACCTCGCTCGCTTCCGAAAAGATGACTAAAGATTGACGATCACCTCCGCGCGCAGCGGACCCCTGGGAGCCCGGCTACGGCCGGGTCTTTTTTTATCACCGACATACATGCATGCATGTATCAAAAGCGCGCTTGACGCATTCTTCACAGCTTTTATTGCGCAAGCGAAAACTCAATTATCGCTATGTCTTCTTTCGATGGCAGACCGCTAACGGAACACCTTCCTAACGGAAAATAAGTGCCGAAAAACGGGTCTCTTCGGGTAGCGCAGTGGCGCTCTCATCGTTTAAGATTTCGGGACTTTCTTCCCGCATGGCCACTTCCTGCCGATTCAAAGAAAGCCAACAACCACCGGGGTCGCCTGGATTTGCGAAGTTGGAAAGATCACTTTGCAAGACAAGCTGACAACGCGCTGACTCAAGCATTTTCCACGCGAAAATAACCTCTTGAAGTCACCGCAGCCGCCGCCATTTCGGCAGCGGACCCGACGGCGTGTTCACGCGGACGTCTCACTTGTTGTCAAATTTAGGAACAGTAATGCCTGCTATTCAACGCTTCCTGACCCGAGCCCTCATCGCCCTGCCCTTCGCGACCCTGACCGCGGGCGTGGCCCATGCGGACTGGGTCCTGTCGACCGAGCCTGAGGCTGTGCGTCCCGCACCGTCCAACTACCAGATCCAGCCGCAGAATCCGCCTGCGTTCGCATGGTCGCGTTATCCGTCCAAGCCGCCGCAGTACTACATCGAGGTGTCGCAGAACGGCCAGGTGGTGTACACCTTCACCGCGGACAAGAACTGGTACCTGCCGTCCAAGGCCTTCCCGGTCGGCCATTACTCATGGCGCGTGCGCCCGTCCACCATTGCCCAATGGTCGACCCCGCGCGAATTCGACATCACCGCCAACTCGACCGTGTTCGAGGTGCCGGACAATAGCTCCCTGCGCTCGTTCGTGGCCACCAAGCCGCGCCAGGTCGCGCGCCAGTTGCCGAACAACTTCGTGCCCAAATCCCAGTGGACCCCGGCCATGCTGGCCGAGCGCAAGCCGGCCCTGGATGCGCTCATCAACGAGTACACCTACCGCAACGTCAAGACCGTCAACGATGCCGACTGGCCGATCCTGACCAGCGGCACCACCACCTCGATCAGCACCGCGTCCGCGGCCGACATCCGCACCCGCGTGAACGCCACCGCGCGCCAGGTGGAAGCGGCGGCCATGCTGTACCGCCTGACCCTGGACAAGAAATACCTGACCGAGGCGATCACCCGCGGCGACCAGCTGGCCAACCTGAACATTAACGGCCCGACCAGCTTCAAGTACCAGGACCAGGCCAACCGCCAGATCGCCCTCACCCTGATCAAGGCCACCGACCTGCTGTACTACGACATCGACGCCACCCGCCGCCAGTGGTGGTGGAACGTGGTGGACGCGCGCGCCCAGCAGATCTACCTGGACCTGTCCGCCAACGGCGACCGCATCGACCAGTACCCCTACGACTCGCACGGCGGCACCAACCTGGGCTTCCTGGCGCTGATCTCGACCCTGTCGCTCGGGAACATCAAGAACTCGGGCCTGTGGTTCGACTTCTCGGTCCGTTCCTACATCAACTCGGTGTACGCCTGGTCCGGCCCGGAAGGCGGCTTTGCCAACGGTACCGCCTACGGCCAGTACACCGCCGACTACGCCCTGCAGCTGTGGCAGCCGCTGATGGCCGCCACCGGCGTGAACCTGTTCGACAAGCCGTGGGCGCGCGGGTTCATGCAGTATTTCGCGCACTTCGTGCCGCCCGGTTCGACCTCGCACCTGTTCGGCGACGAGAACGAGACCGTGCCGGATTTCCGCATGCTGAAGTCGTACGCCCAGCGCTTCAATTCGCCGTACGCGGCCTGGTACGTGAAGAGCATAAGCGGCACCGAGGATTCGCTGTCGGCCCTGATGGCGCCCTACCCGCTGCCGTACACCCAATCGACGCCGGTGCAGCCGCCCAACGCGGCCCTGTACCCGTCGATCGGCTGGGTGGCGATGCACAGCAACCTGTCGGACCTGAAGCGCACCTCGCTGTACTTCAAGTCCAGCCCATACGGCGCGTACAACCACAGCCACGGCGACCAGAACGGCATCATCCTGTTCTCGGGCGGCCGCAAGCTGCTGGGCGAGTCGGGCTACCTGGACTACTACAATTCGCCGATGTTCAACGACTGGTACCGCCAGTCCAAGGCCCACAACGTGGTCACCTATGACAAGGGCATCGGCCAGGACGTGACCGGCAACACCGCGACCCTCGCCAAGAACGGCAAGGTGACCGCGTTCTCGACCACCTCGGCGCTGGACTACGCCGAGGGCGATGCGACCCCGGCCTACGGCGCGGCGGTGAAGAGCGCACTGCGCCGCATCTGGTACCTGCGCGGCCAGGACGCGGTCATCGTGCAGGACAAGATCACCGGTGCGGTGGCCCACTCGTGGGAGTTCAACGTGCACGCGGCGGCGCCGATCACCTACAACAGCGACAACTCGCTGACTATCACCAACGTGGACCGTTCGGTGTGCATCCGTCCGCTGCTGTCGGCAGCGCAAATGCCGGTGACCTACGCCACCCGCAGCGGCCCGGCGCCCAAGCCGGGCACCTACGAGGCGCATGGCGCCTACGCCACGCCGTCCACGCTGTCGGGCGAGTTCCTGATGCTGCTGGACGTCGGCTGCAAGCGGCCGTCGGTGTCGATGAGCGAGACCACCACCTCGCGCACCTTCACCATCGGCGGGCAGACCGTGACGGTGCCGAAGTAATCCTCGGGCAAGATGCCTCGTTCCAGCCCCGCCGCGTGCGGGGCTTTTTTTCGCCCGCAGCCCGGGTGGCGGGCGCGGCGCGCGGCGCTCAGACCCGCGCGCGCAGGACCGCGATGAACTCGCCGAGCTGGGCGGCGGGGGCCGGCAGGCGGCGGTCGATCTCGTGGGCCAGGTCGGCCAGCAGCCAGCCCAGCTCGTGGGTGATGGCGTTCAGTTCGCCGAGCAGCTCGTTGTCGCTG
>NZ_SPVF01000161.1 GCF_004614185.1 Zemynaea arenosa | reverse complement strand
GCAGCACCCGCCGCCAGCTGCGCCTGCGCGCGCCAATCCTGCTCGAACACGGCCTGCACCTGCCCTACGACAGCGGGATCGGTGATGCGCAGGCCCGTCTCATGGATGTGTGTAAACGAGCGCCAGTCGAAATTCTGGCTGCCGATGAAGGCAGTCCTGGCATCTACCACCACGTATTTAGCGTGGATGATGCCGCCGCCCGTCAGCTTGCCGTATTCGAGCACGCGCAGGTCGAGGTTGGGGATGCGGCGCAGGCGCTCGATCGTCGCGGCTTCAGAGATGGCAATGCCGCGCTGCTCCAGCAGGAAGCGGATCTTCACCCCGCGCTGGCCCGCCGCTTCCAATCTCTCCAGTACCTTTTCGAACGGAGTGCCGGGCCGGCTGGCGGTGTAGAACTGGCCGATCACGATCTCGTGCTTCGCGGCGTCGAACATCTCGCAGAACACCGTGACCGGATCGCGCAGGTCGCTGTTCACCAGTGTGGTTTCGATCGGTGCGGTCTGCACCAGTTCAAAACCGGGAATGGTGAAGTCGGCATGCGCGGCGCCCGCCTGCAGGCCGAGGGCGACCAGCACAGCGGACCACAAGCGCTTGCGCAGCGAAGGAGCCATCATGCCGCCCGCTGTCATTTCACGCGCTCGAAGCGCCCTTGCGGCTTCTCGAAACCAGCCGGCTTTCCGGCCTGCTCGCGCTTCTGCAGGTAGGCGGTGAAGGCATCGATATCGCGGATGCCGGTGTCGCGCGAGTTCGCAGCTTCGCGGAAGGTCGGGAAGCCATCGCCGCCTTCTGCCAGGAAGTTATTCGCGGCCACGCGGTACAGCTTCTTCTCGTCGATGGGCTGGCCGTTCAGGGTCATGCTGCCGCGGATTACGCGTGCGCCGCGCGGCTGGGTGCCATCCCAGCGATAGGCAAAGCCGTTCGAGACCTGCAGCATGGAGTGGTTCACGTCCACCTTCTCGCGCTCCCACTGGTGCTCCAGCAGGTCGTACAGCTGGGCGCCGGTGAGGTCCATCAGGACGATGGTGTTCCCGAACGGGAGCACGATCTGGGCTTGGCCGAAGGTGGCGCGCAGGTCGGCGCCGACGTCGAAATCCTTGCGCATGCCAGCGGTGTTCATGAAGCCGATCTGCGCGCCATACGGGGCGGCGGCATCGAGCACTGCGTCCGCGACCAGGTCGCCCAGCGCGGATTCGCCGGCGGCCGACAGCTCGCGCGTCATCGAGCGCACCGCCACACGTGCCACCGGCTGCTGGAGCGCGGCATCGCTGCGGGCCTTGACGGTGGCGAGATAAGCGCTCACCGCGGGCACGGATGGATAGTCGCCCGGCTTGACGATCACGTTCTTCACGGCGACGTCCTGCAGGGTGCGGGTCGCGGGGTCCACGGACAGCGCGATGCGCGACAGGACGTGTCCCGCCGTCTCAGCCTGGGTGATGAAGCGGCCGTTGGACTTGCACTGGTAGCCCTTGTGCGTATGCCCGCTCACCACCAGGCGGATGGCCGGATCCAGGCGTTTGGCGATATCGACGATCGGGCCTTCCAGATGCTGGCAGTCCGGCTGGTCGAAGCGCTCCTTGGTCTGGCCGCCCTCGTGGATCAGGACCACGAACACGGTGGCCCCGGCGGCGCGCGCCGCGGGCAGCACCTTGTTAATGGAATCGGCTTCGTCTTCGAAGGACAAGCCTTCGATCCCGGACGGCAGCACCAGGTCGGCGGCGCCGCGCACCACGGCGCCGAGGAAGGCGATCTTCACGCCCTTCACGTCCGCGATGTGCCAGGCGGGCAGGAACGGCTTGCCGGTCTTGGCGTCGACGACGTTGGAGACCATGTAGGTGAACTGCGCGCCCTTGAAATCGGGCGCGAACTTGCATGCCTTGGCGGGGCGTGGGGACACGCAGCCGCCATGCTGCTGGCGCAGCAGCTCCATGCGCCCGCTGTCGAATTCGTGGTTGCCGACCGAGCTGAAATTCAGGCCGACGAGATTGAGTGCGTGAATGGTCGGTTCGTCCGCCCACATCGACGAGAGCGCGGGGCTGGCCCCCACCAGGTCACCGGCGCCGACCAGCAGCAGATCGCGGTCCTGCTGGCGCCAGGCGTTGACCGCGGCGGCCACGGCGTCGATACCGCCGGCCTGCAGGGTGACCTTCTGGCCGTTCGCATCGGTGTAGGTGAACTTGCTCGGCTCCAGGTTGCCGTGGAAGTCGTTCAGCGCCACCAGGTTGATGGTGATCGGCTGGCGGGGCGCTGCCGGCTGGAGGGCGGTCAGGCTCGCGCAGCCGCCCAGCAGGAGCGCAGCCGAGAGCAGGGCCGCGGTGGGAGTCAAGGCAATCTTCATAGCCCTCAAGCATAACCGAAAGCCTGCGGCGATCACAGGCAGCCGGCGAGTGAATTTTGTATCGGAACGTACGCCACAGAACATAAAAAAAGGCCGGTGTCGCCACCGGCCTTGCAGTCCTGCTAAGTCATGCGACGAGGATCAGAACTCGTACTTGACGGTCGCCTGGATCGCCCACTGGGACTCGCCCTTGGTCTGACGCAGGTTGACGGTTTCCACGCTACGCACGATGTAGATGTAGTGGCCATTTGCATCCAGGCCGCCGTAGTCAACAAAGCTGCGCGCCTGGCCGCCATTGGACTGGAAGCCCACTTCCGGGATCCGGCCCCAGCGCTTGTTCAGCAGGTTGCCGACGTTCAGGAAGTCCAGGGTGAAAGTGCCCTTCTGGCCCGCCATGAAGCCCGGGATCTCCTGGCTGATGCGCATGTCGAACGAGTTGGTCCACGGTGCGAAGGCTTCGCCACGCTTGGTCACGCGGCCGGCTGCGTCACGCAGTTCTTCGTCGGCATTCACGACGTCCCAGAACTTCTGCTCGTTGGTGTGGTTGGTCGCGGTGTCGCCGTAGAAGGTGACTTCGCCCGAACCGAACGCCTTCGGGATGTACATCAGGTCGTTACCCGCCAGGCCATCACCGTTGAGGTCATTGTTGATGGTCCAGGAATACGGCTTGCCCGAGCGGCCTTCGTAGAAGATGCCCAGCGAGGTCTTGTATTCGCCGAAGAACTTCTTCTGCCAGGTCAGGTTGGCGTTGATACGGTCCTTGACCAGGTAGGCCGAGTTGGCGGCCACGTCTTCGTTCGGGTTGAACACCGAGCGTCCCGAGTAGTTCGACGACGAGGTCGAGGAGGTCAGCGGCGACACTTCGGTGGCCTTGGTGTGGGTGGTCGACACCGACCAGCCGAAGCCCTTCGACAGCGGCTTGGACAGTTGCAGGGTGAAGATCGAGCCCTTGCCCTGATCGCTGTTGGTGGCCAGCAGAACGTTGTTGAAGCTGGCGTTCGACAGCGCCTTGGCACGGAAGCCCGAGCACACGCCGCTGGTGATGGTGCCGCCGGTCGCGGTCCAGCATGCCGGGTTGTAGGCCTGCGGCGTGTAGTACAGCGCACGGCCGTCGGTTCCGGTGCGGGTCGGGTCACCCAGGTTCAGATTCTTGTAGTAGATCGAGTCCTTGTTCTTGGTGTACAGGTACTCGGCCGTGAAGGTCAGGCCGTACCACGGCAGTTCGGTGTCGAACGCCAGGTTGGCTTTCAGGATCGACGGCTGCTTGAACGACGGATCCAGCAGGTCCACGTTGGCGGCCGGGGTCGAGCCCGGGAAGCTGGTCGGCTGGGCGTCCGGGTTCGGGCTGAAGATGCCGTCGGTCGGCGGGCAGGCCGGGAAGCCGGAGGTGCCGCAACCCACGATGCGGGTGGCCACGCCCGGGTTGGAGAACGCGTTCGACATCCACACGCTCATCGCCGCGCCCTGGAACAGGCCGAAGCCGCCGCGCACCTGCATCAGGCGCTCGCTGCTGAGCTTATAGTTGAAGCCGACGCGCGGCTGCCACAGCTTGGTGTCATCCGGCACCTGCTGGTTGTTCATGCCGAAGCCGCCGGTGGCGCGGGCGCCGGTGGCGGCATTGCCGGCCACGTAAGCCTGCGACACAACGTCGTTCTTCAGCGGACGGCCGCCGACCAGGTTGCGGTCGAGACGCACGCCGGCGTTGACGGTCAGGTTGTTGTTGACGCTCCAGGTGTCCTGGGCGAAGAAGCCTTCATCGTACAGCGTGAAGCGGGCGATCGCGTTGGTCAGCGAACCGCCGGCGACCGGCACTTGCACCTGGTAGTTCAGCGGACGGCCGCGCGAGTAGTTCTCGAGGATCGCCTTCTGGATGGTGGCCGCGTCCGCGGTGCCGCAGCTGACGGCGCCGAAGGTGTAGGTCAAGGTGGCGGACGAGTTGATGCAACCGAACGTGTAATTACCAAACACGTTCTGCAGGAACGCGTTGTAAATGTCGTTCTTGTTGTAGTCCATGCCGAACTTGATCTCGTGATCGCCCTTGGACCAGTTGGCGCCCAGGTAGACGTCCTTGGTGCGGGTGCGCAGGACGTTGTTCTGGCGGGACAGTTCGGTACCGAAGTCCAGGAAGCGGTTCGAGGTCGGGACATTGCTTGCCGTGCCCGGCGGGTTCGGACCCGACACCTGCAGCGCCATGGCCGGCAGGCGCGCGTTGTTGATCGGCACCGAGTCATAGTCGCGCGAGGAGACCTTGAATTCGGTCGAGAAGGTCGGGGTCCAGTCGCTGAACAGCTGGCCGACCACGGTCTCGATCGACTTGCCCTGGTTGTACCACCAGGACGACAGCGACAGCGCGTTGTCCGAGAAGTTCGGGAAGATCGGTTCGTTCTGGTCGGTCTTGGACCAGCGCACCATCAGGCGATGGTTGTCGTTGATGTTCCAGTCCAGTTTCAGCAGGCGGTCACGCACGACCAGCTCGGTGCCTTCCGGCACGTTCAGGGTGCCGACGTCGATGCCGTAGCGCGACTGGGCCACGTTTTGCAGCTGGGCGATCAGGTCCGTCGAGATGCCGACGTTGGTGTTGGAGCTGCCGATCGGGCCGTAGGCCGGGGCCGAGCGCGAGGAGCGCAGCTCTTCCACGTTGGCGAACAGGAACAGCTTGTCCTGGATCAGCGGGCCACCCACGGTGAAGCCCTTGGTCTTTTCTTCGAACTTCGGCGGGGCGAAGAAGGTGTCGTTGGATGCGTTGTAACGGTCGCCGGCCAGCTTGTCGTTACGGAACACGTAGTAGACCGAGCCCTTCCAGTTGTTGGTACCGGACTTGGTGACGGCGTTCACGTTGGCGCCGGTGTAGCCCTTCTGGGTCACGTCGTAGTTGGCAACGTTCACCTGCACCGACTGGATTGCCTCGATCGAGATCGGCTGCTTGGAGGTCGGCGAACCGCTCGCTTCCAGGCCGAAGGTGTCGTTCACGGCCACGCCGTCAATGGTCAGGCTGTTGTAGCGGGAGTTCTGGCCACCCACGGACATCTCGCCGCGCTCTTTGTCGGTCTGCGACACGCGCGGGTCCATGCGCGCATAGTCTTGCAGGTTGCGCTGGATGGAGGCCTGGGCCTGCAGTTCGGTCGGGCTGATTGCGGTACCGGAGCCCATCGAGGTCTTGGAGAAGATCTCGGAGCGGGCGGCCTTGCCCGCCACGGTCACGGTCTGGATCGGGGCGCCCAGGGTGGCGTCGACCTGGGCGGTTTCCGCCAGGTTCAGGAACACGCCTTCGTGCTTGTCGGTGACACCATCCTTGGTGACGATGATCGTGTACGGACCGCCGGCGCGCAGGCCGCGGGCCACGTAGCGGCCTTCCGCATCAGCAACCACGTTGTTGACCGAACCCGACTCGGTGTGGACGATGGACACTTGCGCGCCAGCGGCCGGCTTGCCGTCGGCGGCCACGACCCGGCCGCCGACTGCCGAGGTGGTGTTCTGCGCGAACGATGGCGTAGCGGACAGAGCGATCGACAGGGCGAGCGCCAGCTTCGTGAGCTGAATCCGTTTTTGACTGATCATTGTTGTAACCCCAAAAAAATACTAGTTATGGTGGGTCCGCGCGGGACCCCTGCTTTTGCTACACACTTTCAGGCCTTACCCACTGCCAAACGCCGAACTCTAGCGCTCCGATATGTCATCCCCATGACAAAAGTTCATGACGATTGGACAAATATGCATGAGCGACCCACGGATGACAAATTCGATTTCTGTTCGGAATTTATACGACGGCGAAATAAATACCGTGGATCTGGAGGGTTCTGCGAGGGTGGCGGTCTCGGCGGGATTATAAATGAGCCATTTCTCGCTGAAATCCTTTCATCGGGATTTTCAACAAAGGTCGGCGAAGACAGCCATTTGTGTAGCATGAGTGCCACACAGTGAGCTTATTTGCAAGATTTCCAAATAACAAAAGGGCGCCCGCAGGCGCCCTTCCGATAGGAATGCCCAGGTCAGCGGCGGGTGCGGCGGCCCAACATCAGTCCGGCCAGGCCCAAGCCCGACAGCAGCAGCGTGGCCGGCTCCGGCACTTGTACGGCGTTCACGCTGCCATTGACTGCGAAGGCGTAGTTCGGCACGCCGCTGTAGACGGTCCAGCCCTGCCCGGTCGAGGTCGCGTACTTGTGGTCACCCGTGGTGGTGTCCGCCCAGAACACGCTCGGGCCGTTGGTCGAAACATGCAGGCCCATCCAGTAATCGCCTGCCGATAGGGACAGGTCGGCGATGTCGAACGTCAGGGCGTAGATGTTCCACCCTGGGAAATTGCCGAGATCGGCGCCAGTGTCCACATAGCTGCCGGTGACGGTGCCTGACCCCAGCAGCGCGCCCGGCGTGGCGGTACCAGCGAACAGGCTCCATTGGGCGGTGGCTGGCGGCGGGGTGCCGGGCGACGCGGACACGTAGACCGTCAGGCTTTCGATCGTCGCATTGCTGCCGAGGTGAAAATTCTCGGCAACGCTGGACGTACTACATTGGAAGGAACAGGTACCGGTCTGGTTCCCGGTGACGGCATTGCCCGCGAGGATCACCGAGGCGTGGGAGGGGCTGCACAGTGCCAGGGCCAGGGCCCCGGCAACAGCGGTACGGCTGAGAAGTGCGGTTGAACGATCAGACATGTCTATTTTCTCCTTTATGAAATAGGCATGCCCTGTAGAGCAAAAAGCGGACCAGCTACGTAAGATACTGATTTATATCAAAAATACGCCTTATGTCTAAACGTTCCTGTCAAGAAACGCGGCACCCCCTCAGTGGGGGCGCTTTGCCATGGCCGCTTCGAACGTGGCAAAGCGGGCATCCAGCTGCTTGAGCAGGCGCTGCTTGTCGGCCCCGGCCAGGAAGCTGTGGCGAATGCTGTTATAAGACACGCGCTTCACCTCGGCATAGTCCGGCTGGTAGCGGCTGGCCAGCAACACGTATTCATGCGACAAGGTATGGCGGGTCACCCCGGCGTCATCAGTGGAGATCACGTAGGGCACGCCAAACTTGCGGTACAGCGTGATCGGATGGTTGGCGCCGCTCACACCGTTGATGAAGCCGTTGCTGGTGAGGTTGATCTCGACCGCGATGCCCTTGTCCTTCATGGTCTTCATCAGCGTGACCGGATCGGCCTCGTAGGCCAGGTCGATGCCGTGGCCGATACGCGAGGCGCCCGCCACGTCCACGGCCTGCTGGATGTGGAATTTCATCCCTTCCGGCGGCACCATGCCCAGCGACAGCTCGCCCGCGTGCAGGGCCAGCTTCACGTCCGGGTACAGGGCGTGCAGGTACTGGAACATCTTCATGTGCAGGGTGTAGTCGCGCATCGAGATGTACTGCGATTCCTGGCCGACGATGTTCACACCGACGATCAGGCCGCCGCTCTGCTGGGCCGACTTGAACGCGCCCACCATCGACGAGAACACCTGCGACGGCGGCAGCAGGCGCAGAACGTAGGTCTGGTAGCGCATGGTGAAGCGGTCGTCGTCGATGCCGGCGCTGGCGGCCTTCACCTTGTTGACGAAGTCGGTCATGCGGGCCGTGAAGGCCTGATCCTGGTCGAGCGCCGTCTGCATGGCCTTGAACTGGGCCGTGAGCGCGGCGTCGTCCGGCGCCGCCAGCACGGCGGCGTCCCACTGCGCGTCGTCGGCGTTCGGCGGGGCCATCTTGAACATAGTCTCGATATAGGCCACGTTCTCATCGATGGCGCGGCGCTTGAGCACCTGCAGGCCTTCGTTGAAGTTATCGTTGGACACCGGGCCGAAGTAGCCGAAGGTGTCGAAGAAGGTGCGGTCCGGTGGCAGCTGCGGGCCGCTGTGGTTATAGAAGTCCTTGCTGGACCACTTCTGCAGCACCTGGCTCAGGGTGAAGTCGTCGGCCAGCACTTCCTGGGTGCTCAGGCAGGTCTTTTCAGCTGGCTTGAGCGCCTTCTGCGATTCGGCCACGGCCTTGTCGGTCTCGATGCGCAGGCTGATCTTGTTCACGCAGTAACCCATCTTGCCGACCCACTCCAGGTACTGCTCGGCGTAGATGGCGCCCGAGTAGTGGTGGTGCAGGTCGCCGCCCTTGGGCAGCTGGGTCATGAACATGGCCAGCTCGGCCAGCTTCGGCTCCGGGCCCTTGACCAGCGCGGCGTACAGGCGCGCGGTGGCCGCTTCGTTGGCCTTGCTGGCCTTGCTGGACTTGGCAGCGGCCGGGGCGGCGGGCTTGGCGAAGGCGGCAGGCGCCAGCGCGCTGCCCGAGAACGCCGCGGCGATTAGCAGGCTGCAGAAGGTCTTTTGCATGAATGTGCTTTCAGTTGGGACGGCGTTCGTGGACCAGTTGCCCTGCCGCGTAGGAGGCCGCGATGGCGCGGTCGTCCCCCAGCAGCGCCAGCGCGAACAGCAGCTCTTCCAGGCTTTCACGGCGGCCGGTGCGGCGCGCCATCAGCGGCGTGCACTGCGGGTCGAGCACGATGAAGTCCGCTTCGGCGCCCACCGCGAAGCTGCCGATCGTCCCTTCGAGCTGCAGGCTGCGCGCCGCGCCCAGGGTGGCCAGGTAGAACATGCGGATGGCTGGCAGGTAACTGCCTTTCAAGCGCGCTACTTTATAGGCTTCATTCATCGTTTGCAACATTGAGAAGGAGGTCCCGGCGCCCACGTCGGTGGCCAGCGAGAGCGGCACCTTATGGCCATCGGCCTTCTCGAAGTCGAACAGGCCACTGCCCAGGAACAGGTTGGACGTGGGGCAGACGGCGGCGGCCGATCCAGTGGCGGCCATGCGCGCGAAGTCCTCGTCGTCCAGCCAGATGCAGTGGCCGAACACGGCGCGCGGGCGCATCAGTCCGTAGCGGTCGTACACATCCAGGTAGCTGCGGGCCTCGGGGAACAGGGACTTGACCCACTTGCACTCGTCCTGGTTTTCGCTGACGTGGGTCTGGATGAAGGTGTCCGGATAGGCCTGCGCCAGCTCGCCAGTGGCGCGCAATTGCGCCTCGGTGGAGGTCGGGGCGAAGCGCGGGGTGATGGCGTACATGGCGCGGCCACGCTTGTGCCATTTGGCGATCAGGTCTTCGGACGCGCGGATGCCATTGTTCTCGCAGTCGCGCAGGAAATCGGGGCAGTGGCGGTCCATCAGCACTTTGCCGGCCGCCATGCGCAGATTGCGCTGTTCGGCTTTCTCGAAGAATGCGTCCACCGAGTCCTGGTGCACGGTACAGTAGACCAGCGCGGTGGTGGTCCCGCAGCGCAGCAGCTCGTCGAGGAAGAAGTCGGCCACCTCGCGTGCGTGCTCCGGCTCGGCGAAGGCGCGCTCGGTCGGGAAGGTGTAGGTCTCCAGCCAGGGCAGCAAGCCCGGGGCCGGGGACGCGATCATGTCCGTCTGCGGATAGTGGATGTGGGTGTCGATGAAGCCGGGGGTGAGCAGCTTGCCGCGGTAGTCAGTAATAGTGACATCTTGCGGCAGCGTGGGCGCGAGCGTGGCGTAGTCGCCGGCGGCGTGCACCTTGCCGTCCACGATGAGGAGCAGTCCGTCCTCATGGTAGGCGTAGGCGTCGTCCGGCTTCTCGGTGAAGGCCGGATCGGCGTGAAAGTGCAGCAAGCTCGCTCGGTAGGCTTGCATCGTCGATGCTTGGGGCATTGGGAATCTCGGTTAGTTGCGCCGTGAGGCTACCAGTCTTATGGGCGGGGCGCCAGTTTCGAGCGATTGTTCCTGCCGCTCCTGCTCTTCCCACACGGCCAGCAGCTGCGCGGCCACGGAGGCGGCGATGACGGCGGGGAGCTTGCTCTGGATGCCGGGGATGCCGATGGGGCAGACCATGGTGGCGATGGTGTCGTCATTGACGCCGCGCGCGCGCAGGCGGTGTTCGAATTGAGCGCGCTTGGTCTTGGAGCCGATGAGGCCGAACCAGCCGACGTGTGCTCGGCCCAGAATCGCTTCGGTCAGGCGCTGGTCGAGGGCGTGGCTGTGGGTCATGACCAGGTAGGCCGCGCCGGGGGGCGCGGTGGCGACCACGCACTCGGGGGTGTCGGTGGCTTCAATAGTGACGTTGGACGGGACGTCTGCAGGGAACATGTCCTCGCGCTCGTCGACCCAGGTGACGGTGCATGGCAGCTCGGCCAGGGCCCGCACAATGGCCGCGCCCACATGGCCAGCGCCGAACAGCACCAGATGCGCGTGCGGCGGCTCGATGCGGTCGATGAGCCAGCGGCGGCCATCCGGCTCGGTGGCGACGTGCGTTCCCAGCGCCGGATCAAACACCAGCGCGGCGCGCTGCGCATCACCGGCAGAGCGGTCAGCAGAGGGGTCGGGCCCCGGTTCACCCAAAAGGGGCCTGACCCCGGTACCGGAGCCGACGCCTGTGCCCAGTGGCGCCAGCGTTTCGTCGAGCAGGATGGCATCCGGCGCCCTATCGAGGGCGATCAAGCGCCAGGTGGTGACACGCGGACGCGCGCGCAGCACGTCCGCCTGCGCCGCATCGGCGCGCTCGAACGCAAGGTACACGACGCCGCCGCAGCATTGACCGAGACTCGGACCCAGCGCATAGCGTTCATACCGCCGCTGCGCGCCCTCCTCGCCCACGCCCTGCGCCAGCATCTGCCGGGCCAGCGCAATGGCCTTGTGCTCCAGATGCCCGCCACCGATGGTCCCGTACAGCTGCGCCGCGCCCACCAGCATCTTCGCGCCGGGTTCACGCGGGCCCGAGCCCTCGACGGCCGCCACGGTCACCAGCACCGCCGGCCCCGCAGCGACACCTGTCAGCCACTCGTTCATGACTAAGCCTTGTGCGCCGCCTGCGCCTGCACCGCGCAGACAGCCTTGAGGATCTCTTCGCAGGTTGCCGGTGCATTCAGCGGCGGATTGACGGTGTTGTCACCCACCGCCGCCACCGCATCGCGAATCGCAAAGAACACCGAGAACGGCAGCAGCAGCGGCGGCTCACCCACCGCCTTCGAGCGGTGAATCGAATCCGCCACATTGCGGTTCTTGAAGAGCTGCACGCGGAAATCCTCCGGACAGTCCGAAATCGCCGGAATCTTGTAGGTCGACGGCGCATGCGTCATCAGCTTCCCGCCCGCGTTCCACCACAGCTCCTCGGTCGTGAGCCAGCCCATACCCTGGATGAAGGCGCCCTCTACCTGGCCGATGTCGATGGCCGGGTTGAGCGAATTGCCCGCGTCATACAACACGCCCGCACGCAGCAGCTTCCACTCGCCCGTCAGCGTATCGACCACCACCTCGGACACCGCCGCCCCATACGCAAAATACGAGAACGGATTGCCCGTCATGGTCTTCGGGTCCCAGTGCAGGCCAGGGGTCGCGTAGAACCCGTCGGACCACAGCTGCACGCGCGCCAGGTAGGCCTGCTGCACCAGCTGCGGGAAGTCGATCTCCATGCCGTTGACGTACACGATATCGTCCGCGAAGCGCACATCCGCCGCCGCGCCACCATGTTTGGTGGCCGCGAACGCCGCCAGCCGGTCACGAATCTGGCGCGCCGCATCTTGCGCCGCCTTGCCGTTCAGGTCCGCGCCCGTGGATGCCGCCGTGGCCGAGGTGTTGGCCACCTTGCTGGTGTCCGTCGCGCTCACGCGTACGCGCGCGAAATCGACGCCCAGTTCGTGCGCCACGCACTGCATCACCTTGGTGTTGATGCCCTGCCCCATCTCGGTGCCACCGTGATTCACCAGTACGGAGCCATCCACATACACGTGCACCAGCGCGCCCGCCTGGTTCAGGTGCGTCACATTGAAGGCGATGCCGAACTTCACCGGAGTGAGAGCCAGGCCCTTCTTGAGGACCGGGCTGCCCGCGTTGAATTGCGCGATAGCCGTGCGGCGCGCGCGGTATTCGCTCGACTCTTCCAGCTGCGCCACCAGTTCGTGGATCACGTTGTCCACCACGATCTGGCCGTAGGGCGTGACATTGTGGTCCGTCTTGCCGTAGAAATTCAGCTTGCGGATGTCCAGCGCGTCCTTGCCCAGGTTGCGCGCGATGTCGTCGATCACGTACTCGATGGCGATCGCGCCCTGCGGACCGCCGAAGCCGCGGAAAGCGGTGTTGGACTGCGTGTTGGTCTTGCCGCAGGCGGCGCGGATGTCGACATCGGACAGGTAGTAGGTGTTATCGAAGTGGCAGACGGCACGTGTGGCGACGGGGCCCGAGAGGTCCGCCGAGTAGCCGGCGCGCGAGACCATGTCCACCTTGGCGGCGACGATCTTGCCGCTGTCGTCATAACCCACTTCGTACAGGTAGTGGAAGCAGTGGCGCTTGCCGGTAACGAGCATGTCGTCGTCTCGGTCCGCGCGCAGCTTGACCGGGCGCTTGAGCTTATGCGCGGCGATCGCAGAAGCGGCGCACCACAGCGCCGATTGCGACTCCTTGCCGCCGAAGCCCCCGCCCATGCGGCGGCATTCCACCGTGACGTGGTGAGAATGCAGGCCGAGGGCATGCGCGACGACGTGCTGCATTTCGCTCGGGTGCTGGGTCGAGCACTGGACCAGCATGCCACTGCCTTCCTTCGGGATGGCGTAGGCGATCTGGCCTTCGAGGTAGAACTGCTCCTGTCCGCCCACGTGCAGCTCTCCCTGCACCCTGTGCGGCGCGCGCTCGAACGCGGCTTGCGCGTCGCCGCGCGCCAGCTTCATGGGCGGCAGCACGTATGACTGCGCGGCGCGCGCGGCCTGCGGGGTCAGGACGGCGGGCAGCTCGTCATAGTCGACCTTGGCCAGGCGCGCCGCGCGGCGGGCGTTGTCGTGGGTGTCCGCGACCACGACGAACAAGGGCTGGCCGACGTACTGCACCAGGCCATCGGCGAAGATCGGGTCGTCGTGGATGATCGGGCCACAGTCATTGGTGCCAGGGATGTCCCCGGCCGTGTAGACCGCGACCACGCCGCGGCTCGCGCGCACGGCGGTGAGGTCGATGGTGCTGAACTTGGCATGCGCCTTGGCCGAAAGGCCCAGAGCCGCATGCAAGGTGCCCTGGACTTCCAGAATGTCGTCGGTGTAGGTGGCCTGGCCCAGCACGTGCAGCTCGGCCGATTCGTGCTTGCGCGGCAGGCCGACTGCGGTCCAGGCGGCGGCCAGTTCGGGGGCGACGGGATGGTTCATTTCAGGCTCCTCACGCGCGCACGGCGAAAGCATTGACGGCGTCGACGGCCAGCGGCGCATCGGTGCGGGTCTCGTACCAGAAGCGGCGCAACAGGTTCTGGGCGGCCAGCAGGCGGTACTCGCTGGAGGCGCGCATGTCGGTCAGTGGCTGGTAGTCCTGCGCCAGTGCGGCCATCGCGGCGTGCAGCGTCGCCTCGTTCCACGACTGGCCGGTCAGCGCCTGCTCGGCCTGCGCGGCGCGCTTGGGCGTGGCGGCCATACCGCCGAACGCGATGCGGGCCGACGTGACGGTATCGCCATCGAGCGTGAGCGCGAAGGCGGCGCAGACGGCGGAGATATCCTGGTCGAAGCGCTTGGCCAGTTTGTAGGTACGGAACACCGCGCCCAAACCCGCGCGCGGCAGCGGCACGCGTACGGACTGCACGAATTCGTCCGGCTGCAGGTCCTTCTTCTGGTAGCCGAGGTAGAAGTCCTCCAGCGCCAGCACGCGCTCGCCGCGCACGCTGCGCAGCACGACCGAGCTGCCCAGCGCGATCAGCCAGGGCATGGAGTCGCCGATCGGCGAGCCGTTGGCGACGTTGCCGCCCAGGGTGCCCGCATTGCGGATCGGGAGGGAGGCGAAGCGCTGCCACATCTCCTGCAGCTCGCCGTAGTGCCGCACTACGGCGGCGTAGGCGTCGTTCAGCGAGGCGCCGGCGCCGATCTCGAGCATGCCATCGCGCTCGGCGATGGTCTTCAGTTCGTCCACGTGGCCGAGGTAGATCACGTCGCCGAGGTCGCGCATCTGCTTGGTCACCCACAGGCCGACGTCGGTGGACCCGGCCAGCATGGTGGCCGCCGGTTTGTCGGCGCGAACCTGGGCCAGTTCGGCCACGGTGCGCGGGGCGTAGAAATCGTGGGTGCCGCCGGTGTACACGGCCATGCGCTCGCGCTTGAGCGCCTGCAGCTGGGCGGCGACGTCATCCGCGTCGAACTGCGCGGGCGGCAGCTCCACCATGCGTTCGGCCGCGTCGATGATCGGGCGATAGCCGGTGCAGCGGCACAGGTTCCCGGAGAGGGCATCGTCGATCTGGCAGCGGGACGGCTTGGCGCCCTCCTGCTTGAGGTAGAGGCCCCACAGCGACATCACGAAGCCCGGCGTGCAGAAGCCGCATTGCGAACCGTGGCACTCAACCAGCGCCTGCTGCACCGGATGCAGCGCACCGTCGTGTTGCTGCAGGTCCTCGACCGTGAACAAGGCCTTGCCGTCCAGCGTGGGCAGGAACTGGATGCAGGAGTTCACGGCCTGCATCTCGACCTGGCCGTCCTTCAGCGTGCCGACGACCACCGTGCACGCGCCGCAGTCCCCTTCCGCGCAGCCCTCTTTGGTGCCGGTGCAGTGCAGGTCCTCGCGCAGGTGCTGGAGCACGGTGCGCGTGGGCGCTGCGCCATCCACCTGCTGGACGGTGCCGCGGTAATAGAAACGGATCGGTTCGGACATGGTTGCCTCGGTTTTTTCCCAGCGTGGCAGGTTAACATTCCGCCCATCCCTACATATAAGCTTGCGCTGATGTCGGCTATCAGCAGAAAGCCATACCAGTCACTCGACGCACGGGTGGTGCGCGATCCAGTGATTGGCGATATCGATGCGCCGGGTGATCCACACCTGCTCGTGGCTTTGCACGTAGTCCAAGAAGCGCGCCAGCGCGGCCGCGCGTGCCGGGCGGCCCACCAGCCGGCAGTGCAGCCCGATGGAGAGCATTTTAGGCCGGTTCAGGCCGTTGGGGTCGCCTTCCGCGTAGAGCACGTCGAAGGCGTCTTTCAGGTAGTCGAAGAACTGGGTGCCGGAGTTGAAGCCCTGCATGGCGGCGAAGCGCATGTCGTTGGTGTCCAGCGTGTACGGGACGACCAGGTGCGGCCTGGTGTGCAGCACGCCCATCTGGTCGCGGTACTCGACCTTGTCCCAGAACGGCAGGTCGTCGCCGTAATAGTCGGCATCGTAGGTGAAGCCGCCGTGCTCGACCACCAGGCGGCGGGTGTGGGGCGAGTCGCGGCCGGTGTACCAGCCTTGCGGGGCCGCCCCGGTCAGCGCGCGGATGATGTCCACCGCCTCTTTCATGTGGGCGCGCTCGGTGGCCTCGTCCATGTTTTGGTACGAGATCCAGCGCAGGCCGTGGCAGGCGATCTCATGGCCGAGCTCGCGGAAGGCGGCGACCGCTTCCGGGTTGCGCTTGAGCGCCATGGAGACGCCGAACACGGTCAGCGGCAGCTGGCGGTCCTCGAACATGCGCAGCAGGCGCCACAGGCCGGCGCGCGAACCGTACTCGTAGATCGACTCCATGCTCATGTGGCGCATTGGGAAAGCCTGGGCGCCAATGATTTCGGACAGGAAGGTTTCCGAGGCCGGGTCGCCATGCAGCACGCAGTTCTCGCCGCCCTCTTCATAGTTGAGCACGAACTGCAGCGCGACCCGGGCGCCGCCGGGCCAGCGGGCGTGCGGCGGCGTGCGGCCGTAGCCGATGAGGTCGCGCGGGTAGTTGCGGTAGGTGTCCATGGGTCCTCGGATGAAAGGTATATCGGCTATCTTATATGGACAGATGCTCAATCAGAATAAGATTCCGCTGATAAGCACATAAAGGAAAAACCATGGGAAAACTCAGCACGCACGTGCTCGACACCACGCAGGGCAAGCCGGGCGCCGGGGTCAAGGTGGAACTGTACGCCGTCCACGCTGGCGCACGCACGCTGCTCAAGACGGAGACCACCAATGCGGACGGCCGCTGCACTGCGCCGCTGCTGGAAGGCGAGGCGCTGCAGCGCGGCCAGTACGAACTGGTGTTTCACGCCGGCGACTATTTTGCGGCCCAGGGCGTCACCCTGCCCGATCCGCGGTTCGTGGACCGCGTCACGATTGCCTTCGGTGTTGCGAGCAGCGAACAGAACTACCACGTACCATTGGTGGTGACGCCGTGGTCATACTCGACCTATCGGGGGAGCTAATTACTGAACAGGGAGGAGCGCATGTCGTTGCATATTGTTCATTTCATCGGCCCGATCAATCACGGGTCCGTGTGCACGATACGCAACCTCTGCCTGCAGGCGCTGCAGAGCGGCGCGACCAAGCTGGAGCTTCACATGTCCACCGAGGGTGGCAACATGACGGCGGGCTTTGCGCTGTACTTCTTCCTCAAATCCCTTCCCTTGCCGCTATCCACGCACAACATCGGCAGCGTGGAATCGGTCGGCGTGGTGATCTTTCTGGCCGGCGAGAAACGCTACGCTTGCCCGGGCACGCGCTTCCTGGTGCACCCGCTGCACTGGGGCTTCGGCAACCTGGTGGCAGCCGACCATTCTCGCGTGTCCGAATGGCGCGACTGCCTGGACTTCGACGCCGACCGCTACGCCGCCATCTTCGATGAAGCGACGGCATCCGCGCCCAAACCGCAGGATATCCGCCCCAACCTGAACGGCAATGCGCGCCTGTTCACGGCCGAGGAGGCACTCCAGGCGGGCATCGTCCACAGTGTGGCCCAGGCCCGCGTGCCGTCCATGGGCACGACTTCGCACTGGTGGAACGGCTGAGGCGCGCTTACGCCAGCGGCCGGGTGGCCCATTCCGGCGCCGGTTGTGGATCGGGCCGGTCGCCATTGAAGTCGGCCAGCACCACATGGTCATTGGGCTTGCGCCGCCAGATCAGCAGCCCATCGTGCGCGAACACCACCCGGCCGCGCTGGTCCACGCCCGACCAGGGCGCGCCCGGCACTGGCCCGTCCATCACCTGGCGCGGCCTTGAGCCGAAGGCGACCGTGAGCCCCGCCGGCGGATGGTCGGGATGCGCCGCGCACGGAACGCTGGAGGCCAGCACCACCTTGCGGTGGCCTTCGAAGCGTCCGCCCCCACCCCAGGTACTGCGCCACGGCCACAGCGCCAGCGCCGTCAGCCAGGGCGAGCGGCTGACACCGGTCCAGGCCGAGGTGTAGCTGGTCCAGCCGCGCCGGCCCTGGTACACGAAATACAGCAGCAAGCGGCCGTCGGGCGAGAGGTCGCAGCGCTCGGGATAGATGGTGCCGCGGATCCAGGCGCCGGGCTCGAAGCTGTCATGCCGCGTGTCCCAGCGGACCAGCTGGAACCACGCGGACGGACCGCGGGCAAAGATCACTGCCTCGTCCGCCTCGCTGGCGAAGATCACGAACAGGCGGGGATGCAGGCGGGGGCGTGGAGACCCCGGTTCGGCAGGAGTATTCATCGGCGCATGAGGAAGAAGACGGCCCGATTATTCGCTCCGCGCCCTCCGCCTGTAAAGCCGGGCCCGCCTTTCCCGCGCCGGGACCGCTGCCGATTTCAGCTAGAATCCTGTCATCTCCATCTTCCACCGACCCCTTGGAAACCGTTCCTTTATGGGTGCTGATCCTTGCACTCGCCCTCCTGATCCTCTGTTCGGCCTTTTTCGCCATGGCGGAAACGGCCCTGATGGCGGCCAATAAATACCGCCTGCGCCACCAGGCCAAGCGCGGCAGCAAGCAGGCCACCACCACGCTGTGGCTGCTGGAACGCACCGACAAGCTGCTGTCCCTGGTCCTGATCGCCAACACCCTGATCAACGCCATCGCCACCGCGCTGGTGACGGCCATCGCCATCCTGTTCTTCGGCCACGACGAGAGCGTGATCACCATCGCGACCGCCGTGGTGGCCTTCCTGCTGATCGTGTTCGCCGAGATTTCGCCCAAGGTGATCGGCGCCACCTTCCCCGAAGCCATCGCCCTGCCCAGCTCGATGGTGCTCAAGCCCCTGATGAGCCTGGCCAAGCCGGTGATCTGGTTCGTCAACCTGTTCGTGAACGTGGTGCTCAGGCCGCTGCGCATCAAGGGCCGCGACCACAGCCATCAGCACCGCCTGTCGCCCGAGGAGCTGCGCTCGGTGGTACTGGAAGGCAGCACCTTCATTCCACAGAAGCACAAGAGCATCCTGCTCAACCTGTTCGACCTGGAGAAGATCTCGGTCGAGGACATCATGACCCCGCGCGCCCAGATCGAGGCGCTGGACCTGGCCGTGCCGGTGGAACAGATCAAGCAGCAGCTGACCACCTGCTACCACAACAAGCTGCCCGTCTACGAAGGCGAGATCAACCGCATCGTCGGCATCCTGCATGTGCGCAAGGCCATCGCCCTGCTGAACCAGGACGCCGACGAACTGAGCGCTGACCACTTCCGCGAGCTGCTCAGCGAGCCCTACTTCATCCCCGAAGAGACCGGCGTGTTCACCCAGCTCCAGTACTTCCAGGAGAATAAGGAGCGGCTGGGCATCATCGTGGACGAGTACGGTGAGGTGCAGGGCCTGGTGACCCTGGACGACATCATCGAGGAGATGATTGGCGAGTTCACCACCTCCATGCCCGGCACCAGCCGCAGCGAGGCGTTCGGCTGGAACGCCAAGGGCGAATGCCTGCTGGAAGGCTCGACCGCGCTGCGCGACGTCAACAAGGTGCTGGGGCTGGATTTCCCGCTGGACGGACCCAAGACCCTGAACGGCCTGCTGCTCGAACATCTGCAGGACATCCCCGAATATCCGACCGCGCTCCGGCTGCATGGCGTGGTGATCGAAGTCGTGCAAGTTCTCGAACAGTCCATCAAAGTTGTAAAGCTGATTAAGCCCGTTAACAAAAGGCCCATTTAAGCGGCCGATGGCAGATCGTCCACGTGGTATCCAAGCCGCGATTTCCGGCCAAAAGACTTTACAAATCAAAGCCCTGAAGGCATGATCCAAGGCAACTATTTGGGCGGCTGACGGGCCGTCCGCGTTCGTTCGCCCCTTACTCATCAACTCGCGCGCACTATGGCAGCAGTCCTCCCCAGCACCACGCCCGGCACCCAGCTGCCCGGGCTGGCGCGCGCGCTCCTGCAGGCCGGGCGCCTGAACGGACCGCAGATCGACACGGTGATCAAGAAGTCGGTGGCCGAGAAGGTCCCCTTCATCGACGCCCTGCTGGGCGCCGGCCTGATCGACGCCAGGTCGCTGGCCGCGTTCTGCGCCGACACCTTCGGCTACCCGATGCTGGACCTGTCCGCGCTGGCGCTCGACTTCCTGCCGCAGAAGGCCATCGACGCCAAGCTGATGCAGGCGCAGCGCGTGATCGCCCTGGCCAAGCGCGGCAACAAGATGTCGGTGGCGATTTCCGACCCCACCAACATCGCCGCGCTGGACCAGATCAAGTTCCAGAGCGAGAGCTCGGTGGAGCCGGTGGTGGTGCCGCACGACGCGCTGCTGCAGCTGCTGGCGGCGCTGAACAAGAGTGCCGAGCAAAGCATCTCCGACCTGGTCGGCGACGCCGACGACATCCAGTTCGCCGAAGAGGAAGCGCAGCCCGATACCGCGGCCGAAGGCGCCAACGAGATCGAAGACGCGCCGATCGTCAAGTTCCTCAACAAGATCCTGCTGGATGCGCTGAACATGGGCGCCTCCGACATCCATTTCGAGCCTTTCGAGAAGTTCTACCGCATCCGTGTGCGCGTGGACGGGGTGCTGCGCGAGCACGCCCAGCCCCCGGTGGCGATCCGCGAAAAGCTGGTCTCGCGCATCAAGGTGCTGGCCAAGCTGGATATCTCCGAGAAGCGGGTGCCGCAGGACGGCCGCATGCGGCTGGTGGTCTCGCCCACCAAGACCATCGACTTCCGCGTCTCCACCCTGCCCACGCTGTTCGGCGAGAAGACCGTGATGCGTATTCTGGACGCCAGCTCGGCCACCCTCGGCATCGACGCCTTGGGCTACGAGGCGCGCCAGAAGGAGCTGCTGCTCGAAGCGATCCACCGCCCGTACGGCATGGTGCTGGTGACCGGCCCCACGGGTTCCGGTAAGACGGTGTCGCTGTACACCTGCTTGAACATCCTGAATAAACCGGGCATCAACATCTCGACCGCGGAAGACCCGGCCGAGATCAACCTCCCCGGCATCAACCAGGTCAACGTGAACGACCGCGCGGGCCTGACTTTCTCGGCCGCGCTGAAGTCCTTCCTGCGCCAGGACCCGGACATCATCATGGTCGGCGAGATCCGCGACCTGGACACCGCCGACATCGCGATCAAGGCCGCGCAGACCGGCCACATGGTGTTCTCCACGCTGCACACCAACGATGCACCGTCCACCCTCACGCGTTTGATGAACATGGGCGTGGCGCCCTTCAACATCGCCTCGTCCGTCATCATGATCACGGCGCAGCGCCTGGCGCGCCGCCTGTGCGGCCAGTGCAAGGCGCCGCTCGAGATCGAGCGCAGTGCGCTGCTGCAGGCGGGCTTCAAGGAAGCCGAGGTGGATGGCTCGTGGAAGCCGTATGGCCCGGTGGGGTGCGAGCGCTGCAACGGCCTCGGTTACAAGGGCCGGGTGGGCATCTACCAGATCATGCCGATCACGCCCGCCATCGAAAAGCTGATCCTCGAACAGGGCAACGCGATGCAGATCGCCGCGCAGGCCGAGCTGGAGGGCGTGAATTCGCTGCGCCGGTCGGGCCTCATGAAGGTCATGCAGGGCCTCACCAGCCTCGAAGAAGTCCTCGGCTGCACCAACGAATAGAGTTACATGGGAAGCATATGGCTACGACAAGCGTAAAAGCCGGCGCCGGCGTCAAGGAACAGGTCTACGCCTGGGAAGGCAAGGACAAATCCGGCAAGACCGTCAAGGGCGAGCTGCGCGCCGGGGGCGAGGCCATCGTCAACGTGACGCTGCGCCGCCAGGGCATCATGGTCACCAAGGTCAAGAAGAAGGCCTACCGCAGCGGCAAGAAGGTGACCGACAAGGACATCACGATGTTCACCCGCCAGCTGGCCACCATGATGAAGGCCGGCGTGCCGCTGCTGCAGTCCTTCGACATCGTCGGCAAGGGCCACGCCAATCCGTCGATGGCGAAGCTGATCATGGACCTGCGCGGCGACATCGAGACCGGTACCTCGCTGAATAACGCCTTCCGCAAGTACCCGCTGTACTTCGACCCGCTGTTCTGCAACCTGGTGGGCGCGGGCGAGCAGGCCGGTATTCTCGAGGACCTGCTGACCCGTCTCGCGATCTACAAAGAGAAGACCCTGGCCATCAAGGCCAAGATCAAGTCCGCCCTCACCTACCCGATCGCGGTGCTGTCGGTGGCCTTCATCGTCACCGCCGTCATCATGATCTGGGTGGTCCCGGCCTTCAAGAGCGTGTTCGAAAGCTTTGGCGCCGACCTGCCGGCACCGACGGTGTTCGTGATGAACATGTCCGCCTTTTTCGTGCAGTGGTGGTACCTGATCTTCGGCGGCCTGTTTGCGGGACTGTACTTCTTCTTCCAGTCGTGGCGGCGCTCGACCGTCATGCAGCGGCGCATGGACCTCCTGATGCTCAAGCTGCCCATCTTCGGTGAGGTGATCCGCAAGGCCACCATTGCCCGCTGGACCCGGACCCTGGCCACCATGTTCGCGGCCGGCGTGCCGCTGGTGGAGGCGCTCGACTCGGTGGGCGGCGCTTCGGGCAATGCGCTGTACGTGGAGGCGACCAAGAAGATCCAGACCGAGGTGTCGACCGGTACCTCGCTGACCGTCTCGATGCAGAACGCGAACGTGTTCCCGTCCATCGTCACCCAGATGGTGGCGATTGGCGAGGAGTCCGGCGCGCTCGACTCGATGCTGGGCAAGGTGGCCGACTTCTTCGAGGAGGAGGTGGACGAAGCCGTGTCCGCTCTGTCCTCCCTGATGGAGCCGCTGATCATGGCGATCCTGGGCGTGCTGATCGGCGGCCTGGTGGTGGCCATGTACCTGCCGATCTTCAAACTGGGCGCGGTGGTGTAAGGCGTCGTTTATACTGCGCGCCACCTCATCAACATTATCGGAGTCGCATGGAGTCTCTCCTGTTCGCCGCACCGGGCTTCCTGCCGGCCGCCATCGTGGCCGGCATCTTCGGCCTGCTGATCGGCAGCTTCCTGAACGTCGTCATCCACCGGCTGCCGAAGATGATGCAGCGCGACTCCGACAACTACGTGGCCCACGAAAGCGGCAAGGAACTGCCGCACCAGGACACGTACAACCTCATGACGCCGCGCTCCGCGTGCCCGCACTGCGGCCACAAGATCTCGGCGCTGGAAAACATCCCCGTCCTCAGCTGGCTGATCCTGCGCGGCAAGTGCAGCGAGTGCGGGGCCCGGATCTCGGCGCGCTACCCGCTGGTGGAACTGGCCACCGGCCTGCTGTCCGCCCTGCTGGTGTGGACCTTCGGCTCCGGCGTGGTGGGCCTGGCAACCCTGGTGTTCCTGTACCTCCTGATTGCGATGACCTTCATCGACGCCGACACCCAGCTGCTGCCGGACGACCTCACCTATCCGCTGCTGTGGGCCGGGCTGCTGGTCAACCTGAATGGCGCCATCGTCCCGCTGAAGGACGCGGTGATCGGCGCGGCCGCGGGCTACCTGGTGCTGTGGTCCGTCTACTGGCTGTTCAAGCTCGCGACCAAGAAGGAAGGCATGGGCTATGGTGACTTCAAGCTGCTGGCGGCGCTCGGCGCCTGGCTGGGCTGGACCATGCTCCCGGTGATCATCCTGCTGTCGTCCGTGGTGGGCGCGGTGGTCGGGATTTCTCTGATCCTGTTCGCACGGCGCGGCCGGGACAAGCCGATTCCCTTCGGTCCCTACCTCGCTGCGGCGGGTCTGATCGCCCTCCTCTACGGGCATCCACTGTCCCAGTTCACGCAGAGCTTCACGGGCTGACCTTCTTCTGACCGCGCCGGCCTACAACAATGAACAAGAACGACGGCACAGCATTCACGGTGGGACTCACCGGCGGCATCGGCAGCGGCAAGTCGCTGGTGGCCGACATGCTGGGGGAACGGGGTGCCAGCATCGTCGACACCGACGCCATCGCCCATGCGATGACGGCCCCGCACGGGCCGGCCATGGGCGCCATATCCGCTTCCTTCGGCCCCGAATACGTCGCGGCCGACGGCTCCCTGGACCGGGCCCGCATGCGGACCCTCGTGTTTTCCGATGCCGGCGCCAAGCAGCGTCTGGAAGCCATCCTCCATCCCATGATCCGCGCGGCGGCCCATGCCGCGGCGGCGGCGGCCACCGGGCCGTACGTGGTGTTCGTGGTGCCGCTGCTGGTGGAGTCGGGGGGGTGGAAGGAGCGCGTGGACCGGGTGCTGGTGGTGGACTGCCCGGAGGAGGTGCAGATCGCCCGCGTCATTGCCCGCAACGGCCTGCCGCCGGCCCAGGTGCGGGCCATCCTCGCGGCCCAGGCCAGCCGGGAGCAGCGCCTCGCGGCGGCGGACGACGTCATTACCAACGACGGGCCGCGGGAGGCGCTGGCGCCGCTGGTGGACGCCCTGCATGGGCGCTATCTGGCTTTGGCGGGGCGCGCACAGAGGGAGCGTTTGTAATTTTGCGTCGCTTGGTTCAGAATCACGGGGTCTTGTCCGGCTATTAAAACAGGGATGTCATTTTGATCGTCTACGAATACCCTTTCAACGAGCGCATACGCACGTTGTTGCGGCTGGAGGACCTGTACGAGAAATTCAAGTTCTTTGTGCATCAGGAGCACCCGATGCAGCACCACGTGGCGCTGGCCACGATCTTCGACATGCTCGAGGTGGCGGGGCGGGCCGACTTGAAGTCGGACCTGCTGCAGGAGCTGGAGCGGCAGAAGCAAAGCCTGCTCGCGTTCCGCTCCAATCCCAACGTCGCCAGCGACGTGGTCGACGCGGTGCTGGGGGAGCTGGAGAGCGTCTCCGCCAACCTGGTAGCGGCGCAGGGCAAGACCGGGCAGAACGTGCGCGACAACGAATGGCTGATGAGCATCCGCGGGCGCACCATCATTCCAGGCGGCGCGTGCGAGTTCGACCTGCCGTCGTACCACGCGTGGCAGCGGCGCTCGGCCGAACAGCGCTACGCCGACATCATGGGCTGGTTCGGGCCGCTGGCGCCGCTGTTCGATGCGCTGGCACTGGTGCTGCGGCTGCTGCGCGAGTCCGGCACGCCGGTCAAGATGATCGCGGTGGCCGGGAGCTACCAGCAGATGCTGCAGGGGAAGGTGTACCAGATGCTGCGGCTGACGGTGGACGAGCGGCAGGGAGCGATTCCCGAGATCTCGGCCAATAAATACATGCTGTGGGTGCGTTTCACCACCCAGGGCGGCGACCTGAAACCCAAGGCGCTGGAGGAAGATGTACCATTCGACCTCACCCTGTGTAATTTTTGAGTTTGCGTTTTGAGTGTGTGAGTTGGTTGCGATGCCCACGATAGTCAGTTGTCCCACCTGCGGCGCCAAGGTCGAGTGGACCGAGAAGAGCCGCTACCGCCCGTTCTGTTCCGAGCGCTGCCAGCAAATCGACCTGGGCGCCTGGGCCGAAGAGAAGTACACCATCCCCGGCGGCCCGCCGGACGACCCCCTGGCCGATCCCGACGCCGATCCCGCGCCCTGAGCCGGCCTCGTCCGTTCGCCCCACACCTCCGGGGTCAGGCCTGGCTCCCCTCTCGGGGTCAGACCCCATCAAATTTTCGGGAACCATAGGTAGCACGCGCCGTCCAAGCCTGAGTTAACCCAACCAGGAGGACATCATGGCCAGACGCAACCGCATTCAATTTCCCGGCGCCATCTACCACGTCACGTCCCGCGGGGACCGCCAGGAGCCTATTTTTAATGACGAGCACGACCGTTCAATGATGTTGGACGTGCTCGCCGCGACAGTCGAACGCTACAAGATCAGCGTGCTGTCGTACTGCCTGATGGGAAACCACTACCACTTCGTGCTGAGTACGCCCGAGGCCAACCTGGCGCAGGCGATGCACTATTTGAACGGGGTCTACACGCAGAAGTACAACCGGCGCCATGGCACGTGCGGCCACGTGTTTCAGGGGCGCTATTACGCCAACCTGGTGGATCGGGACGAGTATCTGATCGCGGCCTGCCGCTATGTCGAGCTCAACCCCGTGCGGGCTTGCCTCGTGCAACAGCCTGAGGAATGGACTTGGAGCAGCTATCGCGCGCACATGGGCCTCAGCAACCGGCCAGCCTGGCTCAGCCATGGCCTCCACTATCTGCCCACCTCAGCCGAGACAAGCGCCCAGCCGGAGGCCGAAATCATATCCGTGCCGTAATGCCGAAGTAGCGCATTCCGCTACCGGGGTCAGGCCCCGGTTGTGGGGGGGGCCTGACCCCGGCGGGGGAGCGGCAGGCCTGACCCCGGTTCAGGCGGTGATGTTGGCGGGCACGTGCAGGGGGCGGGTGTTGGCGCGGTAGCGGTCCATGAACAGGCCGTCGAGGCTGATCTCGGGCTGGCGGCCGGACAGCATGTCGGCCAGCACGCGGCCGGAACCGCACGCCATGGTCCAGCCCAGGGTGCCATGGCCGGTATTCAGGAACAGGTTACGGTACGGCGTGGGGCCGACCACCGGCGTGCCGTCCGGCGTCATCGGCCGCAGGCCGCACCAGAACGTGGCCTTGGACGTGTCGCCACCCAGCGGAAACAGATCGTTCACCGAATGCTCCAGCGTCTCGCGCCGCGCCGGCCGCAGCGTCAGGTCGTAGCCCGCCAGCTCCGCCGTGCCGCCCACGCGGATCCGGTCGCCCAGGCGCGTGATCGCGACCTTGTAGGTCTCATCCATCACCGTCGATTCGGGCGCGCCTGCGGCATCCGTGATCGGCACCGTGATCGAGTAGCCCTTCACCGGGTACACCGGGATCTTGATCCCGAGCTCGCGCAGCATCAGCGGCGAGTAGCTGCCCAGCGCCAGCACGTAGCTATCCGCCCTGTGCTCGCCCGCGGACGTCACCACGCCCGTGATCCGGTCGCCCTCATACTTCACGCGCTGGATCGTGACGCCCGCCACAAACTTGACACCCAGCGCGGCCGCCATCTCCGCCAGCCGCTGCGTGAAGATGAAGCAGTCGCCCGTCTCGTCGCCCGGCAGCCGCAGGCCGCCCACGATCTTGTCCTGCACCCGCGCCAGCGCCGGCTCGGCGCGCGTGCAGCCCGCCGCATCCAGCACCTCATACGGCACGCCGTATTCCTTCAGCACCGCGATGTCGCCCGCCGCGCCATCGAGCTGCTTCTGCGTGCGGAACACCTGCAGCGTGCCCTGCGCGCGGTCGTCGTAGGCGATGCCGGTGTCCCGCCGCAGCTGGATCAGCACATCGCGCGAGTACTCGGCCAGCCGTACCATGCGGCCCTTGTTGATCTCATAGCTCTTCTGGTTGCAGTTGGCGAGCATGGAAAACATCCAGCGCCACTGCGCCGGATCGAGCGACGGCCGCACCACCAGCGGCGAATGCTTCATCGTCAGCCACTTGACGGCCTTCGCCGGCACGCCCGGCCCGGCCCACGGCGATGCGTAGCCCGGCGAGACCTCGCCCGCATTCGCGAAGCTGGTCTCCAGGCCCGCACCCGGCTGGCGGTCGATGACGGTGACTTCATGCCCGGCCTTGGCCAGGTAGTACGCGGTCGTGGTGCCGATGACACCACTGCCAAGAACGATAACTTTCACAGCGGTCCTTCAGGTAGTTTTGGATTCGTGCGGCCCGTAGCGCAGCGCGTCGAGCCATCTAATCAGTGGAATGGTGGCCGGCAGCAGCGGCTCGACGCCGACGGTGCCCTGCCACGCGAACGCCTGCCCTTCCAGGCTTTGCGGCTCGCCGCGCCAGGCGCGCGCGATGAAGAAGTGCAGCCGCACGTGCGCATGCTCGTACACATGCTCCACGCCGCACCATTCCTCGGCCTCGGTGATCTCGACCCCGAGCTCTTCGACGAATTCGCGCTTGAGCGCCGCGAGGATGGCTTCATCCGGCTCCACTTTCCCGCCCGGGAATTCCCAGTAGCCCGCATAGGGCTTGCCCTCGGGCCGCTGGCCGAGCAGCACATCGCCGTTGGGCTTCATCAGGATGCCGACGGCGACATCGATCGGACGGGCGGACACCTCACGCATCGGGAAGCCTGCCCGCATGGGCCTTCGCGAACTGCCACGCCACGCGCCCCGAGCGCGAGCCGCGCTGCAGGGCCCAGCGCAAGGCGTCCGCTCGTGCCGCCTCGATCTGCGCGTCATCGCAGCCAAAGCTGCGCAGCCAGTGCGCGGCGATGTCGAGATAGTCGTCCTGCTTGAAGGGATAGAACGAGAGCCACAGCCCGAAGCGTTCGGACAGCGAGATCTTTTCCTCCACCGTTTCGCCAGGGTGCAGATCGCCGTCGTCGTCGTGCGTGGTGCCCGCGTTATCGCTCATCTTCTCGGGCATGAGGTGGCGCCGGTTCGAGGTCGCGTAGATCAGCACATTGTCCGACTGCGCGGAGATCGAGCCGTCCAGCGCAACCTTCAAGGCCTTGTATCCGCCCTCGCCTTCCTCGAACGACAGGTCGTCGCAGAAGATCACGAAGCGCTCCTTGCGTCCCGCGACCAGGTCGACGATGTCCGGCAGGTCCGCCAAGTCGGCCTTGTCCACCTCGATCAGCCGCAGGCCCTGGTCCGCGAACGCATTCAGGCAGGCCTTGATCAGCGAGGACTTCCCGGTCCCGCGCGCACCCGTGAGCAGCACGTTATTGGCCGGGCGGCCCTGCACGAACTGGCGCGTGTTCTGCTCGATCGCAGCCTTCTGCGCGGCGATGTTGTGGAGGTCGTCGAGCCGGATTTGCGCCACATGCGCGACTGGCTGCAGCCAGCTCGCGCCTCCACTCGCGCGCTTGCGCCAGCGGAAGGCAAAGCTGCGCTGCCAGTCCGGCTCGCGCGGTGGCTGCGGCAGCACGGCTTCCACGCGCGCCAGCACCGCTTCCGCGCGGGCGATCAGCTGTTCCAGGGGCGTCATGCGGTACAGCGAAAAAGAATCAGGACCGGTAGTCGGCGTTGATGGAAACGTAGTCGTGCGACAGGTCGCAGGTCCACACGGTGGCCGTGGCGGCGCCGCGCGCGAGCTTGACGCGGATGGTGATCTCGCTCTGCTTCATCACGCGCTGGCCATCTTCTTCCTTGTAGTCCGGATTGCGGCCGCCGTTCTTGGCGACCCAGACGTCGTCCAGATACAGATTCAGCTTGGTCACGTCCAGGTCGTCCACGCCGGCATAGCCGATGGCGGCCAGGATGCGGCCGAGGTTCGGGTCGGACGCGAAGAACGCCGTCTTCACCAGCGGCGAGTGGGCGATCGAGTAGGCGATCTTGCGGCACTCTTCCACATCCTTGCCCTCTTCTACCGTGATGGTCATGAACTTGGTGGCGCCCTCGCCGTCGCGGATGATCATCTGCGCCAGGGTGCGGGACAGCTCGGTCACCGCGTCGCGCAGGGCCGCGTACTCCGGCTGCTCCAGCGACGTAATCTCCAGCGTGCCCGCGCCAGTGGCCATCAGGATGAACGAGTCGTTGGTGGACGTGTCGCCGTCAATAGTGATGGAGTTGAACGAGTGATCCGCCGCGTGGCGCACCAGTTCATCCAGCACTGGCTGCGCGACCTTGGCGTCGAACGCCAAATAGCCCAGCATGGTCGCCATGTTCGGCTTGATCATGCCCGCGCCCTTGGAGATGCCAGTCATCGTCACACTGTGCCCGCCGATGCTGACGGTGCGCGACGCGGCCTTGGGCTGCGTGTCCGTGGTCATGATGGCTTCCGCGGCGTTGAACCAGTTGTCCGCCTTGAGGTTCTGGATGGCGGCGGGCAGCGCCGCGACGATCTTCTGCACCGGCAGCGGCTCCAGGATCACGCCCGTGGAGAACGGGAGGATCTGTTCGGGCGCGCAGCCCAATTCCTGTGCCAGCGCCTCACAGGTCTGCCTGGCGCGGGCCAAGCCTTCGTCGCCGGTGCCTGCGTTGGCGTTACCAGTGTTGACGACCAGCGCGCGGATTTTCGCGCCCGCGGCCAGATTGGCCTTGCTGATCTGGACCGGCGCGGCGCAGAAGCGGTTCTTGGTGAAGACGCCAGCCACGGTGGCCGTGTCGGCGAGCTTCATCACCAACACGTCCTTGCGGCCCGGCTTCTTGATACCGGCTTCGGCGTATCCAAGTTCGATGCCGGCGACGGGTTTCAGGTCGGCGGCGACAGGCAGGGGGGAATTGACGGCCATGGTGATTGACGTTCGCGTAAATTCAAAGGCGCCATTGTACCGCCATCGCAGGCGGCGCGCCGCCCGCTGCGCCGATGACTTTTTGTTGGGGACGGCCCAACTTTTCTGATGGCCCGCCCCCGGAACACGCTGCCTAGCGCACCACCAGTTCGACCCGGCGATTGCGCGCGCGGCCCGGCTCATCGCCGTTGGAGGCCACCGGTGCCAGATTGGCCACCCCGCGCGCCGTCATGCGCGCCGCCGCGATGCCATATTTGCTCGACAGCGCCTCGGCGACGGCCTGCGCGCGCCGCTGCGACAATGCGAGGTTGCTCTCGAAGTCACCCTGATTGTCGGTGTGCCCGACGATGAAGACTTTCAGCGCCGGCGCGGCCTTGAGCGCATTGGCCATCTCGGCCAGCTGCGCCGCCGAGTCCTCGCGGAGGACGGCCTTATTGAAATCGAAGTTCACGCCATAGAGCGCAATCTTCCCGTCCCGTTTCAGGCCCTCGCCGATGGCCCGTGCGTCCACGGTGACCTTGCCGGTCTCGATGGTCGTCGGCTCAACCACCTGCACGAACTGCTGCACGCGCCCGACGTACGGCTTGTCGCTACTGCCCTGTGCCAGCGCGACCTGCACGTACACATAGCCCTGCCCTGCCGCCTTGCGCGCGCTGACCAGGTGGAAGCCGGGCCGGTTGCCACTGTTGAAGATCCCCTGCACCATCGGGTGAAACTCTCGCCATTTCACTTCGCGGGGGAGGTTGTGGACCAGATCCTGCGTGTTGTCCGCCTTGCAGCGCAGCTCCTCGCATTCGTAGACGATCTCGTAGCCCCCGGCCGCCAGCGCCTGGCGGTAGTTGCGGTGCACCTCCAGCGGGCTCGCGCCGCGCGGCGACCAGTAGACGCGATTGGCGATGCGGCCCTCCACCGGCAGCAGCACCGGCTTGCCCTTGTTCGTGCCGACCACGCGCGCGCTGCCTGCACTTTCATCGCCGTACATGAAAAGCGTCGAACCCTTGAAGCGCGAGATGAGCGGGCTGTCTTTGCCGCCCGCGTAGTCGGTGTCGTAGTCCGGTGCCGCTGCCGCGGCGGCGCCCGATGCGAGAAGCACAACGGCGGCGAGAAATGCACTGCATTGGTTCATTGAGTCTCCCTGGTCATGGCCTGCAACGCAGCCACCAGACGGTCAAGGTCCGATGGCGTGATGTAGAGGTGCGGCGTGACGCGGACTCCATGAGTGCCCGCCACCGGCCGCACGACCGTGAAGATGCCATATTCTTCCAGCAGTCGGTCGCACACCTGCTGGGCAGGCAAGCCATCGATGGCGAACACCGCGATCGCGCAGGAGCGCTGCGGGTCGGATGGCGTGAGCATGCGCAGGCCAGGCAGGCCGCGGACGCGCGCCACCCAGTACTGCGTCAGGTAGCGCAGGCGCGCTTCCTTGCTGGCGCTGCCGATGGACTCATGAAAATCCAGCGCATCCTCAATGGCCAGGACGGGCGCGGGTGGCACGGTGCCCACGTTCCCCAGCCGCGCGATGCCGCCGTCGGCGTGCGCCATGGAGCCGAACAGCGGAGCAATCTCGCCAAGCCGCTCCCGCTTCACATACAGCAGGCCGACGCCCAGCGGCGCGCCCAGCCACTTGTGCAGGTTGGCGCCCACGAAGTCCGCGCCGAGATCCGGCAGCCGGAAGTCCAGCTGCGCGAACGAATGGGCCGCATCGACGATGGTGTCCACCCCGCGTGAACGGGCCAGTGCCGATAGCCGCGCCACCGGCATGATCTGCCCCGTGCGATGCACCATGTGCGTGATCAGTATCGCCCGCGTGTGTTCGCTCAATGCCCCTTCGTACACCGCCACGATCTCGTCATCGCCGGAGGGATTGAGCGGCACCTCTACCCGCGCCACGCGCAGGCCCCGCCGCTGCGCCACCATCTCCAGCGTCTCGGCCACCTCGTCGTAGTCGTGCGAGGCGCACACCACTTCATCGCCCGCCCGCCACGGGTAGCCCTGCAGGATGATGTTGAGCGACTCCATCAGGTTGCGGGTGATGAGCAGCTCGCCCTCATCGACGCCCGCGAAGGCGGCAAGCCGCTTCAGGACGTGCGCGTGCCGTCCAGGCCACTCACGGCGCAGGAAGAAAGAATTGTCGCGGTTGACGGTGCGCTCGTAGCGCTGGAACGCCTCGAACACGGGCCTGGCCTGGACGCCAAAGTAGCCGTTTTCGAGATTGAGAAAGGAGGGAGAGACGTCGTACTGGGCGGCGATCTGCGCCCAGTACGATTCGTCGTCAGGTGCTATCAGGCCAGCTTGCCGTGGCACTGCTTGAACTTCTTGCCGCTGCCGCACGGGCAGGGATCGTTGCGGCCGACCTTCATCCCGAACTGCAGGCTCGGATCGGCCAGCGCTGCGTTCGAACCGCCTTCCGCGCTCGGGGCCAGCAGGTCTTCCGGCGCCGCATTCGGGTTGAAGTCCGAGTGCTGGTAGTTGACGTTTTCGACGTGCTGCTGCATCGCCGCTTCGGCCGCCTCGATCTCCTCGCGGGTCTGGATGCGGACCGTCATGATCATGCGGATCACTTCATTCTTGATCAGGTCCAGCATGGTGCCAAACAGCTCGAAGGCCTCGCGCTTGTATTCCTGCTTCGGGTTCTTCTGCGCATAGCCGCGCAGGTGGATACCCTGGCGCAGGTGGTCCAGTGCCGCGAGGTGCTCGCGCCAGTGGGTGTCGAGGCTCTGCAGCATGACGTTGCGTTCGAAGCCGCCGAAGGCTTCCTTGCCCACGATCTCCACCTTGGACGAGTAGGACGCGTCGGCCGCGGCCAGCACCTTCTCCAGGATGTCGTCGTCGTTGAGGGTCGAGTCCTCGCCGAGCATCTGCTGCAGCGGCACCGGCAGGTTCCACTCGTTGGCCAGCGCGGTTTCCAGCGCCGGAATGTCCCACTGCTCTTCCACCGATTCCGCGGGCACGTGCTCGCGCACCACGTCGGTGAACACGCCGTGGCGGAGGGACGCGATCAGTTCCGCGATGTCCTTGGTCTCCAGCAGTTCGTTACGCTGCGAGTAGATCACCTTGCGCTGGTCGTTGGCGACGTCGTCGTACTCGAGCAGCTGCTTGCGGATGTCGAAGTTGCGGGCCTCGACCTTGCGCTGCGCGGACTCGATGGAACGGGTCACGATGCCCGCTTCGATCGGTTCGCCCTCGGGCATCTTCAGGCGCTCCATGATGGCGCGCACGCGGTCGCCCGCGAAGATGCGCAGGAGCGGATCGTCCAGCGACAGGTAGAAGCGCGAGGAACCCGGGTCGCCCTGGCGGCCGGAACGTCCGCGCAACTGGTTGTCGACGCGGCGGGATTCGTGGCGCTCGGTGCCGATGATGTGCAGGCCGCCCTCGCGCACCACGTGGTCGTGGAGGGACTGCCATTCGTCGCGCAGCTTCTGCGATTGGGCGGCCTTGTCGGCCTCCGACAGCTCGGCGTTCGCTTCGATGAACTGGATCTGCTTTTCGACGTTACCACCGAGGACGATGTCGGTCCCGCGGCCGGCCATGTTGGTCGCGATGGTGATCGCCTTCGGACGGCCCGCCTGCGCGATGATCTCCGCCTCGCGCGCGTGCTGCTTCGCATTGAGAACGTTGTGCGGCAGCTTGGCCTTGGCCAGGATCGCAGCGAGGACTTCCGAGTTCTCGATCGAGGTGGTGCCGACGAGGACCGGCTGGCCACGTTCGTAGCAGTCCTGGATGTCTTTCAGCATGGCCATGTGCTTCTCTTGAGCCGACTTGTACACCTGGTCCTGGCGGTCCTTGCGCTGGGACGGGCGGTTCGGCGGGATCACCACGGTCTCGAGGCCGTAGATCTCCTGGAATTCATACGCTTCCGTGTCCGCGGTACCGGTCATGCCCGACAGCTTGCCGTACATGCGGAAGTAGTTCTGGAAGGTGATCGAGGCCAGGGTCTGGTTCTCATTCTGGATCTTGACGCCTTCCTTGGCTTCCACGGCCTGGTGCAGGCCTTCGGACCAGCGGCGGCCCGTCATCAGGCGGCCGGTGAATTCGTCGACGATGACCACGTCCCCGTTCTGCACCACGTAATGCTGGTCCTTGTGGTACAGCGCGTGGGCGCGCAGGGCCGCGTACAGGTGGTGGATCAGGGTGATGTTGGCCGCATCGTAGAGCGAAGCGCCTTCCGGCAGCAGGCCCATTTTGGTGAGGATCTCTTCGGCGTGCTCGTGGCCCGCTTCGGTCAGCAGCACCGAGTGCGCCTTCTCGTCGACCGTGTAGTCGCCCGGGACTTCCACGTTGCCCTTGCCGTCCGGGGTCTCTTCACCGATCTGGCGCGTGAGGTGCTTGGGCACCTCGTTCATCTTGTAGTACAGCTCCGTGTTGTTCTCGGCCTGGCCGGAGATGATCAGCGGGGTGCGCGCTTCGTCGATCAGGATCGAGTCCACCTCGTCGACCACCGCGAAGTTCAGGGTCCGCTGCACGCGCTCGGACGGGTCATAGACCATGTTGTCGCGCAGGTAGTCGAAGCCGAATTCGTTGTTGGTACCGTAGGTGATGTCGGAGGCGTACGCGGTCTGCTTGGTGTCGTGATCCATCTGCGACAGGTTCACGCCCGTGGTCATGCCCAGCCAGCCGTACAGGCGGCCCATCCACTCGGCGTCGCGCTGCGCGAGGTAGTCGTTGACCGTGATGACGTGCACGCCCTTGCCCGCCAGCGCATTCAGGTAGGTCGGCAGGGTCGCCATCAGCGTCTTGCCCTCGCCGGTGCCCATCTCCGCGATCTTCCCGTAGTGGAGCACCATCCCGCCGATCATCTGGACGTCGAAGTGGCGCATTTTCAGCACGCGCTTGGCGGCCTCGCGGCAGACGGCGAACGCCTCGACCAGCAGGTCGTCCAGCGTTTCACCCTTCTCGATGCGGGCCTTGAATTCCGGGGTCTTTGCCTGGAGCTCGGCGTCGCTGAGCTGTTCCATCTGCGGTTCGAGCGCATTGATGGCCGCGACGGTTTTGCGGTACTGCTTGATCAGCCGCTGGTTGCGGCTGCCGAAGATCTTGGTCAGGAAAGACATGCTATTTTATTATCAAAATGATATGACTACGGGGCAACGGCGCCTGAAAAGCCTGTGATTCTAGCACGCGGCAAGTTCCGACATGGGGATGCTTGGGAACAAAACAAGTGCCGTACAGACGCTGGAATCGCCCTGTCCGCCTGTGATATCGTGTGGGCCATGCACTCGTCTGATCCGCATCAACGCCCCTACACCATTTTTGGCACACGCAACCGGCAAACCTCGTTTGGCGCGACCGATTTCCTGCGCGCGAACGACCGGATGGCCGCCCTGCTCCCGGCCGCGATGCGCATGGGGCGGCTGCAGCAGGACGTCGCCGCCGCGCTGCCGTCGGTGGCCGCCGCGTGCGCGGTGCTGTCCTGCGAGGGGGGCGTGCTGGTGCTGGCCGTGCCCAACGCTGCCGTCGCCACCCGTCTCAAGCAGCAGATCCAAGGGTTGACGGCCAAGCTGCAGACGCGTGGCTGGGACGTGCAATCGATCCGCCTGAAGGTGCAGGTGGTGCAGCCGCCGGCCCCCGACTACGTCCCGCGCCAGCTGTCCCTGCCCCCGAATGCCGTCGACGCCTTTGAAGACCTCGGCAAATCCCTCGACCGCACTCCCGCCAACGCTCCCCTGATCGCCGCCTTGGAGCGCCTGGCCGCGCGCCGCCGCTGAGCCCTCTCCGGTATCGCCTCGCGCTACCGGGGTCAGGCACCAAGTTCCCCGCCCGAAAATTCCCCCCGCCGCCCTTTGCGCCACCTCAAACCGGTGCCTGACCCCAGTATCAAATTCCCCTGTTTTTAATACCGGGGTCTGGCACCAAGTTCCGCGACGGGAAAATCCTCCTGCAGGAGGTTGAGGAAAATCAAAAAGGTGCCTGACCCCGGTATCAAATTCCCCTGTTTTTAATACCGGGGTCTGGCACCGGCGCCCAAGGCAGGGGGAAACGCCTGCGGGAGGTTGAGGAAGCTCAAAAAGGTGCCTGACCCCGGTGGCGGAATACGATACTTTTGTTGGCGAAAAAAAAGCCGGCGCGCGGGCCGGCTGGGGATGCGATGACGGGTTATGTGAGCGCCCACTCGCGCTGCATCTGGCGGACGTAGGAAGTGGGGGCGGCGGAGACCTCGTCGAAGCTGACGACCTCGTAGGCGTCGGGCTGCTCCAGCAGGGCGCGCAGCAGGAGGTTGTTCAGGCCGTGGCCAGACTTGTGGGCGGTGTAACCGGCCAGCAGCGGGTGACCGATCAGATACAGGTCGCCGATCGCATCGAGGATCTTGTGGCGCACGAATTCGTCGTCGTAGCGCAGGCCGTCCGAATTCAAAATCCGGTATTCGTCCATCACGATCGCATTCTCCAGCGATCCGCCGCGCGCGAGGCCCATGCCGCGCAGGCTTTCGACGTCCTGCATGAAACCAAAGGTGCGCGCCCGTGCCACATCGTGCACGTACGAGACGTCGCCGAAATCGACCGCCGCGCGCTGCGCTGTGCCATCGACTGCCGGGTGATTGAACTCGATGAAGAAGTCCAGCTTGAAGCCATCATAGGGCGTCAGGCGCGCCCACTTTTCATTGTCGCCGCTGCCCTGGCGCACTTCCACATCCTTCAGCACGCGGATGAACTTCTTGGCCGCGCCCTGCTCCTGCACGCCCGCCTGCTGCAGCAGGAAGACAAACGACGATGCCGAACCATCCATGATCGGGATCTCTTCCGCGCTCACGTCGACATACAAATTGTCGATCCCGAGGCCCGCGCACGCGGACATCAGGTGCTCGACCGTCGACACGCGCGCCGCATCCTTGATCAGCACCGACGCCATGCGCGTATCGCCCACGATGCCCGCGCTGGCAGGGAAATCCACCACCGGATCGAGGTCCACGCGGCGGAAGATGATGCCGGTGTCCGGTGCCGCAGGCCGCAAAGTCAGTTCGACCTTGGTCCCCGAGTGCAGGCCCACGCCTGTCGTGCGCACCAGCTGTTTGATGGTTCTCTGTTTAAGCATCCGGCGATTATATCGGGTTCTCCCCGCCGCCGCAGACGGTGTCTAGGGGTGATCCGCGCTGTCGTGCCGGGTTTCGTGGCGGATCAGATACACGCCGCTGCCGATGATGATGGCGGCTCCCAGCAGCGTATAGCGGTCCGGCAGCACGCCCCACAGCGCGAAGTCGATCGCCACGCCCCACGCCAGTGCGGTGTACTCGAACGGCGCCACCACCGAGGCCTCGCCATGCGCGAACGCCTCGGTGATCGCGACCTGCGCGAAAAAGCCGAACAGCGCGAGGCCGAGCAGCAGCCACGCATGCTCCATCCGCACCGGCACCCACACCGGTAGCGCGCACGCGGTGGCACCGAGGGCGGTCAGCACCATCAGCCAGAACACCATGTGCTCCCCGCGTTCGGTGCGCGCGACGATGCGGCCGGTGACATTCGACACGGCATAAGCCGCCGCCGCGCCCAGCACGGCCAGGCCACCCAGCGTCAGGAAGCCCTCGGCGCTGGGCCGCAGCACGATCACCACGCCCACCAGGCCGACCACGATGGCGACCCAGCGGGCCCCGTTCACCTGCTCGCCGAGCAGGAACACGGACAGCACGGTGATCAATCCCGGTGCCACGAAGAAGATGGTGTACGCCTCGGCGAGCGACAACTGCCGCAGCCCGTACGCGAACAGCGCGAGCGACACGATACCCAGCGCCGCACGCAGCGCATGCATGCCATACGGCGCGCGCGTGATGCCCTTCAATGCGCCCCGCCAGCCCACGTAGGCCGCGATCAGCGGAAGGCTGGCCAGCGCACGCAGCGCCGCCACCTGCACGGCCGGATATCCGGCCGCGAGATACTTGAGGCACACGTCCATGCCGGCGAACATGACGACCGCGAACAGCATCGCCTGGATACTGTGCAGGTTGCCCTTGTCCTGGATGACGTGGCCGGACGAAGTCACAGGGACTTTTCCATGAAGATGCTGAGCGGGTCCTCGGCATAGGAACCAAACGGTCCGCGCCGGACGAAGCCCGCCTTCTCATACAGGCCGATGGCCTCCGGCTGGTGGATGCCCGTTTCCAGCATCAGCGCACCGCAGCCGCGCGCAGCGGCCACGGAGGCGACAGCCCGCAGCAGCGCATGGCCCGCACCGAGCCCGCGGCTGGCCGGGTCCACATACATGCGCTTCACTTCCAGATAGGAGCCGCAGTCCACGCCCGCGCCGCAGCCGAGCGCCCGCCCGGCCGCATCGCGCGCGACGAAGAAGCTGACCTCCGGCCGCACCAGCGCGTCCACCGTCAGAAGGTGGTTGCTCTCGGCCGGATACAGGGCCGCGCAGTACGCATCCAGCGCCGCCAGCATGGCAATGGCCTCCGGCTGGCGTGGATCTTCCTGCGCGATGGTCAGCATGCGGTCCCCGTAAAATCAGCCCAGCTGCTTCAGCATGGTTTCGGCGTTCGACACTTCGAACTTGCCGCCTTCTTCCACGTTGAGCTGCTTGACGACGCCGTCCACCACCAGCATCGAGTAGCGCTTCGAGCGCACGCCCATGCCGTGCTTGGAGAAGTCGGCGTCCAGGCCGAGCTTCTTGGAGTAGTCCGCATTCCCGTCCGCCATCATGCGCACGATGCCGGTGGCCTTCTGGTCACGGCCCCAGGCGCCCATCACGAAGGCGTCGTTCACGGAGATGCACCAGATCTCGTCCACGCCCTTGGCTTTCAGCTCGGCGGCGTGCTGCACATAGCCGGGCACGTGCTGCGCGGAGCAGGTCGGAGTGTAGGCGCCCGGCAGGCCGAAGATGGCGATGGTCTTCCCTTTGGCCAGGTCGGCCACGTTGAAGGTGTTCGGGCCGAGCGAGCAGCCCGCGGTTTCGGTCTCGATGAATTCGGACAGCTGGCCTTCCGGCAGGCGCTCGCCAATAGCGATGGTCATGGTGGTCTCCCAGTCTTGAAGTGTTGATAAGGGCCGCAGTATGCCCGATCCTCCGGTTTTCTGCAGGCGCCGCGCCCGGACAAAAAAAAGGACCGGCCCGGGAGCACCCGGCCGGTCCAACGCAACACCCGTCTTACCCGGTGTCTGGCTTAATTGACTGGATTAGTCAGCCTGCTTGCGCAGGAAAGCCGGAATATCGTAGGTCTCAACGCCATTCTTCTGCATCGCCAGCACCTGCTCCGAGGCCTGCTCGCGGCGCCACACGGCCGGCTGCTTCATGCCGCCCACGTCGCCCGAACCGGAGGCGAAGCCCGAGGACAGGCCCGCACCGTTGGAGATGCCGCCGCCGGCCATCATGCGGGCGTTGTCGGTCCCGGTGCGCAGCATCGGGGTCTGGACCAGCTGCATGTTCTTCTTGGCCTTGCCCAGGCCCGTCGCCACCACGGTCACGCGGATCTCGTCGCCCATGTTGTCGTCGTACGCGATACCCTGTGCGATCGAGGCATCCGGTGCCGCAAACGCGCGCACGGCGGCCATGACTTCCTTGATCTCTTTACCTTTCAGGCCACGCGACGCGGTCACGTTCACCAGCACGCCGCGCGCGCCGGAGAGGTCGATCCCGTCCAGCAGCGGCGAAGCGACGGCCTGCTCGGCCGCGATGCGCGCGCGGTCCACGCCCGATGCGGTCGCGGTGCCCATCATGGCCTTGCCCTGCTCGCCCATGATGGTCTTGACGTCGTTGAAGTCCACGTTGATGTGGCCCGGGACGTTGATGATTTCCGCGATACCTGCCACCGCGTTATTCAGCACGTCGTCTGCATGCTTCATCCAGTCGATCATCGACTCGTCTTCGTAGATCTCTTCCAGCTTCTCGTTCAGGATGATGATCAGCGAGTCCACGTTCTTGGACAGCTCTTCCAGGCCCGACTCGGCGATGTCCATGCACTTCTGGCCTTCGTACGAGAACGGCTTGGAGACCACCGCCACGGTCAGCGCGCCCTGCGCCTTGGCCACTTCCGCCACGATCGGGGCGGCGCCGGTGCCGGTGCCGCCGCCCATGCCGGCCGCGATGAAGACCATGTGCGCGCCGCGCAGCGCGTCTTCGATCCGCGTGCGCGAATCTTCGGCCAGCTGGCGGCCCACTTCCGGCTTCATGCCCGCACCCAGGCCGGTCTCGCCGATCTGGATGATGTTGTGCGCGGTCGACATCGCGAGCGCTTGCGCATCGGTGTTCGCGGCGATGAACTCCACGCCGTTCACGCCCTTGTTGATCATGTGCTGCACCGCGTTGCCGCCGGCACCACCCACGCCGACGACTTTGATCACCGTGCCCAGTGTTGCGTTATCGACCATATCAAACTCCATGATGAACTCCTGTATTCAAAAGCGCGGTTTTCAAGCTCGAGGCCTCATGCCCAGGCATCAGACCTGGAGATTGAAAACTGCTGCGTATTTCCAAAAAATGTTTTAACTCGCCACCCGAAAAACCAAACCACCACCAACCGCTCAACCACCCAATCAGAAATTCCCGAGGAACCACTCCTTCATCCGCTGCCACACCGCCTTCATCGACCCATCCTGGCGCGTCACGATATGCCCGCGCAGATACTGCTTTTTCGCTTCCAGCAGCAGCCCGAGGACGGTGGCATAGCGCGGGCTGCGCACCACGTCCGCAAGCTGGCCGCGGTAGTCCGGCGTGCCCAGGCGCGCCGGCTTGAGGAAAATGTCTTCGGCCATTTCGACCATGCCGGGCATGATCGCGGAACCGCCGGTCAGCACGATGCCCGACGAGAGCACGCCCTCGTAGCCGGACTCGCGCACCACCTGGTGCACCATCGCGAACAGCTCTTCCACGCGCGGCTCGATCACGGCAGCCAGCGCCTGGCGCGACAGGGTGCGCGGGCCGCGGTCGCCGAGGCCCGGCACTTCCAGGTGTTCGCCCGGATCGGCCAAGACCTGCTTGGCCACGCCGTAGCGCACCTTGATTTCTTCCGCCTCGCCCGTCGGCGTGCGCAGCGCCATCGCCACGTCGCTGGTGATCTGGTCGCCGGCGATCGGGATCACGGCCGTGTGGCGGATCGCGCCATCCGAGAACACGGCGATGTCGGTGGTGCCGCCACCGATGTCGATCAGAACCACGCCGAGTTCCTTCTCGTCGTTGGTCAGGACCGCGTCGGCCGATGCCATCGGCTGCAGGATCAGGTCCGACACTTCCAGGCCGCAGCGGCGCACGCACTTGACGATGTTCTGCACCGCGGACACCGCGCCGGTGACGATGTGCACCCGTACTTCAAGGCGAATGCCGCTCATGCCGATCGGCTCGCGCACGTCCTCCTGGTTGTCGACGATGAATTCCTGCGGCACCGTGTGCAGCAGCTGTTGGTCGGTCGGGATGTTGACCGCCTTGGCCGTCTCGATCACGCGCGCCACGTCGGTCGCGGTGACTTCCTTGTCCTTGATGGCGACCATGCCGCTCGAATTGAAGGAGCGGATATGGCTGCCCGCGATCCCCGCGTACACGTTGCGGATCTTGCAGTCGGCCATCAGCTCGGCCTCTTCCAGGGCGCGCTGGATCGACTCGACGGTCGCCTCGATATTCACGACCACGCCCTTCTTCAGGCCGCGCGACTCGTGCTGGCCGAGGCCAATCACCTCGTGGCGGCCATCCGGCATCACCTCCGCCACCACGGCCACCACCTTGGAGGTGCCGATGTCGAGACCGACGATCAGGTTTTTCGCGTCTTTAGTCATGTTTACTTCTTAGATGTGCTTTGTGGTTTTGGACGGTTTTGCCGGTTTCTTTGCGACGGCCCGCACCGGCTTGGCGGGGTCCTGAATCTTCATCCCTTCCGCGAACATCGCCAGGCCGTTCTGGTAGCGCATGTCCACGGTGTCGATTTTCGGTGTCATCTGGGTCAGCTGCGGGTACACCTGCACCAGGCGGTCCACGCGGTCCTTCAAGGTGCGGCCATCCTGCTCGCGGCCCAGCGCCACGCTCATGCCGTTATCGAAGCGGACCGTCCACGCATAACGCTTGGACAGGTCGACCGCCTCTGGCGTCAGCTTGAGCGGCGCGAACCACTGGCGCAGGTCGGCGTAGCGCGCCATCACTTCCTTCTCGCTGCCTTCCGGGCCCGAGAACTCGGGCAGCGCGTGGTCTTCGTCCGCCTCGGCTTCGGCCAGGTTGGCGGTGAACACGTCGCCCTTCTTGGACAGCAGCTTGCCCTCTTCGCCCCAGGTACCCAGGGCCTCGTGCTCCTCGATCGCGACGATCAGCTGGTTGGGCCACTCGCGGCGCACGGAGGCGCGGCGCACCCAGGGGACGGATTCGAACGAGGCGCGCACCTGTTCGAGATTGGTGGTGAAGAAATTGCCCTTCCACTTCCCAACCACGCCTTCGCGCAGGGTCAGCACGTTCACATGCTTGAGGTCCGCGTTGTCGATCCCTTCCACGGTGATGCCGGTCAGCGTGAACATCGGCCGCTGCGCGACCCACCAGGTGCCGCCAGCCACGCACGCGAGCAGCGACAACCCCATGAGGGTGTTCGCAGTCGCGTTGAGGAGCCGGACGTCATGCCACATCGTCTTTGCCTTCAGCCTTTGCTCAGTTTCAGGGACGCCGAGCGCAGGATCTCCACGCACAGCGCTTCGTAGCTCATGCCGGTCGCGCGCGCCGCCATCGGCACCAGCGAGTGGCCGGTCATGCCGGGGGACGTGTTCACCTCCAGCAGGAACGGTTCGTTGTCCGCGGACCGCAGCAGCACATCAACGCGCGCCCAGCCCTCACAGCCGACAGCGTTGTAGGCATCCACCGCAATTTTCTGGATGCGGGCGGTCAGCGCGGTATCGACCGGTGCCGGGCAATGGTACTGGGTATCGTCGGTGAAGTACTTGTTGTTGTAGTCGTAGTTCCCGGCCGGGGCCACGATCTCCACGATCGGCAGCGCGCGCGCCTGCTTGCCCTTGCCCAGGATGGTCACGGTCAGCTCGCGGCCCGCGATGAACTGCTCGGCGAGGATGGTGTCGTCGTACTTGGCCGAATCGGCGTAGGCGGCCTGCAGGTCTTCGGCTCTTTCCACCTTGGTGATGCCGATCGACGAGCCTTCGTGCGGCGCCTTGACCACCAGCGGCAGGCCGAGTGCGGCCAGGACCGGCTGCAGATCGTCGCCCTGCTCGATGGTCACGTACTTGGCAGTTGGCAGGCCGCGCGCGAGCCACATGTTCTTGCTCGCGATCTTGTCCATGCCGATCGCCGATGCGGCCACGCCGCTGCCGGTGTACGGAATTCCCAGCTGCTCCAGGGCGCCCTGCAGGCTGCCGTCCTCGCCGAAGCGGCCGTGCAGCGCGATGAAGACGCGGTCGAACTTTTCAGCGGCCAGGTCGGCCAGGGTGCGCTCGGCCGGGTCGAATGCATGCGCATCGATGCCCTGGCTCTTGAGCGCATTGAGCACGCCGGTGCCGGACATGATCGACACTTCGCGCTCGGCGGAGCGGCCGCCAAAGAGCACGCCGACCTTGCCCAGCGCCTTGGCTTCTTCAGGAGAGATAACGCTCACGATGTTCAAGCCTTATCGAAACTGGTCAGTTTGGCGGGCACGCCACTGATCGAGCCCGCGCCCATGGTGAGGACCACGTCGCCGTCGCGCACCACGTTCATGATGGTCTGCGGCATATCGGCAATGGCCTCGACAAAGACAGGTTCCACGCGGCCCGCGGCGCGCATGGCATGCGCCAGCGCGCGGCCGTCCGCGGCGATGATCGGCTGTTCGCCGGCGGCGTAGACTTCGCCCAGCACCAGTGCGTCCGGCGCGGAGAGCACGCGTGCGAAGTCTTCGAACAGGTCGCGCGTGCGGGTGTAGCGGTGCGGCTGGAAGGCCAGCAACAGGCGGCGGCCCGGATAGGCGGCGCGCGCGGCGGCCAGCGTGACTTCGATCTCCACCGGGTGGTGGCCGAAGTCGTCGACCAGGGTGAAAGTGGCGCCGGAGGGCGCGGTCACCTCGCCGTAGCGAGTAAAGCGGCGGCCCACGCCGGTGAAACCTGCGAGGCCTTGCTGCGTCGCGCTGTCCTCGATGCCGATCTCGCGGGCGATGGCGATCGCCGAGCAGGCATTCAGCACGTTGTGCATGCCCGGCTGGTTCAGCACGAATTCGGTGTCCGGGTAGCCCTCCTGGCGCACCGAGAAATGCATCTGGATGCCTTCCGCGCGGGCATTGAAGGCGCGCACCTGGGCATCGGCCGCGAAGCCGTAGGTCGTCACCGGCTTGGTCACGTGCGGAAGAATCGCGCGCACGTGCTCGTCGTCGATGCACAGCATGGCGCGGCCATAGAACGGCAGGCGGTGCGTGAAGTGGACGAAGGCCATCTTGAGCTTTTCGAAATCGTGCTCGTAGGTGTCCATGTGGTCCGCGTCGATATTGGTGATCACCTCGATCATCGGAGCCAGGTTGAGGAAGGACGCATCCGATTCGTCGGCTTCGGCCACGATGTAGTCGCCGGAGCCCAGCTTGGCGTTGGCGCCTGCGGAGTTCAGGCGGCCGCCGATCACGAAGGTCGGATCGAGCCCGCCCTGCGCCAGCACCGAGGCCACCAGCGAGGTGGTGGTGGTCTTGCCGTGCGTGCCCGCGATGGCGATGCCGCGCTTCAGGCGCATCAGCTCACCGAGCATCACCGCGCGCGGGACGATCGGGACGTTCTTCGCACGTGCGGCCTGCACTTCCGGGTTGCCTTCGTTGACGGCGGTGGAGGTCACCACGGCATCGGCCTCGCCGATGTTGTCGGCGGCGTGGCCCTGCATCACGGTGATGCCCAGGTCCGCCAGGCGCTGCGTGGTCGCATTGCTGCCCAGGTCCGAGCCGGACACGTTGTAGCCCAGGTTGTGCAGCACTTCGGCGATGCCGCTCATGCCGCTGCCACCGATGCCGACGAAGTGAATGTTCTTTACCTTGTGCTTCATTGTGTTTTTTCTTTCCCCGATCCCTCGGCGAGTTGTTCGAGCACGTTGGCAATGGCTTCGTTGGCGTCGCGGCGGCCTACGGCCTGCGCGGCGATCGCCATCGCACGACATTGCTCACGCGTGAGCGCTTGCAGGGTCTGCGCCAGCGCGTGCGCGTTGAGCGCCTGCTGCGGCAGGTGCAGCGCCGCCTTTTGCTGTTCCATCCACTGCGCGTTGTCGCGCTGGTGCGAGGTGGTCGAGGCTACGAACGGGACCAGGATGCTGGCCACGCCCGCAGCGGTGAGTTCGGACACGGTGATGGCGCCCGCGCGGCAGATCACGATGTCCGCGCGCTCGTATTCACCAGCCATGTCGTCGATGAAGTCCAGCACCGTCGCCTGCACGCCTGCCTGCGCGTACGCGGCGCGCAATGCGTCGATGTTCTTCTTGCCCGACTGGTGGGTCACGACCGGGCGTACCTCCGCCGGGATCAGCGCCAGCGCCGCCGGTACCGCGTCGTTCAGGGCTTTGGCTCCAAGGCTGCCCCCGACCACCAGGATGCGCAGCGGCCCGCTGCGGTCGTCGAAACGGGTCTGCGGCGGTTCCACGGCCAGGATCTCGCTGCGTACCGGGTTGCCGGTGACGACCGCCTTGTCCTTGGCCACGCCAAAATCGGCCGGGAAGCCAAACAGCACGCGCTGCGCGTGCGGTGCCAGCGTTTTGTTCGACAGGAGCAGCGCCGCATCCGCGTTCACGAGCGCGAGCGGCTTGCCGCGCCAGCGCGCCATCATCCCGCCCGGAACGGTCACGTAGCCGCCCATGCCCAGCACCACATCGGGTTGGCGCTTGCCGATGTAGCCCAGGCAGGTGAAAAAGCTGCGTACCAGCTTGAACGCGCCGGAGATCGTGTGGCCCAAGCCCTTGCCACGCATACCCGAGAATTCAATCGCATCCATCGGAATGCCGTGCTTCGGCACGATGTCCTGCTCCATGCCATGCGCGGTGCCGAGCCACGACACGTCCCAGCCGCGCTGGCGCATCGTTTGCGCGATCGCGATGCCGGGGAAGATGTGGCCACCGGTGCCCGCTGCCATGATCATCAGGCGCTTCATACCGAGCCTCCCCGCATCTTCACGCGGTTCTCGTAGTCGACCCGCAGCAGGATCGCCAGGCCGATGCCGTTGACAACCACGCCGGTGCCGCCATAGCTCATGAGTGGCAGCGTCAGGCCCTTGGTGGGCAGCAGGCCGGTGTTCACGCCCATGTTGATGAAGGTCTGGATACCGATCCAGATGCCGATGCCTTTCGCGACCAGACCATTGAAGGTCAGGTCCAGCGCGATCGCCTGGCGACCGATGTCAAAGGCGCGCTTCACGATCCAGTAGAACAGCGCGATCGTGACCAGTACGCCCACCAGCCCCAGTTCTTCGCCGATCACGGCCAGGAGGAAGTCGGTGTGCGCCTCCGGCAGGTAGTGCAGCTTTTCCAGGCTGCCGCCCAGGCCCACGCCAAAGATCTCGCCGCGCCCGAAGGCAATCAGCGAGTGCGTGAGCTGGTAAGCCTTGTTCATCGCGTTCTCTTCCTGCCACGGGTCGAGGTAGGCGAACAGACGCTCGCGGCGGAATTTGGAGAAGGCGATGATGGTCGAGAACACCATCACCAGCACGCCGCCGATGCCGCCAAACCAGACGGCGTTGAAGCCGCCCAGGAACAGGATGCCCATGGCGATGCAGGTGATCACGCCGAAGGCGCCCAGGTCCGGCTCCATCAGCAGCAGGAAGCCCACGCAGCCGACGGCAGCGGCCATCGGCATGAAGCCCTTGGTCAGCTTGTGCATGTACTGCTGCTTGCGGACCGTGAAGTCGGCGGCGTACAGCACGATCACGATCTTCATCAGCTCCGAGGGCTGGAGGCCGAACACGCGCAGGTTGATCCAGCGGCGGCCGCCCTTGACCACCAGGCCGATGCCGGGGATGAGCACGAGGAACAGCAGGAACAGCGTGGCCAGGAACAGGAGCGGCGCCATTTTCTGCCAGGTCTCCATGCGCACCTTGAAGGTCATGAAACCGACAAAGATCGCGAAGACCACGAAGAACACCTGGCGCTGCAGGAAGTAGGTGCTGGTATAGCCCGCGAAGCGCGGCGAATCGGCCAGCGCGATCGAGGCGGAATACACCATCACCACGCCGAACAGCATGAGGATGATCGCCACCCAGACCAGCGGCTGGTCGTATTCCATCATCAGCGACGGGCGCGCGCGCGTGGCGATCGTGGCGTCGGCCGATGAACCGGAGAACTTGAAGGGCATCTGGAAGGCCATCAGAGCTCCTGCCCTTTCTCGAGCGCGATCTCACGGACAGCTTCCACGAACACCTGCGCGCGGTGCGCGTAATTGGTGAACATGTCCAGGCTGGCGCAGGCGGGCGACAGCAGCACGGCATCGCCGGCTTGTGCGGCTTCTTTCGCGCGCTGCACGGCGTCCGGCAGCGTGGCGCAGTCGATCAGCTCAACGCCAGTGCCCTGCAGGGCGGCGCGGATGGCAGGGGCGTCGCGGCCGATCAGGGCCACCGCGCGCACGTAGCGGCTCACGGGTTCGGCGAGCGGGTCGAACTCCTGGCCCTTGCCGTCGCCACCGGCGATCAGCACGATCTTCTGGTTCGCGTTGAACGACTTGCCCAGGCCCTGCAGCGCGGCCACGGTGGCGCCCACGTTGGTGCCTTTCGAATCGTCGTAGTACTCGACATCGTCGATGGCCGCGACCAGTTCCACGCGGTGCGGCTCGCCCTGGTATTCCCGCAGGCCATGCAGCAGCTGCACCATCGGCAGGCCGATGGCGCGGCACAGGGCCAGCGCCGCCAGCGCGTTGGAAGCGTTGTGCAGGCCACGGATGCGCAGCGCGTCGGACGGCATCAGGTGCTTGAGCGTGACTTCGACCGGCGGCGGCGGCTCGTTCTTCTTGCGCTTCTTCGGTGCCTCGTCGTCGGCGCCGACGGCTTCCACCAGCCAGGTCACGCCGCGCTCGAACACCAGGCCGTAGGTCTCCGGCAGAGTGGGTTCGTCGGTGCCGAAGGTGACGCTGCCCGCGGTCGCGCCGAAGGCCATCTGCATCACGGTCGGATCGTCGCGGTTGAGGATGCGGATGGTGTCCGCGCCGAAGATGCGCTCCTTATCGGCGGCGTAAGCGTGCATGCTGCCGTGCCAGTCCAAATGGTCCTGCGTGATGTTGAGGACCGTGGCGGCGTCCGGGTTCAGCGAATAGGTCGAGTGCAGCTGGAAGCTGGACAGTTCCAGCACCCAGGCCGCCGGCAGCGCGTTGGCGTCCAGCGCCTCGCGCAGCACATCCAGCGCGGCGGGGCTGATATTACCCGCGACCTTGGTGCTCAAGCCCGCGCGGCGGCACAGCAGGCCAGTGAGGCTGGTGACCGTGGTCTTGCCATTGGTGCCGGTAATAGCCAGCACTTTGGGCGTGTAGTGCTCGTGCTCTTTCAAGTGCGCCAGCGCCTGGGCGAACAGCTCGATCTCGCCCCACACCGGGATGCTGCGCTCCTGCGCCGCCGGGTTGATGAGGGCCAGCTCGCGCGTCGGCGCCAGGCCCGGGCTCACGGCCACGAAGTCGATGCCGCCGTCCAGCAGATGTGGACCAAACTCGCCATGCACGAACTCCGCCGACGCCACCGCGGTGCGCAGCGCGTCCAGGCGCGCGGGCGCTTCCCGCGTGTCGGCCAAGCGCACGCGCGCGCCGCAGCGGTGCAGCCACTGCGCCATCGCGAGCCCGGATTCTCCGAGCCCCAGCACGAGTACGTGTTTGCCTGTGTAGTTCATTCGCTTAGCGCAGTTTCAGGGTCGACAAGCCAACGAGGATCAGCATCATGGTCACGATCCAGAAGCGGACCACGACCTGGGTTTCTTTCCAGCCCTTCTGTTCGAAGTGGTGGTGCAGCGGCGCCATGAGGAACACGCGGCGCCCGGTGCCGTACCGCTTCTTCGTATATTTGAACCAGCTGACCTGGATGATCACGGACAGCGTCTCGGCGACGAAGATGCCGCCCATGATGAACAGGACGATCTCCTGGCGCACGATCACGGCGATGGTGCCGAGCGCCCCGCCCAGTGCCAGCGCGCCGACGTCGCCCATGAACACCTGGGCCGGATGCGCGTTAAACCACAGGAAGGCCAGGCCCGCGCCGGCCATGGCGCCGCAGAAGATCAGCAGCTCGCCCGCGCCGGGGATGTGCGGGATGAACAGGTACTTCGAGTACGTGGCCGAACCGGTGAGGTAGGCGAAGATACCGAGCGCGGAGCCGACCATCACGGTCGGCATGATCGCCAGGCCGTCCAGGCCATCGGTGAAGTTGACGGCGTTCGAGGAACCGACGATCACGCAGTAGGTCAGTGCGATGAAGCCCCACACGCCCAGCGGATAGCTGATGGTCTTGAAGAACGGGACGATCAGGTCGGCTTTGGGCGGCAGGTTCATCGCGAAGCCGGACTGGATCCACTGGAAGATCAGTTCCGCCACTTCGCGTGGCGTGGCCGCGGACACCGAGAACGCGAGGTAGAACGCAGCGGCGATGCCGACCAGCGACATCCAGAAGTACTTCTCGGCCGAGCGCATGCCTTCCGGGTCCTTGTAGACCACCTTGCGGTAGTCGTCCACCCAACCCACCGCGCCGAAACCGGCGGTCACCACCAGCACGGGCCAGATCAGGCGGTTCGAGAAGTTCATCCACAGCAGCGTGGAGATTCCGATACCGATCAGCACCAGCACCCCGCCCATGGTGGGCGTGCCGTGCTTCTTCAGGTGCGTCTCCGGACCGTAGGCGCGCACGGCCTGGCCGACCTTCATGCGGGTCAGGTAGGCGATCACGCGCGGGCCGCACACGAGGCCGATGACCAGCGCGGTGATCATCGCCGCCATCGCGCGGAAGGTGATGTAGTTGAAGACCCGGAGTGGTCCGAGGTCTTGCTGGAAGTACTGTGCGAGCCAGAGCAGCATGTTATTTAGTGGGCATCCTTGCCGGTGTGTTGAAGTCCAATCAGGTGCGAGACCACGCGCTCCATCTTCATGAAGCGCGAGCCTTTTACCAGCACAGTTGCGTCAGATTTGCTGCCCAGTCTTGAATCCAGTGCTGCCAATAATTCGTCGAACTGCTCAAAGTGCACCGCGCCCGAGCCGGTGAGGTGGCGCGCCAGCTCCCCGGTTGCGTACACGGTGTCGATGCCACGGGCGGCGGCGTAGTCGCCCACCTCCTTGTGGAATTCAGGGCCCTGGTCGCCCACCTCGCCCATGTCGCCCAGCACCAGGATGCGCGGAGCGGGAGCCTGCGCCAGCACGTCGATGGCGGCGCGGACCGAATCCGGATTCGCGTTGTAGCTGTCGTCGATGACGGTGGCGCCGCTGGTCGCGGTCTTGCGCTGCAGGCGGCCGCTCACGGGGGCGAAGGCTGCCAGCCCGCGCTGGATGGCGTCGATGCCGATGCCAGCGGCCAGGCCGCAGGCGATGGCGGCGAGCGCGTTGCGCACGTTGTGCAGGCCGAAGGCGTTGAGCGTCACGTCGAAGGACGCAGGCTGCGCACCGCGCACCGTCACATGCAGCGTGCCGCCAGAATATGCAACCAAATGGTTGCATGTTACGGTCGCGCTGTCGTCGAAGCCGAAAGTGATGACCTGGCGCTGGCCGCGCTGTTCGGCGAGTTCGCGCCAGATCGGCGTGTACTCATCGTCGCTCGGGAACACGGCGGTGCCGTTGTTGGGCAGGCCCGCGATCACCGAGCCGTTTTCGCGCGCCACGGCTTCCACGGTGTGCATGAATTCCTGGTGCTCGCGCTGCGCGTTGTTCACCAGCGCCACAGTCGGCGCGGCGATCGCGGTCAGGCGCGCGATCTCGCCGGGGTGGTTCATGCCGAGTTCCACCACCGCGGACTTGTGGTGCGGCTCGAGGCGCATCACGGTCAGCGGCACGCCGATCTCGTTGTTGAGGTTTCCGGTCGTGGCGAGGCGGTCGTTTTCGCCATGCGCCGCGGCGAGGATGGAAGCGATCATCTCCTTGACCGTGGTCTTGCCATTGCTGCCGGTGACACCGATCAGCGGGATCTGGTATTTGCTGCGCCACCAGTTGGCGATCTGGCCCAGCGCCACCAGCGTGTCCGGCACGATGATGGCCGGGAGGTTCACGCCCTCCGGCAGATGAGTGACCACGACCGCGGCCACGCCGCGCTGTGCCACCTGCAGCAGGAAGTCGTGCGCATCGAAGTTCTCGCCCTTGAGCGCGACGAACAGCGAGCCCGCAGGCGCGCTGCGGCTGTCGGTCGAGACGCCATCGAATGCCACGTTCTGCGTCATCCGGGCGCCGGCGAGCGACGCGATCATGTGTGCGAGGGAGCCGTGCATCAGTGTGGTCTCAACATGGTGGCCCGGGCGGCCAGCGCCAGCGCGGCGTGGTCGGCGTCGGAGAACGGAAGCTTCTTGCCCTTGATTTCCTGGTAGGGCTCGTGGCCCTTCCCGGCCAGCAGGATGACATCCTGCTTCGCGGCCTGGCGCACAGCATGCAGGATGGCGGCGGCACGGTCCTCGATGGCCTGGAACGATGAGTTCTCAGCCTGCGGATCCATGCCTGCGACGATCTGCTCGATGATGCTGTTGGGGTCTTCGCTACGCGGATTGTCGCTGGTGACCAGCACATGCTGCGCGATCTGCGCGATGCGGCCCATCTGCGGGCGCTTGCCCGGATCGCGGTCGCCGCCGCAGCCGAACACGCACCACAGTTCCCCGGCACGGTCCTTGGCCACCTGGCGCAGCGTGACGAGAGTCTTCTCCAGCGCGTCCGGGGTGTGCGCGTAGTCGATGACGACCATCGGCGCATCCTGCCCGCCCACCTGCTGCATGCGGCCGGGCGCGGGCACCAGCGCTTCGATGGCGTCGATCGCCTCGTCCAGCGCCATGCCCTTGGCCAGCAGCGCGCCCATCACGGCCAGCGCATTGCTGATATTGAAGTTGCCGACCAGCTGGGTCTTGACCGTGGCCTGGCCGCGCGGCGACTGCAGCTGGAATTCCGTGCCCGCGTGGCGGCTGCGGAACTGCGCCGCGCGCAGGGTCCAGACACCGTCCAGGTCCGGCTGCACGGATACATCATGCAGCGTGTAGCCGATCACCTGCACCTGCGGGCGCGTGGCGCGCAGATGCTCGACGAAGCGCACGCCCGCCGGATCGTCCAGGTTCAGCACCGCGGTCTTGAGGCCCGGCCAGTCGAACAGCTGGCGCTTCGCGGCTTCGTAGCTCTCCATGTCGCCATGGAAGTCCAGGTGGTCGTGCGTGAGATTGGTGAAGATGGCGACGTCGAAATGCATGCCCAGAGCGCGGCCCTGCACCAAACCAATCGACGAGACCTCGATGGCGAGCGACTTGGCCCCCGCATCGCGTACCTCGGCCAGCTTTTGCGCCAGCAGCACCGCATCCGGCGTGGTGTAGCCGGTAACGTCGAACTCCACCTCGCCTGCGCCGCGGAACATGCCCACGCCCAGCGTACCGATGACCGCCGCCGGCGCGCCGCCGCGGGACAGGGCCTGGCCGAGCCAGACCGCGCACGAGGTCTTGCCGTTGGTGCCGGTGACGCCGACGGTGAACATGCCGCTGTCCGGCATGCCCTGGCAGACGTGCGCGATCGGGCCGGCGTTCTTCTTCAATTCAAGCACGGCCAGGTGCGGCACGGTCCACTCGGTGTTCCACGCGTAGCCACGCTCCTCGTACACCACCGCGGCGGCGCCGGATTCGATGGCCTTCTCGATGAACGCGCGCCCGTCGCCCGCATCGCCCGGGTAGGCGAAGAACACGTCCCCGCGCTGAATGCGGCGCGAGTCCGAGGCCAGTGCGCCGCGCGGGGCCTGCTCGCGGATCCAGGCGCAGATCTGGTCGATGTTCATGGGTGCGGCCATCAGAACGCCTCCTCGTTCGAGTTGGCGGGGATGATGATGTTGGTGACGCTGGAATCCGGCGGCACGTTGGCCGCGCGCAGCGCGTTCGCCGCCAGCAGCGCGAAGGTCGGCGCGGCCACGCCGCCGCCCGTGTGGATCGGGCCGATCGGATCGTCCACCATCACCGCGATCACGAAGCGGGGGTTCGACATCGGCACGATGCCAGCGAAGGAGCCGATGTAATGCGATTGCGAATAGCGGCCGTTGATGACCTTCTGCGCAGTGCCGGTCTTGCCGCCCACGCGGTAGCCGGGCACCTGGGCCTGCGGCGCGGTGCCTTCCGGGCTCACCACGGTTTCCAGCATGGCGCGCATCTGGGCCGCGGTCTTGGGCGAGATGACCTGGGTGCCCTGCGGCTTCTCGTCCACCTTGAGGAAGGACAGCGGGATCATGTCGCCATCGCGCGCATAGATCATGTAGGACCGCGCCAGCTGCACCAGCGACACCGAGATGCCCTGTCCGAACGCCATGTTGGCCTGCTCGATCGGGCGCCACGATTTGAAGGGCCGCACCCGGCCGGCGACCGCCCCGGGGAAGCCGATCTTGGGCTGCTGGCCGAAGCCGACCTTGGTGAACATCTCCCACATATCCTGCGACGGCATCGGCAGCGAAATCTTGGCCATGCCCACGTTCGAGGACTTCTGGATGATCTGCGCAACCGTCAGCAGGCCATGCGCATGCGAGTCGCGCACGGTCTTGTCGCCGATGACGATGCGGCCGGGCGCCGTGTCGTACACCGTGTCCGGCGTGACGCGGCCCTTGTCCAGCGCCAGCGCCACGGTCAGCGGCTTGAGGGTGGAACCCGGTTCGAAGGTATCGGTCAGCACGCGGTTGCGCAGCTGCTCGCCGGTCAGCTTGGAGCGGTCGTTCGGGTTGTACGAAGGCCAGTTGGCCAGCGCCAGGATCTCGCCTGTGTGCACGTCCAGCACGATGGCGCCGCCGGCCTTCGCGTGGTACTTCTCGACCGCCTCCTTCACCTGCGTAAAAGCGATGTACTGCAGCTTGGAGTCCAGCGCCAGCGTCACGTCCTTGCCGTCGTGCGGTTCCTTGATGGAGCCGATGTCCTCCACGATGCGGCCCAGGCGGTCGCGGATCACGCGGCGGCTGCCCGGCTGGCCCGCCAGCACCTTCTGCATCGACAGCTCGATCGATTCCTGGCCCTTGTCTTCCACGTTGGTGAAGCCGACCACGTGGGTCGCGACTTCGCCCTGCGGGTAGAAGCGCTTGTATTCCTTGCGGGTCTCGATGCCGTCGATGTCCAGTTCCTCGACCTTCTTGGCGATCTCCGGCTCGACCTGGCGGCGCAGGTAGGTGGTGCGGACCGACTCCAGCTTCTTGGCCAGTTCCTCGTCCGTCATCTCCAGCAGCTTGGCCAGTTCCTTCAGCTTTTCCGGCGCGGCCTTGCGCGCGTCTTCCGGGAACGCCAGCACGGCCTTCACCGGCGTGGACGAGGCCAGCACCTGGCCGTTGCGGTCGAGGATCTTGCCGCGCACCGCGGGCAGGTCCTGGGTGAAGGCGTAGCGCGCCTCGCCCTGCTTCTGCAGGAAGTGGTCGGTCACGGCGCCCAGCCAGATGGCGCGCCCTGCCAGCGCGGCAAAGGCCACGAACAGCACGAACAGCACGACGCGCGAACGCCAGTTCGGCAGGCGCACCGCCAGCACGGGGCTCTTGGAGAAGGCGACGCCTTTGGAAGCCGCGACCCGCGCTTTCATGGCTGGCCTTTCGTCAGATACTGGGTGCGCTGGGGCGTCAGCGGCACCATGTTGAGCTGCGTGCGCGCGATCTCCTCGATGCGCGCGTTCTTGCCGAGCGTCGACTGGTCCAGCTGGAGCTGGGCCCATTCGACGTCGAGCTTCTTGGTCTCCGACTTGGAGCGTTCCAGTTCAATGAACAGGTGGCGCGCCTTGTACTGCGCGTTCACCAGCGACAGCGCGCAAGCCACCAGCAGCAGGCAGAGGATCGCATTGATCTTGGCCGTCATTGCAGGGCTCCCGAAGCTGCGGACAGGCGCTGGGCCACGCGCATCACCGCCGAGCGGGCGCGCGGATTGGCCTCGACTTCTTCATCCGAGGGCTTCATCTTGGAGATCAGCTTCATCTCCGGCTGCGGCAGATCGGCCGCCTTGATCGGCAGGCGCCGGTCCGGCTGCGGGGCCTTGGCCTTGGCGGCCAGGAACTGCTTGACCATGCGGTCTTCCAGCGAGTGGAAGGAGATGATCGCCAGGCGCGCCCCGGGAGCGAGCATCGCGTAAGCCGCGTCTAGACCCGCTTCGAGGTCTTCAAGCTCCCGATTGATGAAAATCCGGATAGCTTGAAAGGTCCGTGTGGCCGGATCCTTGCCCTTCTCGCGTGTCTTGACCGCGCCTGCCACGATACCGGCAAGCTGTCGTGTGCCACGAATTGGTTCGACTGCCCGGCCAGCAACAATCGCCTTTGCAATCTGAAAAGCAAACCGTTCTTCCCCATAATCGCGAATCACCTTTTCCAGTTGTTGTTCGGAGGCCGTAGCCAGCCATTCCGCAGCGGAGATGCCGCGAGTGGTATCCATGCGCATGTCCAGCGGGCCGTCCTGGCGGAAGGAGAAGCCGCGCTCCGCGTCGTCCACCTGGGGCGAGGAGATGCCGAGATCGAGGAGGATGCCGTCCACCTGCCCCGCGTGCACGCCACGCTCGCCGAGCGCTTCGCGCATGGTGGCAAACGAGTCATGCACGATCTCGAAGCGGGTGTCGGCGATCTGCTGGGCGGTGGCGATGGCCTGCGGGTCCTTGTCGAAGGCATACAGGCGCGCCTTGGCGCCGAGCTTCGACAGGATCAGGCGCGAATGGCCGCCGCGGCCAAAGGTGCCGTCGATGTAGATGCCGTCGGCGCGCGGACCGGTGAGGTCGAGCGCGTCCACGGCTTCGTCTAATAGGACTGTCCGATGCTGGAAGCCAGCCATCGCGGGGGTGGTCATCGCGCGTCCTCTTAGAAAGAAAAATCGGAGAGGACTTCGGGCATGCCGCCCGCAACGGCGTCGGCTTCGTCTTCGGCCAGCTTGGCGGAGTCCCACAGTTCGAAGTGGGAGCCCATGCCGAGCAGCGTGACGTCCTTGGCCAGGCCGGCGGCGGCACGCAGTTCGGGCGAGATCAGGATGCGGCCTGCCGAATCGCATTCGACGTCGCAGGCGTTACCGAGGAAGATGCGCTGCCAGGCGCGCGCCGACATCGGCCATTTGGCGATCTGTTCGCGGTGCTGCTCCCACACCGGGCGGGGGAACAGCAGCAGGCAACCGTGGGGATGTTTCGTGAGCGTGAGGCGTCCTTCGCACTGGACTTGCAGTGCGTCGCGATGCTTGGAAGGGATACTCATCCTTCCTTTGGCATCGAGATTGATGGCGGATGCGCCTTGAAACACGATTTTTGGACCTTGGCCGAGGTGATTGTACGTACAGTGAAGCGATGTTGGCGCTGGGACTTCCTCCCACAATCCACCACTTTTTCACACGTCCGCCCACTTTAAGGGAACCCATCGGCAGGGTCAAGCGTTTTTGCCCGGGAAAAACACAAAAATTTTCAATGAAACCAAGGACTTAGCACACTTTTTGTGAAGTGAGCGCTCAAGAAAATGTGCTGTAAAATTAGGTACTTACGAAAGAGACTGAAAGTGCTACCTCATGTGTACACATGGGTTTTGCGCTCCGAGGGCGATCACTGGAGGGGAAAGAAAAGCTGACTCGAAGACAACAGCGTGGTGCGGAGGCAACTCGGCCGTCTGCGGCTGCCTATGCGTGTGCCGCCCATCCGGTGGAACGTTCCACCGCGCGCGCCCAGCGGGCCATGCGCTCGGCGCGTTCGTCGTCCGCCATACGGGGTTCGAAGCGGCGCTCGGCCTGCCATTGCGCGGCGATTTCCTCGCGCGAGCGCCAGAAGCCGACCGCCAGACCGGCGAGATAGGCCGCGCCGAGGGCGGTGGTTTCGGTCACGCGCGGGCGCACCACCGGCACGCCCAGCAGGTCGGCCTGGAACTGCATCAGCGTGTCGTTGCGGGCCGCGCCGCCATCGGCCCGCATTTCCGTCACGGGGCAGGCGGCATCGCGCCGCATGGCGTCCAGCAGCTCCGCGCTTTGATAGGCGATGGCCTCCACCGCGGCGCGCGCGATGTGGCCCTTGGTGGTCCCGCGCGTCATGCCGACCAGGGTGCCGCGCGCGTACGGGTCCCAGTGCGGCGCGCCAAGGCCCGCGAAGGCCGGGACCATATACACACCTCCATTGTCCGGCACCGACAGCGCCAGCGCTTCCACGTCCGCCGACTGCTGGATGATGCCCAGGCCATCGCGCAGCCACTGCACGGTGGCGCCGCCCATGAAGACCGAGCCTTCCAGCAGATAGTCGGTGCGCCCATTAATCTTCCAGCCGACCGTGGACAGGAGACGATTGGTCGACGCCACCGGCTGCGCGCCCGCGTGCATCAGCATGAAGCATCCGGTGCCATAGGTGTTCTTCACCATGCCCTGCCGGTGGCAGGCCTGCCCGAAGGTCGCGGCCTGCTGATCGCCGGCGATGCCGGTCAGCGGGATCGGGTGGCCGAACAAATGTGCGTGCGTGAGACCCACCTCCTCGCTCGATGCCACCACCTCGGGCAGCACCGTGTCCGGGATGCCGAACAGGTCCAGCAGCTCGCCATCCCAGCGCAGCAGGTGGATATTAAAGAGCATGGTGCGCGAGGCGTTGGACACGTCGGTGACGTGGCGCCCGGTGAGCTTGAAGGCGAGCCAGCTGTCCACGGTGCCGAAGCACAGCTCACCCTTTTCGGCCCGCGCGCGGGCGCCGGGCACGTGCTCCAGCAGCCAGGCGAGCTTGGTGGCGGAGAAGTAGGCATCGAGTTCAAGACCCGTATTGGCCTGGATGCGCGGCGCCTTGCCCGCGGCGCGCAAGGCATCGCAGGCCTCGGCGGTGCGGCGGTCCTGCCAGACGATGGCTGGGGCCACGGGGACACCGGTCGCGCGATCCCACAGCACTGTGGTCTCGCGCTGGTTGGCGATGCCGATGGCCGCGACCTGGGACGCGTCCACATGCGCGTCCTTGAGGACCTGGCGCGCCACGCGCAGCTGGCTGCTCCAGATGTCCAGCGGGTCGTGCTCGACCCAGCCGGGCTGCGGAAAGTGCTGGGGATACTCCTCCTGCGCCATGCCGGCCGGCTGGCCCTGGAGGTCGAACAGGATGGCGCGCGAGCTGGTGGTGCCCTGGTCGAGGGCGAGCACATAGCGTGTCATCGTCATCCCATCCCGTTGAGAAGAAAGTGAAGCAAGCCGATAGGCCGGATTCTGTTACGGCGTCCGCCTTGCGGCATCCGCTATGACAGCCATTCCTCTAGGCGCCGGATTGCTCAGGCGCTCAAGCTCCCTACCCGCACGCTCGGCGAGCCACCTCATCGCGTGCCTATTTGGGATTGCTCCAGGTGGAGGTTACCGCGTTTCACCGTAACTTAATACGCTCGTCTCTGTGGCCCTGTTCCTCGCCTTATACCTCTTGCGAGGCTTTCGGCGGACGGCCGTTAACCGTCACCCTGCTCTATGGAGTCCGGACCTTCCTCCCGCCATCGCATTGCTGCTCTGGCCAGCGGCTGTCTGGCTTGCATCGGCGCGCATTGTACCGCGTGGGGACGGGGCGCCGCAAACCGCGGCGGGCTGCGGGGCCTGCGGCGTCAGGCGGTGGCGGTGGCGGCGAATCGCTCGAACCACTCCTGCGCAGCGTCCTGGCCCTCCTTCTCCATCAGGTACTCGCAGCCGGAGCGCACGCAGGCTTCGGCGAGGGTGCGGTCCTTGCGGGCCGCTTCTTCCAGGTAGTCGAGGCCACGGCGCGCACCTTCATCGAGCAGGATGCGGCCGTAGGCATAGGATGCGCGCGGGAACGGGCCGCCCGGCTGGCGCATCAGGTGTTCGAGGATTGGCTTGGCCGCCTTGGCGCCGTCGAACTCCCAGGTGAGGTACGCGAACTCCTGCAGGTCCATCAACGGGACGCTGGTCAACGGCACCGCGTTCAGCTCCATGAGGCGGGCCTTGGAGCGGGTGACGTACTTGCAGCGCTCTTCCCACGACGGGCGCTCTTCCTTCCACCAGTCCTGGTCGAACTCCGCGATGAGAGCGGCGGTGGCGTTCGCGCCCAGGAAGGCGTCGGCCCCGGTCACCGAGGGCACGGAGGGCAGCTGGGGCGCGATGTCGGCGGCGTCCACGCGCTCGCGCAGGGACGGATGGGTGTCCACGAGGCCCGCCTTGCGCTCCCACTCCTCGGCCAGGCGCTCGGAGGTGCACCACTCGTCGTGGCAGGCCTTGAAGGCGGTGCGCATCGACGCATACGGCATGAAGGCGGGCCGCATCGCCCGCTCGGCTTCTTCATAGATGCGCGACCAGTAGCGCTCCCCGACCCAGCGTCCCAGCAGCTGCGAGCGCACCAGGCCACCGGCATGTGCGGCCGGCCCGGCCACCTCGATGGCGGCGCGGTCGGCCTCGTACTCGTTCTGGCGCGAGAGGACGAAGGTGTAGGCGTTGTGGATCGGCGCGTACCAGCCGAGCAGGCGGGCGAGGATGCGGTCGGACCATTCGGGTTCGCTGGTCTCCGTGACCTGCGCGTGAAGGGCGCCCAGCGTGTGGCGCTGGCGGTAGATGAAGGCCGAGAATTTACTGTGGTTCCCGCACAGGTGGCCGTATTCGTGCGCGATCACGGCCAGCATTTCGTTGGGCGCCATCCCGAGCAGGAAAGGGAGGCCGAGAATCAGGTAGTTGGTGTGGCCGCCCGCGAGACCGAAGCGCGGGTGCTGCACGATGGCCGCGTTGAAGTCGCGGTCGATCAGCACGTGGTCGATCTTCGGGCCCTTCAATTTGGCGCGCAGCTTGTCGAGGGTCTCGAACAGGCGCGGGGCCTCGGCGCGCGTGATGGCGCGCCCGGTGGGCGGCTTGAAACGCATGAACAGCACGCGCAGCACCACGATGTAGAGCGGGATCGCGACGGCCAGGCCGATCGCCCCGAGCTTAACCAGCGCCCACGCGTGGCCCTGGAAGAAGGTCCAGCACAGATACAGATAGGTCGCCAGCGCGGCCATGAGGCCAAACAGGACGAGATAGGCCGCCACGGAAATCAGCGCGACCTTGGTGCGGAAGGCGCGCGGGCTGATGGTGGCGTCCACCTCCAGGCGGCGCACCAGCTTTTCGAAATCGTCTTCTTTCATGGTGGCAACATTATCAAAGCCCTCATTCGAGGGCAACAGTTCCGTGAAGAATTTGGAAAAAGCGTGTCGTTATTTCAAAAGCCGGTGCCTGGGCGGCTGGCTAGAATGGCGGATCACTTGATCCCTGAGGTAGAACGAAATGACGCATCCGCTCCGCTCCGGTGGCCAGATTTTGGTCGACGCACTCAAGGTCCACGGCGTGGACACCGCTTTCGGCGTGCCGGGCGAGAGCTACCTGGATGTGCTGGATGCGCTGCACGATTCGGGGATCCGCTTCATCATCAACCGCCAGGAAGGCGGCGCTGCGTTCATGGCCGAGGCCTACGGCAAGTTGACCGGCCAGCCGGGCATCTGCTTCGTCACGCGCGGACCGGGGGCGACCAATGCGTCCATCGGCGTGCACACGGCACACCAGGATTCGACGCCGATGATTCTCTTCATCGGCCAGGTCGGCGGGGACTTCGTGGAGCGCGAGGCGTTCCAGGAGATCGACTACCGCCGCATGTACGGGCAGATGGCCAAGTGGGTCGCGCAGATCGACCGCGCGGACCGCATCCCTGAATATATTGCGCATGCCTTCCAGGTCGCGACCAGCGGGCGTCCGGGCCCGGTGGTGCTGGCCCTGCCGGAGGACATGCTGGTGGACCGCGCGGCGGTTGCCGATACCCGGCGCTATCAGGCGGTGCAGGCATCTCCGTCGGCGGCGCAGATGGCGGAGCTGCGGTCCATGCTCGCTGCTTCTTCGCGCCCCATCGTCCTGCTGGGCGGCGGCACGTGGAATGAACAGGCCTGCGCGGACCTGCGCCGTTTTGCCGAGGCCAATGCGCTGCCGGTCGGCTGCACCTTCCGCTTCCAGGACCTGCTGGACAACGACCACCCCAACTACGTGGGCGATGTCGGCATCGGCATCAACCCGAAACTCGCTGCACGCGTGAAGAACGCGGACCTGGTGATCGCCATCGGCCCGCGCCTGGGGGAGATGACCACCAGCGGCTACTCGCTGCTGGATGCGCCGGTGCCGAAGCAGAAGCTGGTGCACATTCATACGGACGCGGTGGAGCTGGGCCGCGTCTACCAGGCCGATTTGATGATCGCGTCCGGCGCACCGCAGGCCTGCGCGATGCTGGCGGCGATGGAGCCGGTGGATGCTTCCGCGTGGCGCTCGGCAGTCGTGGAAGCGCGGGCGGAACTGGCCGCGTGGCAGGAACAGCCGCCGATCTTCAAGGACGGCAGCGCGCCGCTGGACCTGTGGCAGGTGGTGCAGGAGCTGATGCGGGCCGTCCCGCATGACACCATCATCACCAACGGCGCCGGCAACTACGCCACCTGGGCGCACCGCTTTTACCGCTACGGCGGCATGCGCACCCAGCTCGCCCCGACCAGCGGCGCGATGGGCTACAGCGTGCCGTCCGGCGTCGCCGCCAAGATCGTGCACCCCGAGCGCACCGTGGTGACCTTCGCGGGCGACGGCGAATACCTGATGAACGGACAGGAGCTGGCGACGGCGGTGCAGTACAAGGCCGGCGTGGTGATCATCGTCTTCAACAACTCGATGTTCGGCACCATCCGCATGCACCAGGAGAAAACCTATCCCGGCCGCGTCTCCGGCACGACTTTGGCGAACCCCGACTTTGCCGCCCTGGCGCGCGCGTTTGGCGCCCACGGCGAGATGGTCGAAACGACCGCCAATTTCGCCCCCGCCTTGGCGCGCGCCTTGGCGCACACCCGCGACGCCTCCCTCCCCGCCCTGATCGAACTGCGCTACGACGGCAACCTGATCACCCCCAACGCCACGCTCGACGCCCTCCGCGCCGCCGCCCAGGCCGCCACCAAATAATCCCCCGCAAGCGGAACCCCTCCCCCGCTTGCGCCCCCTCAACCGGGGTCAGGCCTCGCCGTTTCCGCCCGGGGCCTGACCCCGGGGGGTGTGAATATCCCATTTTCCGAATGAAGCCAGCTGTGGATAACTGGCTGGGGTCTGACCCCAAGGGGGAAGCGGTGCCTGACCCCAGGGGGTTTTGTACTGGACAAAATGGGAAAGCGGTAGAATTGCGTTCCATGAAGGATATGGACCAACTGACAATCAGCGACGTGGAGCGCGAGTGCGCGATCGCGAAGGAGACGCTGCGCGTGTGGGAGCGGCGTTATGACTTTCCGAAGCCGCAGCGCGACCCGCACGGGGAGCGCATTTATTCGCGCGAGGACGTGGAGCGTCTGCGGCTGGTGAAACGGCTGCTCGACCACGGCTACCGGCCGGGGAAGATCATGCATCACCCGACCAGCGAACTGGCGGAGATGGCGGCCAAGTTCGCGCCCGCAGCGCCCCCGCCGCCCGAGAATCTGGCGGAACTCATCGGCTTCATCGAGCTGCTCAAGGCGCATCGGATTCCGGAGTTGAGGCAGCGCCTTGGCCACGCGGTCGAGGCGCGCGGGTTGCGGGCGTTTGTGCTCGACGTCGCGGCGCCGCTGGCGCGCATGGTGGGCGATGCGTGGGAGGCCGGGGACATCGCGGTCTTCGAGGAGCACCTGTTTGCGGAGGCGCTGGAGTCGGTGCTGCATGCGGCCATCGCCGCTGCGGCGGCACGGGCGGCCCATGCGGCACCCTCGCCGCGCGTGCTGCTGACCACTGTGCCAGTCGAGCGCCATGGCATCGGGCTGCTGATGGCGGAGGCGCTCCTGGTGCTCGAAGGCGCGCACGTGCTTTCGCTCGGCGTGCAGACGCCGCTCGCGGAAATCGTGGCGGCCGTGCGCTCCCAGCGTGCGGACGTGGTGGGGCTGTCGTTTTCCCTGTCCACTTCCGTGCGCGCGACCGTCGAAAACGTGACGGAACTGCGCCAACGGCTCGGCGACGCGGTCGAAGTCTGGGCCGGCGGCGCGTCGGCGGCGGCGGCCCGGCGCCATCTCGCGGGCGTGCACGTGGTGGGACTGGACGATATCGCGGGCTGCGTGGCGATCTGGCGCGCACGGCACCAGGCGGCGGGCTGACGGTGTTGCTGAGGCTTCGGGCACTGCTCCGGGGCCTCGGGCGCGCGGACCGCTCTGGTAAAATACCGCGATTCAGAGTGCCCCGCTGTGCCGGGGCGCGTCCCGCAGGACCTCCCACTTTCGCTCATGTTTAGCTTCTTTAAGAAAAAAAAGGCAGAACCCGAGAGCCAGGTGCCCACACAGGTTGAGCCTTCCGCTCCCGCTGCTGAAGCACCCCTCGCTCCTTCCCCAGAACCTGAAAAGCGCGGCTTCATGTCGTCGATCACCGCGTTCTTCCGCGGCGAGACGGCGGACGAGCAGCCCGCGGCTCCCGCCGTGGAGCCTGCGCGCGAAACGGTGAGCGACGCAGGGGATCGCGGCGCACCGGTTGCCCCGCAACCCGCACTGCAGGCGCCCGTCGCGCCGCAGGCTCCGTCCGCAACGCAGGCGCCCGTCGCGCAGCCCGCCTCCGCTACGCCGGCAGAGCGCGAGATCGCCGAGCCATACACCGCCGTCCCGCCATCCGCCGCACCAGCTCCGGCCACGCCGGCCGACACGCCCTTTGTGGCGCCGCAGCCGAAAGCCAGTGAGCCTGCGGCTTCGGTATCGCAGACTCCGACGATTATCGCGCCAGCGCCAGCCCCCGCCCCCGCGGCATCCTCTCCGGCCGTAGCCCCGGCACCGACTCCTGCCGCATACACGCCGCCCACCGCTGCCCCGGCGTCCGCTCCCGTGGCACCGGCACCGACGGCACCTGTCGCCGCGCCAGCGCCTGTTCACCCCACGCCGGCACCTGCCGCGCCAGCGCC